>CAIPLM010000192.1 GCA_903865895.1 uncultured Rhodospirillales bacterium | reverse complement strand
GTCCATCACGCGAAGCCGAAGGTCCTCAGAATACGGAGCCGGCATAAGGGCTGGCCTCCTCGTCCAGCCCTCAGCTTGAATCAGACCGCCCCGTCGTCACGCAAGTCACATACGAGTCAACTTCAACCGATAACGCTCTAACGGATTTCGAAATGGAGATCGAAGGCGTTCGCAACTGCGTGGCTTAAATGACCACGATGAAAATGCTGGTGCAATCATGTCCAACGCCGATCAGGGAAACACCGCCTGAATCGTCCCGCGATGATGCGGGCCAGCCACCCGGCCGACGGCTGACAGGCGGGCGATCATGTCTTGTTCGTCTATGGGGCAGCCGACGGCCAGTATCGGCGGGAGACGAAATGCCCAGGTGCCACTTCTTCCAGGCCGCCTGGTGAGTCGGCCCCACCGCCTGAACGGAAATCGGGCTCGATGTCTGGCTCCAGCAATTTTGCCCTTTGGCGGGCGGGGTCCGGCACCGGAACCGAATTGAGCAGGCTGCGTGTGTATGGATGTGCGGGATGCCGATATACACTCGCGACCGGGCCAAGCTCGACAATACCGCCGCCGAACATGACCGCGACCCGATGCGCCAACGCGCGGACCACCGCGAGATCATGGGCGATGAACAGGTAGGACAGGCCGAGGCGCCGTTGCAGATCATGCAGCAGCTCGACGATTTGCGACTGGGTCCGCACATCCAGCGCCGAGACCGGCTCGTCGCACACCACGAAATCAGGGTTCACCGCCAAAGCGCGGGCGATGACGATGCGCTGGCGCTGGCCGCCGGAGAACTCATGCGGGTAGCGGCCGACCATGGCAGGGTCCATGCCGACCAGCGTCATCAACTCGGCAACCCGCGCGTTGATCTGGCCGGGCGGGACGGAGGCATGGACGCGGAGCGGCTCGGCCAGTATCCGCGCCACGGTCATGCGCGGATGCAGGCTCGAAAAGGGGTTCTGCTGCACGAGTTGCATGTGCCGCCGCATGCCGCGCAGTGCACGCGGAGCCATGCCGACGAGCTCCCGCCCCAGTAGCTCGACGGAGCCGCTATCCGCCGGCTGTAATTGCAGGATGGCCCACCCGGTCGTGGTTTTTCCGGAGCCGGACTCGCCGACCAGGCCGAGGGTTTCGCCCGGCGCGAGATCGAAGGAGACATGATCCACCGCGCGCACCGGCCGGCGCCCGGCGCGTGCGGGGAAGGTGACGCAGAGGTCGCGCACCCTAAGCAAGGGGGCGCTCATCCGCCGGGCTCGATCCGCGGTACGGCCGCCAGTAGCGCGCGGGTGTATTCGTGCTGAGGTGCTGCGAACAAGGCGTCGGTCGGCCCGGTTTCGACGATGGCGCCACCGTTCATCACGTAGACGCGCTCGACCATGCCGGCGATCACGCCGAAATCATGGGTGATCAGCATCAATGCCATACCGAGTTCCCGCCGCAGCCGCATGAGCAGGCGCAGGATCTGCGCCTGGACGGTGACGTCGAGCGCGGTGGTCGGCTCATCGGCGATCAGCAGCGCGGGTTGGCAGGAGACGGCGATGGCGATCAACACGCGCTGGCGCATGCCGCCGGAAAACTGGTGCGGATGGTCGTCGGCCCGCTGGGCGGGTTCGCGGATGCCGACGAGGTCGAGCAGTTCGATGGTCCGCCGCCGGGCCGCACGGCGGGAGAGGCCGGTGTGGCGCATCAGGATGTCGTCGATTTGCGCACCTACCGACATCACCGGGTTGAGCGAGGACATCGGGTCCTGGAACACCATGGCGATGTGCCGGCCGCGAATATCGCCCATGGCAGCGGCATCGAGCGTCAGCAATTCCTCCCCGCGGAATCGGACCGTGCCGCCCCAGCGCACCGGTGAACCCTCGGGGGCCAAGCGCATGATCGCGCGGGCGGTGACCGATTTTCCGGAACCGGATTCGCCGACGAAGCCGACGGCCTCGCCGGGATCGATGTGGAAGGAAATGCCGTCCACCACCCGCCGGGCGGCGGCATCTCGCGCGAAGTGCGCGGTGAGGTTGCGCACCTCCAGCAGTGGCGCCGTCATCGGCCCGCCACGTCGAGCACGTCGCGCAGCCCGTTGGCGAGCACGACGAAGGTGAGGGAGGCGAACACGATCGCCGCGGCGGGGCCGATCACCGTCAGCGGGGCGAGTTCCATGAACTGCCGCGCCTCGGCCAGCATGCTGCCCCAGTTCGGGTCCGGCGGCGGCGGGCCGAGGCCGAGGAAGGAGAGGGCGGTGACGGTGAAGATCGTGTTGGCCAGCGTCAGGCTGGTCTGCACCAGCACCGGCGAAATCACCAGCGGCAGCACATGGCGCACGGCGATGGTGAATTCGCCGATCCCGACACTGCGGGCCGCCTCGACATGGTCCCACCGCTTCACGCTCAGCACCGGGCCGCGCACCACGCGCGCCAAAGTGGGGGTGTAGACGATGGCGATGGTGAGGATGAGGTTGCGCAGCGTCGGCCCGAGTGCGGCCACCACGGCGATGGCGAGCAGGAAGACCGGGAAGGCAAAAATCACGTCGAGCAGCCGCATGATCACCAGGTCTGTCCGCCCGCCGATATAGCCCGACGCCAGGCCGAGGATGAGCCCCGCCGCCAGGGCGGCGGCGACGGCGGTGAAGGTGATGATGAGGGTGCCGCGGCCGCCGACGATCAGCCGGCTCAGCACATCGCGTCCGATCGAATCGGTGCCCAGCCAATGCGCGGCACTTGGCCCGGCGAGCGAGGCGGGCGAGGTTTTCGCCGCGCCGTAGGGGGCGATCAGCGGGCCGAACAGGACGAGCAACACCAGGAGGGCCAGCATTGTGAGGCCCACGGCGAGCAGGATCTGGCCATGCGATCGCGGCCGCTTCGGTTCAGTCATAGCGGACCCGCGCATCCACCCGCGCATAGGCGATGTCGACGATCACGTTCATCAGCAGCACGATCGTTGCCGCCAACAGCACGATCCCCTGGATCGAGGGGTAGTCGCGGCTGGCGATGGAATCGAACAGGAACTGGCCCATCCCGGGAATGGTGAAGATGGTCTCGATCAGGATGGAGCCGCCGAGCAGGGCCGCGAGTTGCAGGCCGGTGACGGTGATCACCGGGGTCAACGCGTTGCGGACGAGGTAGTTGGCGAGAATGCTGCGCGCGCGCAGCCCCTTGGCCTTGGCGACCATCACATAGTCCTGGCTGGCGACCTCCAGCACCGCCGCGCGGGTGTTCTCGGAGATCGTCACCGAGACGGTGAGCGCGAGCGACAGCGCCGGGAGCAACAGGCTCGCGACGTTGGCGAGCGGATCGGCGGCGAAGGGCACGTAGTTGAAGATGCCGACGGACGGGAAATACAGGCCGAACAACAGCACGATCAGGGTGGCGATGACGAAATTGGGCACCGCCAGCAGCAGGCTGTTCCAGGCGCGCACCGCCCAATCCACCGCCCCGCGCAGCCGCGCCGAGGCGAGGCCGGTGGCCACCCCGAGCAGCATCGCCATCAGCCCGGCGATCAGTGTGAGTTCGCCGGTGACGGCCAGTCGTGGCAGCAACTCGCCAAGCACCGGCTTGCGCAGCGTGAAGGAGGTGCCGAGGTCGCCGCCGAGCGCGGCCAGGAGCCAGCGGAGATATTGCTGCCACACCGGCAGATCGAGGCCCAGCGAGCGGCGGATGGTATCGAGCGCCTCCGCCGAGATGGTGCTGGTGCCCGCTGAGGCCTGGGCGAAGTCGCCGGGCAGCGCGCGCATCAGCACGAAGGCGATGATCGAAACGCCGAGCAGGATCGGCAGCATCAAGGCAAGGCGCAGCGCGACCATGCGGATCATGCTGCGCCCCTGCCGTCGCGGCCCGTTCTACTTGTCGATCCAGGTGGTGCGCACGAAGCTGCGGATATTGGCGGAGAGCGGCACATAGCCCTTGGCGTAGTTCCACCACGCCTCCCAGCGCAGGGGATACTGGTAGATGTCGAGCACATAGGCCTGGTCGTTGATCCGCTTCTGGATCGCCATGTAGGCGGCCCCCCGCTTGTCGCGATCGAGAATGGAGCGGGCGCCGACAATCATTGCGTCCAAATCGGTATCCGCCATCCCCAGTGACTTGCCGGAGGGGCTGGTGGAGATGATGCGCGAGACGATGGCGTCCGGGTCGGGGCTCCAGCTCAGCGCGATCGACAGCAGGGTGGGGAATTCGCCCTTCAGCCACATGCCGATAAGCGGCGCGGTTTCCATCGGCTTGATGGCGACCTTGATGCCGGCCTCGGCCCATTGCTGTTGCAGGATCTGGGCGCAGGACACGTCGAGCGGGTTGGCGGCGACGCAGATGTAGTCGCCGAGATCGATACCGTTGGGGTGGCCGGCCTCGGCGAGCAGCTTCTTCGCCGCCGCGATATCGGTTTTGTAGTAGGGCATCTCGCCGGCGCCATCATACCCGCCGACATGGCTTTCCGGCACCATCGCCGCGACCTTGCCGGAGCCGCCGAGCACGGTTTCCAGGCAGGCCTTGCGGTCAGTGGCGAGGCTGATGGCGCGGCGGATTCGCACGTCGTTCAGCGGCGCCGCCTTGAGGTTCATCCATACCGGGAAGGTGCGGGTGGTCTTGCCGGGGGCGGAGACCAGGTCCGGCGAGGTGCGGACGATCTGGGCGGAGACCTTGGGGTCCTTGAACCAGGTCATATCGATCGCCTTGGAGCGCAGCGCCGAGGTGATGGAGGCCTGGTCCTTGAAGAAGCGGAACACGACTTCGGCGAGGTAGGGCTGGCCCTGTTCGTAGTAGTCGGGGTTGGCCTTGAGGGTGAATTGCTGGTTGGGCTGGTACGAGTCGAACACGAAGGGCCCGGTGCCGACTGGCTTGGTCGCCAGCCCATCGACCCCGCGCGGCACGATGACCCCGTTGGGGTTGGTGGCGAGGTAGCTGAGGAAGGTCGCGCTCGGCGCCGTCAGCTCGAAGCGGACGGTCAGCGGGTCCACCGCGGTGACGGATTTGATGGAGGAGAAGATCGGCGCGCTCGGGCTGGCGCTGGCGGGATCGCGGATGCGCGCGAAGGTGTGCACCACGTCTTCCGCCTCAAGCGGTTGCCCGTTGTGGAATTTCACCCCGCGGCGGAGGTGGAAGATGTAGGTGGTGTCGTTGGGCTGCTCGAAACGGGTCGCCAGATCGGGCTCCACCTTCATCTCGGCGTTCCACCGCAGCAGGCCGGAATAGAGCAGCGCGGTGAAGTCATAGGAGGAGAAGGCGGTGAGGGTGACAGGGTCGAGCCCGATCGGGTCGGCGTCGGCGCCAATGGTCAGCTTGCCGCCGCGTTTCGGCGCTTGCGCCATGGCGAAGTGGGATGCCCCGAGCGCCGCGCCGGCGACGGCGAAGCGGAGGAGGGCGCGCCTGGAGAGGCCGCCGGGTTCGAATATGACGGTGGGAAATGCGGTCTCCGTCACGGCTGTTCCGTCCGGCATCATGCGTACTCCCTTGTTCCACTGGGGACGGTAGCGCGCGATGCGGCCCGCCAGCAAGGCGCTTCGCCGCGCCGGGGCACTCGCCGTTTGATCCCGCGATGGCTTGATGCGGTGTTCTCACGAAAGCCGGAGCGAGCACGAGGGCCCAATATCGCTGCCGCTGCGCCGCCGAAAACCATGAGTGAACAGCGCGTCGCCGTGTCCTTCGCCGCCTGGCGTTTGCGTCCTGCCCCGATGCCCGGTCAGTCCGCGGTGTCCTGGTCCTTGCGGAACTGCGCGGTGGGATAGACGCCGAGGATCCGGGTCTCACGCGAGAAGAAGGTTAATTCTTCCAGCGCCCGGCGCAGGGCCGGCTGCTCCGGGTGGCCCTCGACGTCGCAGAGAAACTGGGTGGCGGAGAACTGGCCGCCGACCATGTAGCTTTCGAGCTTCGTCATGTTGATGCCGTTGGTCGCGAAGCCGCCGAGCGCCTTGTAGAGCGCGGCGGGCACGTTGCGCACGCGGAAGACAAACGTCGTCATCAGCCCCGCCTCGTCCGGCCGCGAGGCGCGCGGCGTGCGCGAGAGCACGTAGAAGCGGGTGGTGTTATGCGCGGCGTCCTCGACGTTGTGGCGCAGGATATCGAGGCCGAACAACTCGCCGGCGAGCGAGGAGGCGATGGCGCAGTCCTCGGGGTTGCCCCATTGCGCCACCAGCTCCGCCGAACCCGCGGTATCCAGCTCAACGATCGGGGTAAGGTTGAGATCCCTGAGGATGGTGCGCACCTGGCCGAGGGCAACAGGGTGCGAGTGGGCGCGCTTGAGCCCCTCGATGGTCGCGCCCTTCAGGCCGAGAAGACAGTGTTCGACGCGCTGGAAGGCCTCGCCGATCACGAAGAGGCCGGATTCGGGCAGGAGGTGGTGCATATCCGGCACCCGGCCGGCGAGGCTATTCTCGATCGGCATCATCGCCAGTTCCGCGGCACCCGAGCGGACGGCCTGCATGGCAAGTTCGAACGTGTCACAGGGCAGCGTCGTCCAGCCAGGATAGGCGTTGCGGCAGGCGAGATCGGAGTAGGCCCCGGGCCTCCCCTGGAAGGAGATGGTGCGGCTTGCGTCGGGCATGTTCGGGGAACTTCCGTTTATCTTGGCGTGAGAATGGCGCGGGCGCGCTCGAGGTCGGCCGGGGTATCAACGCCGAAGGGGGCGTGTTCGACGCGGGCGCAGGAAATGCGCATGCCCGCCTCCAGCGCGCGCAGCTGTTCGAGGCTTTCGCGGCGCTCGAGCGGCGATTCGGGCAAAGCGACGAAGCGGGCGAGCGCCTGGCGGCGGAAGGCGTAGATGCCGATATGGTGCCAGCGCGGCCCATCCCCCGAGGGGATCGCGGCACGCGAGAAATAGAGCGCCGGCGACACCGCGCGCCCATTATCGAAGGCGCAGGCCGCCTTCACCACGCTCGGCGAATTGGTCTCCTCGTCCGTCGTGATGGGGGCGACGAGGGTGGCGATGTCGATCGCGGGGTCGGCCAAGGGGGCGAGCACGGCGCGGAGATATTCGGGCGGGATGGTCGGCAGGTCGCCCTGCAAATTCACCACCACATCATGCCGTCCCTGCGGATCGAGATTGGCGAGTGCGGCGTGCACCCGGTCCGAGCCGCGCGGCAGCGAGGGATCCGTCAGCACCGCGATGCCGCCGGCCGCGCGCACGGCGTCGGCGATCTCCTGCTCGGCGCAGGCAACGGCCACCGGGCCGATCTCGGCCTCGCGGCCGCGGTCCAGCACATGGACGATCATCGGCTTGCCGCAAATATCGGCCAGCGGCTTGCCGGGCAGGCGGGAGGCGGCCATGCGCGAGGGGATCACCACAATCGGGTTCATGTGCAGTCTCTCATTGGGCGTCCCCTTTACCGATCCGTCGCATTAGCGGTATGGCGTGGGTTGATGGCACCGCCCGCCTTGCCTATGGTGCGGCGCAGCTTAGGTAACCGCCCTGCGTCGCGCAACGTGACCGCGATTCGTGACCGGGGGGGATTTGATGGCCGGTCCGATTGCGCACGAGGTATTCGTCTGATGGATAGCATGGAGTTGAACAAGGGTGTTGCCGCGGTCCTGGTGGCCGGCATCACCTTCTTCGTTTGTGGCGTGATTGGCCGTACCCTGGTCGAACCGCACCATCTGCACGAGAGCGCGATCAAGATCGAGGTCGCCGAAGCCGCCCCGGCCGCCGGCGCCAAGGCCGATGAGCTCACGCCGATCGGCCCGCTGCTCGCCGCCGCCGACGCCAAGGCCGGCGAAGCCAATGCCAAGAAGCTCTGCGCTTCCTGCCATACGTTCACCGAGGGCGGCAAAGCCGGCGTTGGCCCGAACCTATACAACGTCGTCGCGCGTGAGCGCGCCGCGGCCGCGGGGTTCAGCTACTCCAATGGCCTGAAGGCGAAAGCCGGCACCTGGGGCTATGAAGACCTCAATGCCTGGCTGAAGAAGCCCGCCGCCTACGCGGCCGGCACCAAGATGGCCTTCGCCGGCATCAACAACGACAAGCAGCGCGCCGACATGGTCGCCTATCTGCGCAGCCTGTCGCCGTCGCCGTCGCCGTCGCCCGCGCCGCTGCCGTAAGCCCGGGGTGCCCCTCGATCTCGACCGGCTGCTCCGCACCGCCGAGGCGGGCGCGGATGCGGCCGGTGCCGTTATCCGGCCGTTCTT
>CAIPLM010000191.1 GCA_903865895.1 uncultured Rhodospirillales bacterium | reverse complement strand
GGTATTCCCACCAATCCTGCTCGCCCGATTGCAGCGCGGCGGCGGCGGTCGCGGCATCGGGGATGGTGGTCCACACCACGCGCTCAAAATGCGCGACCTTGGGGCCGCTCGTCCAATCGAGAGCGCCATCCTTGCGCGGCACGTATTTCTCGAAACGCTGATAGACGTTCTTCGAGCCCTGCACGCGCTCGCCCTGCACATAGCGGTAGGGACCGGAGCCGATGATCTCGGTGATCTGCTTGAAGGGATCGGTATTGGCGATGCGCTCCGGCATCATCGCACACATCGGCGAGGGAGACTTGCCGAGGGCGGCCGGCAGCAGCGCGAAGGGCTTCTTGAGCTTGAACACGATGGTCTTGTCGTCGGGCGCCGACAGCTCGTCGGTGGCATCCATCAGGGCGCCGCCGATGGCATCCCGCTTGGCCCAGCGCTTGATGGAGGCCACGCAATCGCGCGCCAGCACGCGCTCGCCGTCGTGCCAGAACAGCCCGTCGCGCAGCGTCAGCTTCCACAGCTTGCCGTCATTCTCGATGACGTGGCCGGACAGCATTTGGTGCGTGTAGTTGAAATCGGCATCCTGCCCAAACAGCGTGTCGAACACGAGATACGCGTGGTTGCGGGTGACGTAGGCCGTCGTCCAATGCGGATCGAGGAAGGCGAGGTCGATCTGCGGGATGAAGCGAAGTGTGGACGCGCCCTGCGCCCGCCCGATGCTCGGCAGCGCCAGACTGGCCGCGCCTGCCGCCATGAATCCCCGTCGAAGCATGAACCCCTCCATTAAAATGACCGTCCGAAGACGATGCCAGCGGGTTAACCTCCTAGCAAGCGCCGTACCGCCCCGTAGCCGGCCGCGGCGAAGCAGATTATGAGCGGGGGCCACCAGGACACGCCCCCGATGCCCCTGCCCTCCCGCGCCTTGATCTTCGAATTTCTCCGCTTCGGCACGGTCGGTGGCATCGGCTTCGTGGTCGATAACGCCACCGTCTACGGCACCCGCGCCGCGATCGGCCTCTACTGGGCGGGTGCCGCCGCCTATCTGACGGCGGCCACCACGACTTGGCTGATCAACCGGCTCTGGACCTTCCGCGGGCGCGGCACCGGCCCGATGCACAAACAATGGGCACTCTTCCTCGCCGTCAACCTGATCGGCTTCGTGCTCAACCGCGGAACCTACGCGATCTGCGTCACCTTCAGTGCCATCGCCGCCGCCAACCCGGTGCTGGCGATCGCCGCCGGCACCGTGGCTGGGATGTTCGTCAACTTCCACTTCAGCCGCACGGTGGTGTTCCGCGCGAAGGGCTAGCCAGCAGCAGCCTTGGCGATCGCAAGGAAATCCGCCGCGTTGAGGCTGGCGCCGCCGACCCGCGCGCCGCCCACATCCGGCAGCCCCATCAACGCCGCCGCATTGCCCGGCTTCACCGAGCCGCCATAGAGGATGCGCAGCTTCTGCCCATTCGCGCCGAGAAGCGCCACCAACTTGCCGCGGATATAGGCATGCATGTCCGCCACATCCGCCTCGGTCGGCGTCTTGCCGGTGCCGATCGCCCAGACCGGCTCGTAGGCCACCACGCCCGCGAACCCCTCGGGCAGCGAGCCCGCAAGCTGCGCCCCCACCACCGCGTTCTGCTCGCCGGCCATCCGCTGTGCCTCGGTCTCGCCGACGCAGACGATCGGGGTGAGCCCGGCAGCCATCGCGGCCTCCGTCTTGGCGCGCACCACCGCGTCGCTCTCGCCATGATCGGCGCGGCGCTCGGAGTGGCCGAGGATGGCGTGTGAAGCACCTACATCGCGCAGCATC
>CAIPLM010000190.1 GCA_903865895.1 uncultured Rhodospirillales bacterium | reverse complement strand
GTGTAGAGCAGGGTGGCGAGGCCGCTGCCGGGGGTGGCGAGGGCGGTGACGATGGAGTCGAGATAGGTCGGGGTCACGTGCACGTCGCTGTCGGCGATCACCAGAAGGTCATGCCGGGCGTGAGGCAGCATGTTGAGAAGGTTGCCGATTTTGCGGTTGCGGCCATGGGGCGTGGGGTCAATCACCAAAGCGATATCGCGGGCGGGGAAGCGGGCGCGCAGGCGTTCCACCACGGAGATCGCGGGGTCGGCAGGGTCCTGCACGCCGCAGATGAGTTGCAGTTCTGGGTAATCGAGGGCGACGATCGAGGCCAGGGCGGCCTCCAGCAGGGGTTCGTCGCCGTGCAGGGGTTTCAGGACGGTGATCGGCGGGCGATTGTGCGGTGGGAGCGGGGGGCGGCGGAAGCGGTGCAAGGCGAGCCAGCCGGCCAGGGCCTGGACCAGGCCGGCCGTCGCGGCCAGGGCCGCGCCGAGTGCGAGCCATCCCGCCATGGGGCTAGCGCGCGAGCTCCGCGGCCTTGTCCCGGAGCATGGCGATGAGCGGCGCGGGGCTGCCGTCTTTCACCAGGGCGCGGAAATCGGAGCGCTGCACGGCGACGCGGCTGATGGAGCCTTCCACCAGCATGTCGACCGCGCGCCAGCCGGAAGCGGTGCGGCGCATGACGTAGTCCAGCCGTGTGGGATCGCCGGAGGCGGGGAGCACGCGGGTGGCGACCACCACGTCCTCGCCGACGCTGCGTTGCTCGGCCAGCAGATCGAGGCGCGTGCCGTCATCGGCGTTGAAGTTGGCCACCCAGGTCGCGATGGTGAACTCCTCGAAGGCGGCACGGAGTTCGGCCTGTTGCGCCGGCGGGAAGCCTGCCCAGCGTGGGCCGATGGAGGCTTGCAGGATGGCCGGAAGGTCGAAGCAGGCCAGCACCGCGGGGCGCAGGGCGGCGGCGCGGGCGGCGAAAGGGGTGCGGCCGGCTTTCATCGCCGCGGTGAGCCCGGCCAGCATGGCGCGCACCGGCGCGGCCGCGGCATCATCCGCCCGCGCTGAGGCCGAGGCCAGGAGCAGGAGCGTGAAGGCGCGCCGCGAGATGCGCATCACGCCCGCGCCGCGCCGATCCCCGTGCCGCCCAGCGCTGCCAGCACGGTGGCGGCGATGTCCTTCGCGGACAGCCCGGCCTCGATCATCTGCTTGGCCGGGGTTTCGTGGTCGATGAAGCGATCCGGCAGGGTCATCGGGCGGAATTTCAGCCCGTGGTCGAGCAGGCCCTTCCAGGCGAGGTGGTGCATCACCGCGGCGCCGAAGCCGCCTTGGCTGCCTTCCTCGACGGTGACCAGCACCTCGTGGTTGCGGGCGAGCTGCTCGATCAGTGCGGTATCGAGCGGCTTCATGAAGCGGGCATCGGCGACGGTCGCCTTGAGGCCGCGGGAGGCCAGGTCATCGGCCGCCTTCAGCGCATCGGCCAGCCGGGTGCCGAGCGAGAGAATGGCGACCGAGCCGCCATCGCGCAGCACCCGGCCGCGGCCGATCGGCAGGATCTCGCCGCGGACGGGCAGCACGAGGCCGGTGCTGTCGCCGCGGGGGAAGCGGAAGGCACTGGGTGCATTGTCGATGGCCGCCGAGGTGGCGACCATGTGCATCAGTTCCACCTCGTCGGAGGGCGCCATGATCACCATGCCCGGTAGGCAGCCGAGATAGGCAAGGTCGAAACTGCCGGCATGGGTGGCGCCATCGGCCCCCACCAGCCCGGCGCGGTCGATTGCGAAGCGCACGGGCAGGGATTGCAGCGCGACGTCATGCACCACCTGGTCGTAGCCGCGCTGAAGGAACGTCGAGTAGATCGCGCAGAACGGCTTCAGCCCCTCGGTGGCGAGGCCGGCGGCGAAGGTCACCGCATGCTGCTCGGCGATGCCGACATCGAAAGTGCGATCCGGGAAGGCCTTGCCGAAGCGATCGAGCCCGGTGCCCGAGGGCATCGCGGCGGTGACGGCGATGATCGCCGGATCGCGCTCGGCCTCGGCGATCAGCGCGTCGGCGAAGACCCGCGTATAGGTCGGCGGACCCGGTGGCGCCTTGGCCTGCTCGCCGGTGATGACGTTGAATTTGCTGACCGCGTGCAGCTTGTCGGCCGAGGCCTCGGCGGGGGCGTAGCCCTTGCCCTTCTGGGTGATGACATGGAGCAGGATGGGCCCGGGATGCCCGGAATCCGGCTCCTCCGCCTCGCGGAGGTTGCGCAGGATGGGGAGCAGGTGATCGAGATTATGCCCGTCGATCGGGCCGACGTAGTAGAAGCCCATCTCCTCGAACAGGGTGCCGCCGGTCAGCATGCCGCGCGCATATTCCTCCGCGCGCCGCGCCGTGCGCTCGATGCTTTTCGGGAAGCGCTTGGCCATGCGCGCCGCGAGATCGCGCAGCGAGAGGAAGGAGTTGGAGGACAGCAGGCGCGAGAGATAGGCGCTCATCGCGCCAACTGGCGGCGCGATCGACATGTCATTGTCGTTCAGTACGACGATGAGGCGCGAATGCAGCGCGCCGGCGTTGTTCATCGCCTCATAGGCCATGCCCGCGCTCATCGCGCCATCGCCGATCACCGCGATGACGTGACGGTCATCCTTGATGCCCCTGGCGTTCTTGAGGTCGCGCCCGACGGCCATGCCGAGCCCGGCGGAGATCGAGGTGGAGGAATGGGCGGCGCCGAACGGGTCGTATTCGCTCTCCGCGCGGCGGGTGAAGCCGGAGAGCCCGCCGCCCTGGCGCAGGGTGCGGATGCGATCGCGTCGGCCGGTGAGGATCTTGTGCGGGTAGCACTGGTGGCCGACGTCCCAGATCAACCGGTCCTCGGGGGTGTCGAAAATCGCGTGGATCGCCACCGTCAGCTCCACCACCCCGAGCGAGGCGCCGAGATGCCCGCCGGTGGTGGAGACCGCGTCGATGGTCTCCGCGCGCAATTCGTCGGCGAGTTGGCGGAGTTGTTCAGGGGAGAAGTTACGGAGATCGGCGGGCACCCTCACCCGGTCCAGCAGCGGCGTTGCGGGCCGGCTCGTGGTCGTGGTCGGGACGGGAGAATTCATCGGGTGGGGTGCTTTCAGTTCCGCCGTGTGACCATGAAGGCGGCGAGGGCGCGGAGGTGTTCCGCCGCCTCGCCGAAGCTGTCGAGATGCCCGGCCGCCTGTGCCGCGAGGTGCTCGGCCTGGGCTCGGGCACGATCGAGGCCGAGCACCGCGACCATGGTGGCCTTGCCCTGCTCAGCATCCTTGCCCGCGGTCTTGCCGATTTCGGCTGCCGATCCCTCGACGTCGAGGATGTCGTCGGCGATCTGGAAGGCAGCCCCGATGTCGCGCCCATAGGCAGCCAGCAGATGGCGCTGGTGGAGCGGTGCGCGGCCGAGGATAGCACCGGCTTCGACGCTGTACTGGATCAGCCGTCCGGTCTTCAGCGCCTGCAACCGGCCGACCTGCTCGGCGGTGAGCGTCTGCCCCTCGGTCATCATGTCGATCATCTGGCCGCCGCACATGCCGCGCGCGCCGGAGGCATGGGCCAGCGCCAGCACGAGTTCGGCCCGCGCCTCTGGGTTGGAGTGGGTATCGGGCTCGGCGAGGATTTCGAAGGCACGGGTCTGCAAGGCATCGCCGGCCAGGATGGCGGTGGCCTCGTCGAACGCCTTGTGGGTGGAGGGTTTGCCGCGGCGCAGATCATCATCGTCCATCGCCGGCAGATCGTCATGCACCAGCGAATAGGCGTGCAGCATCTCGACCGATGCGGCGACGCGAGCGGCGCAGGCGTGGTCCACGCCGAACAGACCCGCCGTGACCATCACCAGGAAGCCACGCAACCGCTTGCCGCCGCCGAGGGTGGCGTAGCGCATCGCCTCGAACAGCCGCGCCTCCGGCCCCTCGGGCACCGGCAGCAATACGTCGATCGCCTGCTCGACCTCTCCGGCCACCCGCTTCAGGGCGTCGCCGAGCGACTCGCCGCTCATTCGGCGCTCCGCAGCGCGAGCGACCCATCGGTGCCGGCGACGATCGCCTGCACCCGCTGCTCGGCCTCGGCGAGCTTGGCTTCGCAATGGGCCTTGAGCTGGGCGCCGCGCTCATAGGCACCGATTGCGTCCTCGAGTTTCTGCTGACCGCCTTCGAGCCCGCGCACGATGCGCTCAAGCTCGGCAAGCGCCTCCTCGAAGGAGAGCGTCGTGACGTCGGCCGGTTTGGTCTCGGCGGGGGGCGCAGGGTGCGCCGTGCGAGCGGACATGAGGGTCAGACTCCGATTACCCTGGATTGTAACGTGGATTTACAGCCGATATCGCCTGCGGGATAGGCCATCAACCCGGATTCATCCCTCCATCAGCACGCGGACATGCGCCGCCGCCGAAGCCGCCAGGGCATCGAGATCATACCCCCCCTCCAGCAGCGATACGAGGCGCCCGCCGCAATGGATGCGGGCCAGCGCCATCAGCCGCCCGGTGATCCAGGCGAAATCCGAGGTCTCCAGCCGCAGCTGCGCCAGCGGATCGGCCTTGTGCGCGTCGAATCCGGCCGAGATAATGATGAGATCGGGCGCGAAGGCATCGAGCGCGGGCAGGATGATGTCGTCCCATGCGGCGCGAAACGCCGCCCCGGTGGCGCCCGGCGGCAGCGGCGCGTTCACCACATTGCCGGCGCCGCGCTCTTCCGCCGCGCCGGTGCCGGGGTAGCAGGGGTATTGGTGGCTCGAACCGTAGAACAGACTCGGGTCGCGCTCGAAAATCTCCTGCGTGCCATTGCCGTGATGCACGTCGAAATCCACCACCGCGACGCGCGCCAGGCCCCAGCGCGCCTGCGCGTGGCGGGCGGCGATGGCGGCATTGGCGAACAGGCAGAACCCCATCGGTCGGTTGGTCTCAGCGTGGTGCCCGGGCGGCCTGGTGGCGACGAAGGCGGATTTTGCCCAGCCCTCCATCACCGCGTCCACCGCCATGATCGCCCCGCCCGCCGAGCGCAGCGCCGCCTCGCGCGAGCCCGCGCTCATGATGGTGTCGGCATCGAGCGGGATGCGCTCGCCGGGTTCCGGCGCGATCGCCAGCAGATCCCGCACGTAGCGCTCGGGATGCACCCGCATCAGCTGCTCCTCGCTGGCCAGCGGGGCGCTTTCGCGGATCAGCGGCAGGAAGGCCTCGCCTTCGAAGGCGCGCAGCACGTAGCGCAGCCGGTCGGCGCATTCGGGGTGCCAATCCCCGGTGTCGTGTTCGAGGCAGGCGGGGTGGCTGATCAGCGCGGTGCTCACGGCTGCTCCTTTTTGCGGATGAGGAAAGTCAGCACGCCGGCCTCCTCGCTGCTCGCCAGCAGATCATGCCCGGTCTCGCGGCAGAAGGCCTTGAAGTCGGATATTGCCGCGCGGTCGGTGGCGAGCACGCGCAGCCGCTCGCCCGGGGCGAGGCTCCGCAACGCGCGGTTCGCCCGGAGCACGGGGAGCGGACAATTCATGCCTTTGACGTCGAGCACTGTTTCACTCATGCCCGGCATCCTGCGCCGTTCCCCCCATCGGCGGCAAGGTGGCAGGAGATTCAACGGCGCGACTCCGTGGGCGGCGGGATCTTGCCGAATGGTGCGATTCGTGACATGAACGAAGAATGAACATGCGCGCGGCCAGCCTCCCTTGAGCCGAAGCCCGCCATGGCGCAACATGCAGGAATGACCCAGATTCCCGACCCCCGCCTCTATGATTTCCGCATCGGCATTGACCTCGGCGGCACCAAAACCGAAATCGCGGCGCTGGCGCCCGATGGCAGGCTGATCGAGCGCAGACGCGTCCCCACCCCTGCGCTCTACCACGACAGCGTGTCGGGGATGGCCAATCTGGTGCTGGAGATCGAGCAGTCGCTCGGCGGCCGCGGTAGCGTCGGCATCGGCATCCCCGGCGTGATCTCGCCGGCCACCGGCCTGGTGAAGAACGCCAACACCATCGCGCTCAACGGCAACCCCTTCGACAAGGACATCCAGGCCCTGCTCGGCCGCCCCGTCCGGGTGGAGAATGACGCCAACTGCTTCGCCCTGTCGGAGGCCGCCGATGGCGCGGGCGCCGGGCATTCCATCGTCTTCGGCGTCATCCTCGGCACCGGTTGCGGCGGCGGCATCGTGTTCGACGGCAAGGTAATGCGCGGCCGCCACCACATCGCCGGCGAATGGGGCCACACCCCGCTGCCCTGGCCGCGCGCGGATGAGACGCCCGGGCCGAAATGCTGGTGCGGCCACCACAACTGCCTGGAACTCCACATCTCCGGCACCGGGCTTGCCATCGAATACGGCGGCCCCGAGGCGCGCGATGCCACCATGATCCCCGGCCGCGCCGCCGCCGGCGAGCAGAAGGCGATCGACGCCCTCGCCCGCCACGCCGACAAGTTGGCCCGCGGCCTCGCCGTGATCACCAACCTCATCGACCCCGACATCATCGTGCTCGGCGGCGGCCTCTCCAACCTCGACCACCTCTATGAGCAGGTGCCGGAGCTGATGGCGCCCTACGTGTTCTCCGATTTCGTCCACACGCCGGTGGTGAAAAACATGCACGGCGACAGCTCCGGCGTGCGCGGTGCGGCCTGGCTATGGCCGCCGCCGGGCTGACCGCCGCTTCCAGTCGATGACCCCATCGCTCTGCCGCGACTGTGGGGCGGAACCGGGAGACAGTCCGGTGTGCCCGGACTGCGGCAGCCGGCGGATCGTGCGGCATGAGGAGCTGTTTTCGCTCCATGTCGCCCATGTCGACTGCGATGCTTTCTACGCCAGCGTCGAAAAGCGGGACCGCCCGGACCTCATGGCCCGCCCGGTGATCGTCGGCGGCGGGGTGCGCGGCGTGGTCTCGGCGGCCTGCTATGTCGCGCGGATCTACGGCGTGCGCTCGGCGATGCCGATGTTCAAGGCGCTGGCGGCCTGCCCCGACGCCGTGGTGATCAAGCCCGATTTCCGCAAATACAGCGCCGCCGCCCGGCAGATCCGCGGCTTGATGGAAGCGCTGACGCCGCTGGTGCAACCGCTCTCTATTGATGAGGCGGCGCTCGATCTCGCCGGCACCGAGGCACTGCACGGCATGCCGCCCGCCGCCGTGCTGGCCCGCTTCGCGCGAGAGGTCGAGGCGCAGGTGGGGGTCACCATCTCGATCGGGCTCGCGCGCAACCGGCTGATGGCCAAGATCGCCGCCGGGCGGGACAAGCCGCGCGGCTTCTGCGTCATCGGCGCCGAGGCGCCCACGGTGCTGGCCAAGGAGCCGGTGCGGCTGCTGCCCGGCATCGGCCCGGCGACGGCGAAGAAGCTGGAAGTGATGGGCCTAACCCGCCTCGGCCACCTCCAGGCCCTCGATGACCGCGAGGCCCGCAAACGCCTCGGCGATGACGGCCCGGCGCTGGTCGCCCGCGCCCGCGGCGAGGATGCAAGGCTGGTCGATCCCGCGCGCGATACCAAGTCGATCAGCGCCGAGACCACCTTCGACACCGACATCGCCGACGCACCGAGCCTGGAACGCCATCTCTGGCGCCTCGCCGAAAAACTGGCGGACCGCCTGCGCCGGGAAGATTTCGCCGCCGGAGGCGTGGTGCTGAAGCTCAAGACCGCCGATTTCGCGCTGCGCACCCGCACCCAGCGCCTGCCCAACCCCACCCGCCTGCCGGACGTGCTGTTCGACGCCGCCCGCGCCCTGCTGGCCCGCGAAATCGACGGCACCCGCTACCGGCTGATCGGCATCGGCTCCGCCCCACTGCGCCCGGGCGCCGAGGCCGACCCGCCCGACCTCGCCGACCCCAAGGCCCCGCGCCGCATAGCAGCACAATCGGCGATCGACGCCCTCCGGGCCAAATTCGGCGACAAATCGATCGGCCGCGGCCGCGGGCTAGGCTAGCGCCCTACAAAATCGCCGAATGCACGAAATTGCTCACCAAATCCAACCGCACCGAATGCCACGGATCGGGGATGCGGCAATTGGTGAGGTACGCGAAGGACACGCCCGAATCCGGGTCCGCCCAGCAATAGGAGTTCCCAGCGCCGCCATGGCCGAAGGTGCGGGGCGAGGCGAAGCTGCCGAGGCCGCGGATGGTGGCGGTGGTGCCGCGCAGATGCGGGCCGATGCCGCGGTGCATCGGCATGCCCATGTTTTCATCCACCATATCGCCGGTCCAGTTGCGGATGGCGTAGTCGAGCACGCGGGGGCCGACGAAGCGTTTGCCCGCGAGTTCGCCCCCGGCGAGCATCGCCTGGTAGAACGCCACCATGCCGCGCGCGGTCGCATAGCCGCCGCCGCCCGGCACGCCGGCGCGGCGGAAGGCCTCGCTGTTGTTGCTGGCCACCGGCACATTCCCGGCCTCGGTCGGCTCATGCATGTCGGTGGCGCGGCCGAGCTGCTTCTTGCTCGTCATCCCCACCACGATTTCATCGCCGAGGCCGAGCCGCTCGGTCACCGTCTCGCGGATCACGTCGCGGAAATCGCGCCCCGTCACCGCCTCGATCAGCACGGCGGCCGTCCAATGGGCGGTGGCGCCGTGGTAGAACAGCCGGCTGCCTGGCGCGAATTCGAGCGGGTAGTTACAGACCACCTCACGCATCAGCTTGTGATCGGCCCAGACGGTGGAGGGCGTTTCCGCGCGGGGGTAGCCGCCGAGATGGGTCATCACCTGCAGGATGGTGATGCCTTGCTTGCCGTGCTGGGCGAATTCGGGAACGTGGTCGGACACCCGATCGACGAAGCGAAACGCCCCCTGCTCCGCCAGCACCCACAGCGCCGCGGCGGTCACCACCTTGGTGTTGGAAAACAGCAGCCACAGCGAATCATCCTTCGCCTTCTTCCCCGCCGCCGCCTCGCCGAAGGTCTGGAAATGCGCGAGCTTGCCGTGCCGCGCGATGGCGATCTGGCAGCCCGGATACCGCCCATCGGCGATATGCGTCTCGATCAGCGCGCCAAGCCGGGCGATCTGCTCCGGCCGCAGCCCGGCTTCATCCAGCGTGGTGGTGGGAAGGGGAAATCCGGCCATGGCGTCCTCCGCGTTTCGTTGAAGCAAGCTTCCGACGGAACGCCCGGCGGCGCAACAGGGCCGATCAGGGTTGGCCCTCCGTGCCGCCGACAAATCGGCTGTCCCGACTGCCCGCGCCCCAGCGGCCTGCGCCGGCCGGCGTTAGTGAAATGTGATCAGGGTACCTCCATGGCCATCGCCGCCGACGGCGAAATTCGCCGTCGTATAGTGGCCACCGAAGTGCAGCCCCGCCACCTTCGTGCTACCTGAAGACACCTTCAAGATCCCGCCAGCGAAGCCCCACGACGTCTCCGGGGTGTTCACCAGGTCAATACTGTCGCCGGCGGTGAAGCCGTTGATGATGCCGGCGAACGTGATGGGCTTGGACAGTGCGAGCGTGCCGCCGCCGGCGGTGAATCCGATGGTCTGCCCGGCACCGGCACCGTGCAGCGCCAGGCTGGCACCACCGCCAAGCTTGAAGGCCCCCGTGCCCGAGACCGCAGTGGAGATCGACACGCCCCCTCCGGTGATCGTCACATTCCCATTATTGGTAACCGGGCTCAGGAAGGCCAGCGCGCCGCTACCGACATTGACATTGCCGCTGTTGATGAAGGCGACGCCGATACTCGCGGTGCCCGCGCCGTTCATGGTGAGATTGCCGGCGCTCGCGACGGAGGCACTGGAGTCGCCGCCGAGGGTCACGGTGCTGCCGGCGGCAGGAGTGACCGTGTAGCGTTGCGCGGCGCCAAGGGCGAGCGACACGCCGGCGCCGAGGGTGAGGTTGGCGGTCTCGACCACTTGTTTGGCGGTGATGCTGGCGCCGCCGGTCAGCAGCAGCCGGCTGTCGAGCCTGATCTGGCCATCGCCGGCCAAACTGCCGCCAAACACGCCACCACCCTGCACATCGAGAACCGCGTTGGCGGCCGCAGCGAGCGAACCATTCCCTGAGACAGCGCCATTGAGCTGCAGCCGGGAGGCTGTCGCCTGGACCGAGCCGGTGACGTTGAGCGCGCTGGAGAGCGATCCCTTGCCGGTGAGGCTCCCGGCGGCGTCGATCCGCAGGAAAGTGGCGGTGGGGGCCGTCGCGCCGAGCGTATAGGCGGCGGCGAGCGCCAATGTGCCGGCACCGCCGATCGCCGATGACAGGGTGCCCCCGCCCGTAAGGTCCAGTTCAGCACCTGACCCGAGGCTGATCGGGTTGGAGCCGATCGCGCCGCTCACCGAGGCGGTACCGGTGATCTGGAATGTCAGGCTGGAACCAGCGGACGGCGCGGCGGTGGCGAGTTCACCGCCGAACATGGGGTTCCCGGTAACCGCGACGGTGAAGGCATGGCCGGCGGCGCCGTAGGCGGCGAGGTTGGCGCTAGCCGACAGCACGGCAGCGGTGGCGTTGGCCACGCCCGGCGCGTCGTTGACGGTGATGGTCTGGGCGATGACCTCTGTGCCGGCGCCGGGCGACGCCGAGTCGGGCGCCACGAAAAACGTGCCGGTTACCCCGGAGCCGATGTTGAAGGAATGCGCGACCCCGCCGCTCACCAGCACCACCGCCGGAGTGGCGACCAGGGCCTGGGCACCGGCGGTGAAAGGCAGGGCCGCGTCGTCGAGCACGCCGTCCAGGCTGGTGATGGTGTTGGCAAGCGGGTTGGTGAAGCCGGACGTGGCGCCGCTTTGGACAATCAGCGCCGCGCCATCGAGGAGGGCGATCTGGCCGCTGCCGGCCGCCGCCGCATTGGCCAAGGCTAGGCTGCCGGACTGTACCGCGATGCCGCCGAGGCTGTTCGTGGCGGACAAGGTCACCACGGTGCCAGGCGCGGTGGTGACGGCGAGGGTGCCGGCGACGCTGATCGGAACGGTGTATGCCGTGCTGACGGCGGCGCCGAAGTCGGCCGTTTGGGCGAGGGTCAGCGACCCGGAAGCGACCTGGATGGCGCCGAGATAGGTGCCGCCGTTGGTGGAGAGCGTGTTGGCGCCTCCGGTGAAGCGGATCGCGGGCACGTGATAATGGTCGACGAGGCCGTTGGAGGCTCCGGCCACGATGGTGCCGCTGTTGAGAATGACGAGGCCGGCGCCGGTCACCCCCGCGCCGCCGGGGGCATTCGAGATCTGGGCGACGTTTTGCCCATTGAACCCCGACGCGCCGCCAGCGATCACGCCAGCGTTGGCGAGCGTGCCTCCGTTGCTGAACACCACGCCGGCGCCGCCCGCGCCGTTGGCCATGGAGGATATCTGGTTGCCGTACCACGAGCCGGCCCCTCCGCCCGCGCCGCCGGTGACGAGTCCGGCGTTGGAGAATATGGCCGCGGCGGCGAACTGCACGCCAGCGCCGCCGTCGCCCCCGCTGCCGCCGGTGGGTCCGCCGTAGGGGCCGGGATTGACCGCCGCCGGGAATGTGCTGCCGCCGCCGTAGCCGCCATTGCCGCCGGCGATGCTGCCGTTATTGATCGCCCCACTGCCCGAGACAACCGCGCCCGCGCCGCCCGCGCCACCGCCGCCGCCATTGCCGGAGTAGCCATAGGGCGCGTTTCCGCCATTGCCACCATTGCCGCCATGGCCGCCAGCGATCGTGGTGCCTGGGTCAACGGAGAGGGTGTCGATATCGGCCCCATCGGCCCCGCCGCCGCCGCCGCCGCCGGCACCGGCGCTGATCAATTGGTTATAGTGAAAATAATAATAGTTAGTAAGGACCGCCGCCGCCGATTGGCCGTCGCCGCCATTGGCGCCCGTGCCCGGGGCGCCCGCCGCGCCACCAGCACCGCCGGGGCTGGGGTCGGGGCCCCCGGAGGCGCCGTCCGATCCGGCACCGCCATTGGCGCTGCCGCCATTGCCGCCGACCGCATTGTAGCCGCCGGGCCCGCCTTGCCCGCCGCTCACGCGCTCATGTCCAACGCGATACCGCTCGATGTCATTTCAACATGCCCCCACCTGCCTCGCCTATCGCCAC
>CAIPLM010000189.1 GCA_903865895.1 uncultured Rhodospirillales bacterium | reverse complement strand
TCGTTCCAGTTGAAGCCGACCGAGCCGGGCGGGCCGCAGTCGCGCATCAGCTTCTGGTAGAACTGGGCCGCCTCGATCGCCTTGGGACTGGCGGTGAGAAGCGTCTTGCCGTCCGGCGTCACCGTCTCCTGGTCCCAGCCGAGCAGGAACGTATCGTAGAGCACCACGTTAGCGTTCTTCAGGCCGCGGCCGACGAAGCCATATTGCTGCTTGGCCGGGTCGGTCATCTTCTTGGCCATGGCGTAGAGTTCGTCGTAGGTCTTGGGCGGACCGGAGAACCCCGCCTCGGCCAACAGGGCGCGGTTGTAGAACAGGATGAACAGATCCTGGTTGAGCGGCAGCGCGGTGATCCGCCCGTCCGCCGCGGTGCCGACGGCCATCGAGGGCTTGGAGAAATCGGCAAGGTCGAAGTCGGGATTGGTGAGGGTGGCGTCCTTGATGTAGGGGCCGAGGTCTTCCATCCAGCGTGCCGCTTCGACCTGGCGCTTCTGGACGTGCATGGCGATGTTGACGGCATCGAAGCTCGGCTTGCCCGACGCCATTTCGAGCGCCGCCTTGGGGCGCTGCTGCTGCTCGGGGATCTGCTCGAAGCCGACGCGAATGCCGGTCATCTCCTCGAAGGCCTTCATATTGGCCTTGGCGACGTCAGCGCGCGGGCCGAGCTGGTAGTTGACCTCGATCTTCTGGCCCTTGAACTGCTTCCAGTCGAACGCGGTGGCGGCGCCGACGGTCTCGACGATGGCGGGCGCGGCGAGCACGCCGGCGGCGGATGCTTGCAGGAGTTGGCGGCGGCGGATCATGGACGGTTCCTCCGGGATTTTTGCGCCTCGGGATGAGGCATTCTTTGTAGTCTAGGCGCAGTTACGCGGGGATTAAAGCGTCAGTCGTCGCGGTGGACACGCTCCATGCGCTCGTGCCGCTCCTGCGCCTCGATCGAGAGGGTGGCGATGGGCCGGGCCTCGAGCCGCTTGAGGCCGATCGGCTCGCCCGATTCCTCGCAATAGCCGTAGCTGCCATTCTCGACCCGCTGCAACGCCTGGTCGATCTTGGAGATCAGCTTGCGGGCCCGGTCCCGGGTGCGCAGTTCGAGCGCACGGTCGGTTTCCACGCTTGCGCGGTCAGTGATGTCGGATTCGTGGATGCCGCCTTCGGAGAGGCTGGCGAGGGTGCCGTCCGCCTCGCGGAGCAGCTCGGCCCGCCATTTCAGCAGCTTCTGGCGGAAATACTCCAGCTGGAGCGGGTTCATGAACCCCTCGTCATCCGAGGGCCGGTAGTCAGGCGGCAGTGTGACCATCATAGGGTGGCGATCCTGCTTCGTTTCGAGCGGTCCGCCGGGGGGGCGGGGGGCTGTCGCGGCGGCTTATAGCGACGGCTCGACGGGGCGCCAAGGGGTTGCCGGAGAAATGTCTGACTTGCTGTCCTTATTCACGCTGCGGTCATTGATCGGGCGGCAGGCCGTAGCGCGCGCGCTCCACCCGGGCGCGCAGCCGCACGGCCGCCACCGCCTCGGCGAGGCGCGGGTCCCGCGCCATCGCGGGTGTGGCGTCGCACAGCGTGGCCAGCCGGCCGAGATGATCGGCACCGCCGGGGCGGCCGAGCAAGGCGCGATGCAGCCCGTCCAGCTCCGCCAGCAAATCCTGCGCATGGCGGCGGGCCTCGCGATCCTCCACCGGCTCGGCCTCGTCCTGCATGGCGAGCAGCGTGGCCAGCGAGACTTCCGCGCTGGCAGCGGTACCGCTCACCGCGGGCGCGCCTTGGCCAGGGAGGCCGAATCCGCCGGGGCCGCGGCGGGCGGGCGCGGGGCCGCTGGCGGCGCGGCTGACCGGCGCGGTGGGGCCGACGGCGGCCATCTCAGGCCGTCCCCGCCCGGCGGGTTCGGCCGGGCGGCAAATCCTGCCGGGTGGAGCCGGGGGTAAAGGCCCGGAAATCCGCGGTTTCAGCGTGGCACATGGTTTGCGCTCGTCATCCTGTGATGCCCCCACAATGGTCTGGAATGATTGACGACATGCTACGCGCCGCCCTCCTCGCCGCCGCCTTTCTGGTCGCCCTGCCGGCCACCGCCCAGGTGCGCATCAAGGACATCGCCGACGTGGAGGGCGTGCGGGACAACCAGCTCGTCGGCTACGGCCTGGTGGTCGGGCTCAACGGTACCGGCGACAAGCTCGATTCGGCCGTCTTCACCCGGCAATCCCTGATCGGCATGCTGGAGCGCCTTGGCGTGAACACGCGCGACCAGGAGGCCAAGCTCCAGACCAAGAACGTCGCCGCGGTGATGGTGACAGCCAATCTGCCGCCTTTCGCCCGCTCCGGCAGCCGGATCGATCTTGCGGTCTCCGCGCTGGGCGACGCGAAGGACCTCACCGGCGGCACCCTGCTGGTCACCCCGCTGCTTGCCGCCGATGGCGAGGTCTATGCGGTCGGCCAGGGTGCGATTGCCACCGGCGCGATCACCGCCAAGGGCGCCGGCGCCTCGGTAACCCGCGGGGTGCCGACCGCCGGGCGGATCGCCAATGGCGCGACGGTGGAGCGCGAGATCGGCTACCAGCTCGCCAATAAGGGGGCGATCCGCCTCGGTCTGCGCAACCCCGACCTCACCACCGCGCGCCGCATCGCCGCCGCCGTCAACCAGGCGCTCGGCGGCGGCGCCAAGGCGACCGACCCGCGCACGGTGGCGATCGATCTCGCCGGGCGGGACGTGATCGAGGCACTGGCGCGGATCGAGGGGCTGACGGTGAACCCCGACAACGCGGCGGTGGTGGTGATCGACGAGGCGAGCGGCACCATCGTGATGGGCGCCAATGTGCGGGTCAGCACGGTGGCGATCGCCCAGGGCAACCTGACCATCCGCGTCACCGAAACGCCGGAGGTGAGCCAGCCCGGCGCGCTCTCCGGCGGCACCACCACCACGGTGAACCGTACGAACGTGCAGGTGGATGATGGCTCGGACAAGAAGCTCGGCATCCTCAGCGCCAATGTCACCTTGCGGGACCTGGTGGCCAGCCTCAACGCGCTCGGCGTCGGCCCGCGCGACATGATCAGCATCCTGCAGGCGATAAAATCGGCCGGCGCGTTGCAGGCGGAACTTCAGGTGCGATGACCATGACCACTGTACCGACGCCTGCAGGGCAGGCGGAACTTCAGGTGCGATGAGGATCGTCGCGCCTCACGCGCCCGACCCGGCGCAGCTCGCGACCCCCCAGGCGCAGAAGCTGTGGAAGGCCGCGCAGGATTTTGAGGGAATGGCGCTCGGAGCGCTGCTGGAACCGATGTTCGCCACAATCGACCAGAGCAAAGGCGTGTTCGGCGGCGGCGCCAGCGAGGAAAGCTGGCGGCCGATGTTGACCCAGGCGATGGCCAAGCAGGTCGCCAGTGCCGGGGGGCTCGGCATCGCCGTGCCCGTCTTCAACCAGTTGCTGCGCCAGCAGGAGGCGCAAAAGGAGGCAGGATGAACCAGAACGTGTTTCTCTCCGCGACCGAGGCGATGGCCGATTTGCTGGAGGCGGAAAACGGCGCCCTGGCGGCGATGGATTTCCCCCGCGTCGGCTGCCTGGCGGCGGCGAAGACCGCGGCGGTGGCCGCACTCGCCGCCGCCCGCCCGCCGCTCGGCGGCGCGCCGATCAGCGAGCCCCGGCTGCGTGCCGCCATCCTGCGGCTGGAGGCGTTGACGCGGGCCAACCAGTCGCTGCTGCAACGCGCGATTGCCGCGCATCGCGAGATGGTCGGCGTGATCGCCGCCGCGGCGCGTACCTCCCAGCGGGGGGCGGCGGGGCGCTACACGGCGCGGGGGGCGAGTGCCGCCGCAATGCGGGCGCCGGTGGCGGTATCGGCCCGGGTGTAGCGGCTGCGATCTGGCTCCTATCGCCCGGCCATGCTAGGCCGGGCGCATGGCGCTCAGCGATGACGACACGATTTGGCAGGGGGTTCTGGCGCGCGATCCGTCCGCCATTTCCGCGTTGCCGCTCTATGCGCCGCTGCTCGGCGGGCCGCTGGTGCTCGGCCGCATCGCCCAGTCGCTGGATGGGCGGATCGCCACGCTGAACGGCGAATCCTTCTGGATCAGTGGGCCGGAGGATATTCTGCACACCCATCGCCTGCGCGCCTTGTTTGACGTCGTGCTGGTCGGCGCCGGGACGGTGCGCGCCGATGATCCGCTGCTGACCACCAGGCGCTGCGAAGGGCCCTCGCCGGTGCGCGTGGTGCTCGATGCCGAGCGGCGCCTTACCCAATCCTACCGCCTGTTCCGCGACGGCCCGCCGACGCTGCTGATCTGTGCCGAGGATCGCGCGGATGGAGCGCGCCATGGCGCCGCCGAGGTCGTCGGCGTGCCGCGCGGGGCCAACGGGCTCGATCTCGCCGCGGTGCTGGCGGCGCTGGCGGCGCGCGGTCTGCATCGCATTTTCATCGAGGGCGGCGGCATCACCGTCTCGCGCTTCCTCGCCGCCGGGCTGCTCGATCGCCTGCACGTCACCGTCGCGCCGCTGCTGCTGGGCGAGGGCATCCCGGCCTTCGCCTTCGCCGGCGTGTCGCGGCCGGAGGAGGGGATGCGGCTCACCTGGGACGTGCATCGCCTCGGCGCCGACGTGCTGCTCGACATTCCCCTGCGCGGAGCGGCGGCATGATCGCCCGCGCCTTCTGGACGGTCGCGGCGGGGCAGGGGGAAATCCGCGCCGAGGATTTGCCGCCGCCCGCGGAGGGCGAGCGCCGGGTGACCGCGCTGGCATCGGGGATTTCGCGCGGCACCGAGGCGACGGTGTTCGCCGGGCGGGTGCCCGAGAGCCAATACGCCGTGATGCGGGCGCCACTGATGGGCGGCGATTTTCCGTTCCCGGTGAAATACGGCTACGCCATGGTGGGCGATGCCGAGGGCGCGCGCGTCTTCGTGCTGCACCCGCACCAGGACGTCTTCAACGCCCCCGCCGCCATGTGCATCCCGGTTCCCGATGCGGTGCCGACACGCCGCGCCGTGCTCGCCGCCAATATGGAAACCGCGGTGAACATCCTGTGGGATGCGGCGCCTTTGCCCGGCGAGCGCATCGCGGTGATTGGTGCGGGGGTGGTCGGGTTGCTGGTCGGCTACCTGATCAGCCATTTGCCCGGCACGATCGCCACGGTCATCGACGTCGATCCTGGCCGCGAAGCCCTGGCCCGCGCGCTCGGCTGTGATTTCGCGCTCCCGGCGGCAACTCCTGCCGAGTGCGAATTGATCATCCATGCCTCCGGCAACCCTGCCGGGCTGCACGCCGCGCTGAGCCAGGCCGCCTTCGAGGGGCGCATCGTCGAGGCGTCGTGGTACGGCGATACCTCGGTGACGCTGCCATTGGGCGAGCATTTCCATGCGCGGCGGCTGCGGCTGATCTCCTCCCAGGTCGGCGCCGTTTCGTCCGCGATGCGCGGCCGGCGCAGCTATGCCGATCGTCTCGGCTTTGCCTTGTCCCTGCTGGCCGATTCGCGCCTCGATGCGCTGCTCGGCAGCGTCACCCGCTTCGATGAATTACCGGCACGTATGCCAACCCTGCTCGGCGGCGGGCTGTGCCACGTCGTCACCTATGGAGAGAATTGATGTTCAGCCTGACCGTTTGCGACCACATCATGATCGCCCACAGCTTCAAGGGCGCCGAGTTCGGCCCGGCGCAGAAGCTGCACGGCGCCACTTTCGCGGTGGAAGCGGAGTTCCGCGCGCCGAAGCTCGACCACCTGAACCTGCTGATCGATATCGGCCTGGCCAAGGTTGAGCTGCGCAAGGTGCTCGATACCGTCGACTACTCGAACCTCGACGAGAAGCCGCAGCTCGCCGGGCAGAACACCACCACCGAGTTCATGGCCTTCCACATCCATACCCTGCTCTGCGCCGCCATGCGCGACGGGCGAATGGGGGATGGGGGCAAGGCGGTGACCTCGCTCAAGGTGCTGCTGCGCGAGAGCCCGGTGGCCTGGGCGGCATATGAGGGGGATGTCGCCTGATGCGAATTGCCTTCTTCGTGCCCGGCCACCTCGCCACCATCTCCGGCGGCTATGGGTATGATCGGGAGATCATTGCTGGGCTGCGCGGCCTTGGGCATCAGGTGGATGTGCTGGAACTCGCGGGCAGTCACCCTCTGCCGGATGACGCCGCGCATGAAGCGGCCGCCGCGGCGTGGGAAGGCATGGCGGCGGATGCGATCCCGGTGATCGACGGGCTCGGCCTCCCCGCCTTCGCGCCGCTGGCCGAGGCGCTGGTGGCGCGCGGGGCGGTCGGGCTGATCCATCACCCCACGGCGCTGGAAGCCGGGCGGACGGAGGCGGCGCGTACGGCGTTGAAGGCGATCGAGGGCCGGCTATTCCCGCTGCTGCGCCGGGTGATCGTGACCAGCCCCACCACGGGCGCGCGGGTCTCGGCCGAATTCGGCGCCGATCCGGCTGCCGTCCGTGTCGTCGTGCCCGGCACCGCGCCGGCGCTGCGCTGCATGGGCTCGGGCGGGCCTGGCTGCGAAATCCTCGCGGTAGGCGGGCTCATTCCGCGCAAGGGGCATGACACGCTGATCCGCGCGCTGGCGAAGCTCTTTGATCTCGACTGGCACCTCACCATCGCCGGTGGACCGCTCGAGGGCGTGCACGCGCATGGGCTGCGCGCGTTGGTGGAGGAACTGAACGTCGCGCGCCGAGTCACTTTCGCCGGAGAAGTGGTCGAGGGGGCGCTCGATGCGCTGTGGGCGCGGGCCGATATTTTCGCGCTGGCCACCCAGTACGAGGGCTATGGCATGGCGATCGCCGAGGCGCTGAAGCGTGGCTTGCCGATCGCCGTCACCAAAGGGGGGGCTGCGGCCGATCTGCTCACGGGGGAATGCGGGGTGATCTGCGAGGTGGATGACGTCGTCTCGCTCTCCAAGGCGATGCGTCGGCTGATGTTCGACCAGGATTTGCGGCGCGCTTCTGCCGATGAGGCGTTCCGTGTTGGCGGCACTTTGCCGGACTGGCCGGCTCAGGCGGCCGAGTTCGCCGCGGCGCTGGCGTGAGCGAGAGCTTCGACGGCGACTGGCTGGCGCAGCGCGAACCGTTCGACGCCGCGGCCCGCAGCCGTACTCTCGCGGCCGCGTTCGCCGATGCGCTGCCGGAGCAGCCGGTGATTCTGGAACTCGGCGCCGGCGCCGGCAGCCTGCTGCGCTGGCTCGCGCCGATCATTGGCGGTTCCCAGGCCTGGCTGCTGGTCGATGCCGATCCGGTGCTGCTCGAACGCGCGCTGTTGACCACGGCGGAATGGGGGGAGGCGCAGGGCTTCGCGGTCCGTTGGCGCAACGGGCTCACCCTGCTGACACCCGACGGCGCGTGGCGGATCGGGGCGCAGGTGGCGGATATCGCCGATCTCGGCGCGGTCGATATTGGGAGTGCGGATGGCGTGGTGTGCTCGGCGCTGCTCGATCTCGTCTCCGCCCGCTGGTTTGCGCTGCTTGGCGAGGCTTTGCGCTCCCCGCTGCTCTCCTGCCTCAATGTCGACGGGCATGACGCCTTCCGCCCGCCGCATGCCGCCGATGCCGCGGTGCGCATCGGGTTTCGCCGTGACCAGGCGCGCGACAAGGGCTTCGGCCCCTCCGTCGGCCACCGCGCCGAGGCGGCGCTGCGCCGCGCGCTGGTGCCGCACGGGTTCGAGGTGATGTCGGCCGCGTCGGACTGGCGTATCCCGCCGGCGGCCGTCGAGATGCTGCAATCCATGGTGCGCGGCCATGCCGGCGCGGCTTCGCGCTGGATGCCCTCGGCGCGGGGCGCCATCGCTGCGTGGCAGGCGGCGCGGCTGCGCCAGGCCGCTGCGGGCCGGCTGTCGCTGCGCATCGGCCATCGCGATATCCTTGCCCTCCCCAACGGAGTTTCCTGACATGGCCTTGCTCGGCTGCATCGCAGATGATTTCACCGGCGCGACCGATCTCGCCTCCACCCTGGTGAAGGGCGGCATGCGGGCGGTGCAGTTGATCGGCGTGCCCAAGCCGGGCGACGCGCTCCCCGAGGCGGATGTGTTGATCGTGGCGCTGAAATCGCGCACCGCGCCAGCGCGTGAGGCGGTGGCGGATAGTCTCGCGGCACTCGCCTGGTTGCAGAAGGCGGGCTGCCGGCAGTTCTTCTTCAAGTATTGCTCGACCTTCGATTCCACCGAGGCCGGCAATATCGGCCCGGTGGCCGACGCGCTGACCGAGGCGCTGGGCAGCGGCTTCGCGTTGGCATGTCCGGCCTTTCCGACCAATGGGCGCACGGTGTTCCAGGGCCATCTCTTCGTCGGCGCCGTGCTGCTGAATGAGAGCGGCATGGAGAACCATCCGCTGACGCCGATGACGGATGCCAATCTGGTGCGCGTGCTCTCGCGCCAGACCACCGGGACCGTCGGGCTGGTGCCCTTCGCGACCGTGGATGCGGGGGCGGTGGCGATCCGCAAGGCGATGACGGGGCTCAAGGAGATCGGCCGTCGATATGCGATCGTCGATGCGGTGACGGATGCGCATCTGCGGGCGATCGGCGAGGCGGCCGAGGGGCATGCGCTGATCACCGGCGGATCCGGCGTGGCGCTCGGCCTGCCCGAGAATTTCCGCCGCCAAGGGCTGCTGGCAGCGAGCGATCCGGGCGCGCTGCCGGATGTGGCTGGGCATGCGGCGGTGCTCGCCGGCTCCTGCTCGCGCGCGACGCTGTTCCAGATCGGCAATGCCCGCGGCGAGGTGCCGACACTGGAGTTGGATGCGCTGGCGACGCCGGATGTGGCGGCGCTGACCGCGCAAGCGTTGGAATGGATGGAGGGCAAGCTCGGCGCGGCGCCGATCGTGATCGCCGCGAGCGCGCCGCCGGACAAGGTGGCGGCGTTGCAGGCGAAGCTCGGGCGCGAGGCCGCCGGTGCGCTGGTGGAGGAAGTGCTCGCCAATGTCGCCGAGGCGCTGGTGGCGCGCGGCGTGCGCCGGCTCGTGGTGGCGGGCGGCGAAACCTCGGGCGCGGTGGTGCAGCGGCTCGGCGTGCGGGCCCTACGCATCGGCGGCGAGATCGATCCCGGCGTGCCCTGGACCTATGCGGAGGGTAGCGGCGAGCCGATGTTGCTGGCGTTGAAATCCGGCAATTTCGGCGCGCCCGATTTCTTCACCAAGGCGTTCGGAGTGCTGGGCTAATGGACGAGGCGGCGACGCGCGATTTGCTGGTGAGCCTGGCCGCGAGCCTGTTCGCGCGCGGTTTCTCGGTCGGCAGTGCCGGCAATATCAGCGTGCGGCTGGATGACGGCTACCTGATGACGCCGACCAACTCCTCACTCGGGCGGCTCGATGCGGCGCGGCTCTCCAAGCTCGGGCCGGATTTCCGCCATCTCTCCGGTGATGCGCCCTCCAAGGAGGTGTTCATGCATCGGGCGATGTATCAGGCGCGGCCGGAGTGCGGCGCGGTGGTGCATCTGCATTCCACCATGGCGACGGCGGTCTCCTGCTTGCAGGACGTCGATCCGGGCAACCCGATCCCGCCGCTGACGCCCTATTTCGTCATGCGAGTG
>CAIPLM010000188.1 GCA_903865895.1 uncultured Rhodospirillales bacterium | reverse complement strand
GTCACCGACACGGTGGCGCCCGGCCTTTGCATGTCCGGACACCACCGCCCGCCCGCCAGGGCCACGCATGGCGCCGTCCGCCGGGCCGCTGCCCGCTCCACCCGCTTCGTTTGTCAAAGAGCAACGCACCGCGCACGCGAACACCCCCGCGCATCGCCCTCAGGCCATGCCGGTTCCCAACCTCCGAGATGCCGAGCCAGCCCAGGCGGCCCCCGCCCGCGCACGATCAGCCGCACGCCGTGGCGCCGCGCCACCGCAGTGCGGCGCGGCTCGTGCCTCCGCGGCAGCAAGCGCCCGTTGCGCCAGGGCGCCGGCACGGCAACCCACTCCACCCAGGGCTCCAGCTCCAGGACAATGCTGGCCGCCGCCTCCGCCGCCCCCAGCGCCGTCGTCTCCATCAGCGCGGGGCGCAGCGTGGCGCGCGGCCGCGCCCGGGCGAGGCCCAGCAGCGCGGCCAGCAGCGCACACAGCATCGCGCCGATCACGGCGGCGATGCCCTGCAGCGGGCTGAGGGGAGGGGCGGGCGGCTGGGTCATACGGTCTCGATCACCTCATAATAACTATGAGATGAAATTAGTTAACCTAGAGCGAAAATGCAAGCGAAATTTTTGAGGGCGGCGCATTTTCTGCCCGCCCCCCTTAGCCCAGACCAGCCCAGCCCAGCCCAGGCCGGCCCGGTCACACCCGCAGGCACTTCTCGGGATCGACCGTGATGAGCGACTTCGGGGTCGCGCCATACAGAAATTTCCCGGCAATCCGCCAGGCGTTCACCTGCAACGGGCTCATCTCCGGCATCGGCCGCGTGCCGAGCCACCAGCCCCAGCCCCCCGCGAAGGCGTCCTTGAGGTGGTTGCGCATCAGCGGCAGCGTCGCATCCGGCGTCTCGAAATCCGCCGCGAACACCCGGCAGCCCGCCACATCGCGCCACACCTGCATGGAGACCGCCCCGCCGCTGACCAGCGACACGCTGCTGGTGGCGACGAAGCCGCGCTCGGCCAGGGGATGGCGCGGCTCGCTGACCGGCAGGTTCTGCGTCACCAATCCGCAGCACAGCGCCACCACCGCGGCACCCACCGGCAGGCGGCGCAGCGCATCGCGCCAGCTCCGCCCCTCCGCCTGCGTGGCGACCCGGCGCACCTCCGGCCACAGCGCCGCGCCGATCGGCAGGATCATCGCGACTTCCAGGATTTCGATGCCCGGACTGGTATGCATCGCCGCATAGCCGGCGGCGCTGATGCACATGGCCAGCAGGCGGCCGAGATTGAGCACCGCCACCAGCCCAAGCGGCAGCAGCAGGGCGGACAGCGGCGGCCAGCTCTCGGCGCGATAGGTCAGCCGCCGCGCCGCCATGGCGCCCAGCAGCGTGGGGAAGAGCACGCTCTCCACCGAGCAGCCCCGCAGGATCACCAGCGAGCGGCCATCCACCATTTGCAGCGTGGCGCCATCGCGCATGGCGATCAGGCCGATCTTGCGGAGCAGAAATTCAGCGAGCCCGGCCTCGATGCCGATCACCGGCCCGGCCATCGCCTGGCCGATCGGTCCGTCCTGCACCGCCCAGACGGCGAGGCCTGCGAGCATCGTCGCGGCAATGGCGCCATGCCGCCCGCGCCGCGCCGCCATCAGGGCGAGCGGCAGCAGGGCCACGGCGGCGAACCCGGTCGCCGGGCCGGCCAGCAGCAGCAGCGCCACGCCGGCGCAGGCGAGATCGAGCATATCGGCCCGCGTCCGGGCGAGCCGGTGCAGCTCCACCCCCAGCGCAATCGCCACCAGCCCCGCCACCGGGTGCAGCAACCAATCCGCACCGCCGCCGAGCAGGCGCAGCGGCACCGCCAGCAGCGCGCAGATCAGCAGGCCGAAGCCGAGATCACGGGGGGCGGGAAGGGCGGGGGACATGGCGTGAGAACCCTTGCAAGAGGAGGATGGATCGATGGAAGACCCGCACGCTGTGCCGTGGCGGGCCGGGTAGATCGCAAAATGCCGGAGGTTTGCAAATTGCGAGGCAAAAAGCGGGGAGGCGTTTGAAACCGCCGGCAGTGCCGGCACTGGGCCGGCGGAGCGGCCGAAGCCGCCTCCGCCGGCAGCCAGTCAGCGCGCGCGGCGGCGCAGCGAAACCGCACCGGCGCCGCCGGCAAGGGCGATCAGCGCGGGAATCCCGGCCAGCGGCAGCGGCGCCGGGGACGAGCCGTTGCCATTGCCATTGCCATTGCCATTGCCATTGCCGCCGCCGCAGTTCGGGCTGCCATTGCCGGGGTTGGAGTAGTTGTTGCCGTTGCCGCAATCGGTGCCGGCATGGGCAGGGATGATGCTGCTGGCGGTCATCGCGGCGAACAGCGCGGCGGCGAGGGTGAGACGGAGCATGGGGGGTGGTCCTTCATGAAACTGGAGCGTGCAGCCGGCGGGCCGCACGGGTTTCCCCCCGCGACAGCCCGTCGCTGCCCTATTGGCAAGGACCGTGCCAACCGCCGCCCAATCCGCCGGCGCATGCGAGACACGCGGCGGCGGATTGGCAAGTTTTCATCGCCGTGTAACAGTCCTGTGATCGAGCGCCGCGAAGCGCCAACAGGGGGCTACATCATGAGTATGTCGACCGGCCGGCATCCGGCATTCTTCAGCTTTTCCAGCCTGATCCTCATCGCGCCGCTCTGTATCATCGGCGCCATCATCGGCACCGAGCTGATCACCACCCTCGGCATCACCACCAACACCTCGCTGATCGGCGCGCTTGCCGGCATGGCCCTGGCGCGGCTGCCGATGGCGATGTTCGCGCACTACAAATCCACCCATATGCAGAACCTCGCGCAGTCCGCGATCTCCGCCGCCACCTTCGGCGCCGGCAACGCGCTGCTGCTGCCGATCGGCATCCCCTTCGTGCTCGGCCGGATGGATCTGGTGGGCCCGATGCTGCTCGGCGTCTTCCTCGCCATGCTCGTCGATGGCTACCTGCTCTACCGCATGTTCGACAGCGAGGTGTTCCCCGCCGAAGGCGCCTGGCCGCCCGGCGTGGCGGCCGCCGAGGCGATCAAGGCGGGTGACGAAGGCGGCAAGAAGGGCCTGGTGCTGCTCGGCGGCCTCGCCGTCGGCGTCATCGGCTCGATCGGCGCCTTCGGCCTCCCGGTCATCCCGATGTCCGCCTTCGGCGTCGCCTTCATCGGCAATATCTGGGCGCTGACCATGTTCGGCGTCGGCCTGCTGCTGCGCGGCTATTCCTCCACCGTGCTGCCCTGGCTGACCCCGGGCGGCGACCTGATGAAGGCCTATATCCCGCACGGCGTCATGGTCGGCGCCGGGCTGGTGGCGCTGATCCAGGTGGTGATGCTGATGATGAAGCGCGACAGCGCCATCACCGGCACCCGCACGCCGGCCGCCGAGGTGCGCCGCACCATCGCCGGCGGCACCGGCGCCTATATGGCGATCGCGGTGGTCATCGCCCTGCTCGGCGGGCTGTTCACCGAGATGTCGCTCGGCATGCTCATCCTCTTCATCATCTACGCCGCCTTCGCCGCCCTGATCCATGAGCTGATCGTCGGTCTCGCCGCCATGCATGCCGGCTGGTTCCCCGCCTTCGCGGTGGCGCTGATCACGCTGGTGATCGGCATGCTCATCGGCTTCCCCGCCCCGGCTTTGTGCCTGATGGTCGGCTTCTCCGCCGCCACCGGCCCCGCCTTCGCCGACATGGGCTATGACCTCAAGGCCGGCTACATGCTCCGCGGCTACGGGACCGACCCCGAATTCGAGCGCGAGGGCCGCAAGCAGCAGATGTTCGCCGCCATGTTCGCCTTCGTGGTGGCCGGCGTCGTGGTGCTGCTCTCCTACAAGGGCTATTTCGCCGCCAACAAGGTCGCCCCGGTCGATCGCGTCTACGTCGCGACCATCAAGGCCGGCGCCTCCTGGGAAGTGGCCAAGCAGCTGCTGATCTGGGCCATCCCCGGCGCCATCGTGCAGTTCCTCGGCGGGCCGCAGCGCCAGCTCGGCGTGCTGCTCGCCACCGGCCTGCTGCTGCTGAACCCCATCGCCGGCTGGGCGGTGCTGGTCGGCGTCGTCCTGCGGATCGTCTGGACTCGGATGACGGCCGGGCAGAAGCAGTCGGAAATGGAGGTCTTCGCCGCCGGCGTCATCGCCGGAGACGCGCTCTACAGCTTCTACGACACCACGTCGCGGACCTTCATGCCGAAGAAGTAGCGGCCCGACCCAGGCGACATTGGCGAAGTGGCCGCCCGGTTCGGGCGGCGGGGCGGCCGGCTGACTTGCATTTAGCGCAGTTGCGCCGGCCGCCGCTCAACCGCTACCTCAGCTCCCCAACGGGAGCGAAGAACGACCATGGACGGCAAAATCAGGCGCAACCTCCTGCTCCTGGCCTCGTGCCAGGCGCTGGGACAGGCATCGAACACCATGATGTTTGCCGCCACAGCGCTCTCGGTCGCCACCTTCATCGGCACCGGCAACCTCGCCACCCTGCCCATCACCATGCAGCATCTCGGCGTGATGATGTCGGTCTTCCCCGCCGCCATGCTGATGCAGCGCTACGGCCGCCGCTTCGGCTTCCGCCTCGGCTCCGTCATCGGCATGATCGGGGCCGGGCTGTGCGGCGCCGGGCTGATCATCGGCAGCCTGGCGCTGATGTGCGCCGGCGGGCTCGTGCTCGGCTTCTCCGTCGCCAACACGCAGATGTACCGCTTCGCCGCGGTGGAACTGGTGCCCGGCGCACTCCGCGCCAAGGCGATCTCCTGGGTCACCTCCGGCGGCATCGTGGCCGGCATCATCGGGCCGAGCCTGGTGCGCATGACCTACGACACGCTGGTGCCGATCTACCTCGCCACCTACGCCGCGATGGCCGTGGTCCATCTCGTGGTGCTCACCCTGCTCACCTTCATCGAATTCCCGCCGCCCTCCGCGCCGGAAGTGGTGGAGGGGCCGCAGCGCTCCCTGCTCGAGATCGCCCGCCAGCCGCGCTTCATCGTTGCCGTCTCCGCCGCCATGGTCGCCTTCGGCACCATGTCCTTCCTGATGAGCGGCTCGCCGATCGCCATCGTGCTTTGCGGCCTGCCACAGACGGAAGCGCATTTCGTGCTGTTCCTGCACGTGATGGGCATGTTCGTCCCCTCGCTCTACACCGGCAACCTGATCAACCGCTACGGCGTGATGCGCATCATGACCATTGGCGCCGTCATCCTCGCCCTCGCCGTGGTGCCCGCGCTCTCCGGCCAGGGCGCCTGGAATTTCCGCATCGCCCTCACTTTGGTCGGCATCGGCTGGAACCTGCTGTTCATCGGCGCCACCACGCTGGTCACCACAACCTACCGCCCGAGCGAGCGCGGCAAGGCCCAGGCGATGAACGACTTCCTGATGTTCGGCACCACCGCAACCTCCACCTTCCTCGCCGCCTACCTGCTCGACATCTACGGCTGGTTCACCCTCAACGTCATCGCGCTGTGCTTCGTCATGGTGGCTCTGGCCGCGATCGCCTGGCTGCATTACACGCAGCGCTCCACCCCCTCCGAGGCCTGAGCCCCCGGCGGGATTGACGGAGCCCGCCATGCCCGCTCGCACGCTTCGCACCCAGGTCGGCATCATCGGCGCCGGCCCCGCCGGCCTGTTGCTCGGCCAGATCCTCGCCCGCGCCGGCATCGCCAGCGTGGTGATCGAGGCGCAGTCCCGCGCCTACGTCGAAAGCCGCGTCCGCGCCGGGCTGATGGAGCACGACGCCTGCCAGCAGATGCGCGATGCCGGGGTCGGCGCGCGGATGGACCGCGAAGGCCTCGTCCATCACGGCATCATCCTGCGCTTCGGCGGCGCCAGCCACCGCATCCCCCTCACCGAGCTCGCCGGCGACCGCCACGTCACCGTCTACGGCCAGCAGGAGGTGGTGAAGGACCTCATCGCCGCCCGCCTAGACACCGACCTGCCGCTCTATTTCGATGCCCCCGCTCAGGCGATCGCCGGCATCGATACCCCACACCCCAGCATCCACTTCCGCCACGATGGCGCCGATCACATCCTGGAGTGCGACATCATCGCCGGCGCCGACGGGTTCCACGGCATCAGCCGCGCCGCCATGCCGGCCGCGACGATGCGCGTCTTCGAGCGCGTCTACCCCTTCGCCTGGCTCGGCATCCTCGCCGAGGCCCCGCCGGCCAGCCACGAACTGGTCTACGCCAGCCATGACCGCGGCTTCGCCCTCGCCTCCATGCGCTCGCCGAAAATCACCCGCCTCTATCTGCAATGCGCGCCCGACGAGAACCTTGCGGACTGGCCGGACACCCGCATCTGGGACGAGCTCGATACCCGCCTCGCCGATACCGGCGCCCCCGCCCTGTCCCGCGGCCCCATCCTGCAGCGCGGCGTCACCCCGCTACGCAGCTTCGTCGCCGAACCCATGCGCTCCGGCCGCCTGTTCCTGCTGGGTGACGCCGCCCATATCGTGCCGCCCACCGGCGCCAAGGGCCTCAACCTCGCCTTCGCCGACGTGCATGTCCTCTCGGGCGCGCTGATCGACTTCTTCGCCACCGGCACCACCACCGGCCTCGACGCCTATTCGGACACCGCCCTGCGCCGGGTGTGGAAGGCCGAGCGCTTCTCCTGGTGGATGACCACCCTGCTCCACCGCTTCGACGCGCATTCAACCTTCGAGCGGCGCATGCAGCAGGCCGAGCTCGACTACCTCACCACCTCCCGCGCGGGAATGACCACGATCGCGGAGAACTACGTCGGCTTGCCGTTGCTCTAGCGAGCCGCCGCGAAAAGACACCGCACCCCGGCCGCATGGGCGGCCGAAGCACGGTGCGGTGGGAAGACGATCAGAAGATCAGTTGTTGTAGTAGTACTGCACGCAACCAGTCTGTCCCGCAGCATTCGCCGCGTTGCTCCATTCCTGCTGGAACGCGAAGTAGGTGGCCGGATACCCGGTCACAAACACCGGCGACGGATAGGGGTTGGACCTATAGTACTGGTTTGCCGCCGGGGACGAGTAGACATTGGCGCCGAAGTTCCACGAGCACTTGTCGCCATTCTCATTGCCGGCCGAGTCATACCAGGCATTGCCGAAGGGGTCGGTGATCGCCTCCATGATCTCATGAGTAGCGACGCTGGCGGTGATGTCAGCATAGGGCCCGTAGTTAACCCCACCGGCCACCGCATTGGGCGTCGGCTGGCCGGGGTTCATGCAGTGGCTCGGATCGCCATAGGGCATGTTGGCGTAGATCACCGCACCCGTCGCGGTGCCGATGGTGGCGTTGAACGAGGAGTGATAGGCGCAATAGGCCGTATAGGCGCAGGAGGTGGCCGAGAAGCACGACCCCTGGCCCGACGAGGTATACATCATATAGATCTTGTTCTGCCCCGGCACCCAACCGGCCTTCTTCATCACCGCCTTGATTTCATTTCGAATTTGCGCATCGCTCAGGCAATTGCCGGGCGTCACGGTATCCGTGCAGGCCGATGCCGGATAGGCGTTGGTATCGAGATATGTGCCGGCCAGCCCGCCCTGGTTCACGACAGTCTGGCTGGTGGTGTTCTGGTAATATTGAGTGGCAGTGCCGGCGAGGTGATTGCTGATCAACCCCTGCGCCATCGCGTTGATCACCGACCGGAAATTACCGGCCATCGACGTCGCGGCGCCGTTCTGCAGCTTGCCGGTCGAGGGCAGCCAGAAGATCGTGTAGATCTCCAGATTGGGCTGCGGACCGGCGGAGACCTTCGGGTTCATGACCGCCCCGCCATGATACGTCAGCTGCACCGTGCCAGCCTGCCCGGCTGCGAGGCCATATTTCACCCGCGCGCGGTGGCCTTCATGGGTCGGCAGGATGTGAATGTGGTTACCCGCATCGCCACGATGATTGAGGCTCGGCGCGAGCCCGGCTTTTTCGGCCGCCGACAGCGGCAGGTCGAGGATCGTCGCGCGAGGGATATCCTGCGCACCGGCCGAGGCCGCTGCGAGCACAAGCCCGGCCCCGAATAGGCCGGCAATGACCTGGCGAATGTTCATGACTGGAAGTTCCTCATCCCTGTATAGCGGCCTACCTGGCGCATAAAATTCTATGACGAGGACAGAATGCAACGTCAGAGCGGTGACGGCAATAAACTGTCACATAGAAGTGATGCCATACGCGCCGGATGACACCCCTAGCCCGCTACGCCTTCGCCCGCCAGCGCGCCAGCCCATGCATCGCGCCCCCCGCCAGCAGCCCCCAGAAGGCGCCGCCGATGCCGAACCAGGAGACCCCCGAGGCCGCGACCAGGAAGGTGATAATGGCGGCCTCGCGGTCCGCGGGGTCGGAAACCGCGCCCATCAGCGCGCCGCCGAAGGCGCCCAGCAAAGCCAGCCCGGCCACCGCCTCGATCAGGATCGGCGGCGAGGCGGCGATGAACACCGTGGCCGCGCCCGCCAGCAGCCCATAGAACATATAGCCGGTGCCGGAGACCGTCGCCGCCCAGTAGCGGCGCGCCGGGTCAGGGTGGGCATCCGTCCCGGCGCACAGCGCGGCGGTGATGGCCGCGAGGTTCACCGATAATCCCCCGAAGGGTGCCGCAAGCAGCGAGAACACCCCCGTCGCGGTGAACAGCCCCGAGGTATCCGGGTGGTAGCCGTTGAGGTTGAGGATCGCCATGCCCGGGATGTTCTGCGAGGCCATGGTGACGATGAACAGCGGCACCGCGATGCCAACCAACCCCGCCAGCGAGAACTCCGGCGCGATGAACACCGCCGAGGGCCACAGCGCGCCGGGCTGGATGCCATGGAAATCCGCCGTCGTGCCGACCAGCACGGCCGCCACCAACACCGCCGCCGGCATCGCGTAGAGCCGGTTGAACTTCGCCACCACCGCCCAGGTGAGCACGATCGCCAGCCCCATCGCCGGGCTCGCCGCCACCGCGCGCACCGGCGCGAGGCAGAGACTGAGCAGCACGCCCGCCAGCATCGCATTGGCGATCGGCCTCGGGATCGCCGCCACCGCGCGGCCGAGCGGGCGGATCTGCCCGGCGAGGATGATCAGCAGCCCCGCCACCAGGAAGGCCCCCACTGCGCCCGCGAACCCGCCCTGCACCTGCGCCGTGCCGGCCAGCAGCGCCGCGCCGGGGGTGGACCAGGCGAAGCTCACGGGCTGGCGGGTGACCAG
>CAIPLM010000187.1 GCA_903865895.1 uncultured Rhodospirillales bacterium | reverse complement strand
CGCGCTGCAAGTGCATGACAAGACGGGATATCTCGGCTTCATGCGGCTCAACCACCTCACCGCGCCGTTCAACAACCCGGAGATCCGCCGCGCCCTGTTCGGCGCGGTGAACCAGGACGACTTCATGCAGGCCGTGGTGGGTGATGACGCGACCATGCGCCGCGGCGGGCTCGGCTATTTCTGCCCCTCCTCCCCCATGGCCAATGATGCCGGCATGGCCGCACTCGCCGGCCCGCGCGATACCGCCAAGGTGAAGGCCGCCATTCTTGCCGCCGGCTACAAGGGCGAAAAGGTCGCGGTGCTGATCCCGTCGGACGTGCCCACCCTCAAGGCCATCGCCGAGGTGGGCGCCGACATGTTCACCCGCTGTGGCTTCAACGTCGATGCGCAGTACATGGATTGGGGCACGATGGTGCAGCGCCTCTCCCGCATCGACGCCGCCGACCAGGGTGGCTGGAACGTCTATCACTCCTACTGGTCCGGCATTGATCAGTGGGACCCCGCTGTGAACGCCTCGCTCCGCGCCCTCGGCCGCAATGGCGGGCCTGGCTGGCCGGAAAGCCCGAAAATCGAGGGGCTGCGCGACGCCTGGCTCGCCGCGCCCGACCTCGACGCGCAGAAGAAAATCGCGCGGGATATCCAACTCGCCGCCTTCGAGGTGGTGCCCTACATCCCGCTCGGGCAGAATTTCGCGCCGATGGCCTATAAGAAGGAACTCACCGGGGTGCTGGATGGCTACGCACTCTTCTGGAACGTGAAGCGAGGCTGAACTCATGGAACTGGCATAATGGAACTTTGGCAACTCGACGCGACCGACCTCGCGCACCTCATCCGCACCGGCCGCGCCTCCGCCCGCGAGGCGACGCAATCCGTGCTCGCCCGCATGGACGCCGTGAACCCCAAGCTCAACGCCATCGTGCGCCGCTTCGATGCCGAGGCGCTGACGGTGGCCGATGCCGCCGATGCCGCCCGCGCCCGCGGCGAGGCGCTCGGCCCGCTGCACGGCGTGCCCGTCACCACCAAGATCAACACCGACCAGAAGGGGCATCCGACCGACCAGGGCGTGGTGGGGATGAAGGATTTCATCGCCACTGAGGATGCGCCGGTGGTGGCCAATCTCCGCAAGGCCGGCGCCATCATCGTCGGCCGCTCCAATGCGCCCGCCTTTTCCATGCGCGCCTTCTCCGACAACGCGCTGCACGGCAAGACGCTGAACCCGCGCGACAAGGGCGTCTCCCCCGGCGGCTCCTCCGGCGGTGCCGGCTCGGCCACCGCCGCCGGCATGGGCCCGATCCATCACGGCAATGATATCGGCGGGTCCGTCCGCATTCCCGCCTATTGCAACGGCGTGGTCGGCCTGCGCGTCGGCCATGGCCGCATCCCCGCCTTCTCCCCGATGGCCACTGCCGGGCGTGCCATCGGCGGGCAGTTGATGTCCACCCAAGGCCCACACACCCGCACGGTGCGCGATGCGCGCCTGGCGCTCGAAGTGATGGCCAAGGGCGACCCGCGGGACACGCGCTGGGCCGACGCGCCGCTGATCGGCCCGCCGCCGAAGCGCCCCATCCGCGTCGCCTTGGTGCCCGAAATGCCGGGCGGCTACACCCACCCCGCCCAGGCAGCAGCCGTGCGCACCGCCGGCAAACACCTGGAAGCCGCCGGCTACGTCGTCGAGGAAGCCCTGCCGCCCGATCTCGAGCAGATTCCGGACATGTGGAACATCATCGGGTCCAACGACGTGTTCCGCCAGCTCGGCCCCAACATGGAGAAATACGGCGACGAGGGCGGCATCACCTCGATGCGCCTGTGGCTGGAACTCTGCCCGCCCAGCAACGACCCCACGATCGTGCTCGATACCCTCGCCGCGCGGGACTACCTGCTCTACCGCTGGCAGTGCTTCTTCCAGGACACGCCGCTGGTGATCATGCCCACCCTCGGCCACCTGCCGCCGCCGCAGGATCAGGACCTGACGCTGGAAGGCCAGCGCCTGATGCTCGACTCCATCCGCGTCAGCTTCGTCGCGCCCTTCCTCGGTCTGCCCGGGCTTGCCGTGCCCGTGGGCTCGCACGGCAACCTCCGCACCGGCGTGCAAATCCTTGCCGGGCGGTTCCGCGAAGATTTGACGCTGGATGCGGGGGAGGTGATCGAGGCGGCGGAGGGGGTTGTGGGGGTGATTGATCCGATGTGGTGAGGAAGGGAAGTAAGGTCTTCTTTTTCTGGAGAAAAAGAAGCAAAAAGACTTTTATCCGTTTGGCTGCGCGGTGACGTAGCAACCCCGGGGCTGCTCATGAACGCCGTCGAAATCGAACAGGCCATTACAGCCCTCGCCGAAGCCCCGTTCGAGTCCGAGGCGTTCCCCTTCGCCTTCCTCGCCGCCTTCGGCAATAAGGAAACCACGCTCAAACGCCTCCGCAAAGGCGATTCCAACCGCTCCGACTGCGGCGGAATTCTTCAGCGGGACCACATCCACCTCGCCACCTGCCCGCAAGGCGCCGTGCCCGCCACCATCGCG
>CAIPLM010000186.1 GCA_903865895.1 uncultured Rhodospirillales bacterium | reverse complement strand
CGGCCCGGCCGGCGGCGAGGGCAGCGAGTGCGGTTCGGGCGGCGGCAGGGAGTTCGGCGCCACCCTCGGCGAAGGCGACCGTCACCGGGGCGCCGGGCGCGGGCGTGGCGGCGGCCGGCGGTGGCGGGGGGGCCAGCGGCGCGGGCGCGGCGATGGTGGTCTGGCGCACGCCGGGGAGGCCGGGCGGTGCCGGTGGCGCATCGGGGATGCTCGGCATCACGGTATCGCCGGAAGCCGGCGCGGGCGCGGGCGCGGCAAGCGGGGCGGAGGCGACCTTGGTGACCGGGGCGGGGCGCGGCGGAGTGGAAGGCGGCGCGTCGGGGCGGGAGGCGGCGTCGAGCGAGGCGTTCATGCCGGTATTGGCGGGCGCGGCGACGCGGGCCGGAGGGGGGAGGTTCGGCACGGGGGGGAGCGCGCTGCCGCTGGCGTATTGCGCATTGGCGCGATCGGCCACCAGCCCGGCCGCGATGCGGCCGCGGATGGCGGCGTCATCCGCTTGCGGCTTGCTCGGGACGCTGGCGAGATTGGGCCAGGCGGCATCCGCCCCGGGCACCGCCGGGCGCGGCTCGGCGATGCGGCCGCCTTGGAACTGGTGCCACCAGTCCACCGGCGCGTCGCCGGGCGTGCCGGCACAGCCCGCGAGCGTCAGCACGCCGGACAGGACGATCAACCGTCGCACTTGAACCCCGCCCTGCCGACCTGTAACACCCGCACGCCTCCCGCTGTCATCCGTTTCGCGCCACCCGCCCCAGCCATCGCGGTTGCAGGGCGCCCGGTTCGATCCCTATCTAGCAGTGCGAGCCCGCCTTCGGAAAGGATACCGCCCATGGCCGACCCCAAGACGCCGAATTCCGGCACGGAGCAAGCCGCGCCGTTCAAGATGCCGGACCCCGCGGAGTTCGGTCGCTCGATGTCCGGCATCGCCGAGCGCTCGCAGCGCATCGTCGGCGAGTGGTTGAAGCGCCAGGCCGAGGGTGGCCCGGCCAAGCCCGATCCGCTCAATATCGGCCAGGCCTTTATGGAAATGACGGCACGGCTGATGGCGGACCCCGCCAAGATGATGCAGGCGCAGCTGGGATTCTGGCAGGATTATATGTCCCTCTGGCAGTCCACCGCGCGGCGGATGATGGGGATGGAAGCACCGAGCGTGATCGACGCCGACCCCAAGGATCGCCGCTTCAAGGACGACGCCTGGAAAGACAATGAGGTGTTCGACTTCATCAAGCAGTCCTACCTGCTCTCGGCGCGCTATGTGCAGAAGGTGGTGACCGAGGTGGATGGGCTGGAGCCGGCGACGGCGCAGAAGGTGGATTTCTACGCGCGCCAGTTCATCGATGCGATGAGCCCGTCGAACTTCCTGCTCACCAACCCCGAGGTGCTGCGCAAGACCGCCGAGACCGGCGGCGAGAACCTCATCAAGGGGCTCAACAACCTGCTGTCCGACCTCGAGCGCGGCAAGGGCAATCTGCGCATCTCGATGACCGACATGGAGGCCTTCAAGCTCGGCGAGAACGTGGCCGTCACGCCGGGCAAGGTGGTCTACCAGAACGACCTGATGCAGCTGATCCAGTATACGCCGACCACCGACAAGGTTCTAAAGCGGCCGCTGCTGATCGTGCCGCCGTGGATCAACAAGTTCTACATCCTCGACCTCCGCCCGCGGAACAGCTTCGTCAAATGGGCGACCTCGCAGGGGCATACGGTGTTCATCGTCTCCTGGGTCAATCCGGACGAGAAGCTCGCGGAGAAGAACTTCGAGGACTACATGAAGGAGGGCATCCTCGACGCGCTCTCGGCGATCGAGGCGGCGACGGGTGAGACCGCGGTGAACGCGATCGGCTACTGCCTCGGCGGCACCCTGCTGTCCTCCACGCTGTCCTGGATGGCGGCCAATGGGGATGATCGCATCAAGTCGGCCACGTTCTTCGTCACGCTGATGGATTTCCGCGAATCGGGCGAGCTGAACGTTTTCATCGACGAGGAGCAGATCAAGATGCTCGAGGAGAAGATGAGCAAGCGCGGCTATCTCGAAGGGAACGAGATGGCGACCACCTTCAACATGCTGCGGGCGAATGACCTCATCTGGTCCTTCGTGGTGAACAATTATTTGCTGGGGAATGACCCCTTCCCGTTCGACCTGCTGTACTGGAACTCGGACTCCACCCGCATGCCGGCGCGGATGCACAGCTTCTATTTGCGCAATATGTATCAGGAGAACCGGCTGAGCACGCCGGGCGGGATTTCGCTGGCGGGGGTGCCGATCGACCTCGGGCGGGTGAAAGTGCCGGCCTATTTCATCTCTACCCGCGAGGACCATATCGCGCCGTGGCGCGCGACCTATCGCGGCACCCATCTGCTGGGCGGCAAGAACCGCTTCGTGCTGGCGGCGTCAGGCCATATCGCGGGGGTGGTCAATCCGCCCGATGGCGGCAAGTACAGCCACTGGATCAACGAGGCGCTGCCGGCCGAGCCCGAGGAGTGGTTCCAGGGCGCGACCGAGATCGCCGGCTCCTGGTGGCCGGATTGGCAGCGTTGGGTTTCGGCGCTGGACAAGCGGCAGGTGAAGGCGCGCGTACCGGGCGATGGCAAGCTGGTGCCGATTGAGGACGCGCCGGGGGCGTATGTGAAGGTGTTGTTGAACTGAAGGAAGAAAGGGGTTCTTTTTTAGAAAAAAAGAACCAAAAAACTTTTATCCGATGGCTTCGCGCTCTCTGCGGAGGGGGCGAAGCCATTCAGTAGAAAGTTTTTGCTTCTTTTTTCAAAAAGAAGCGCTTGCTTCCCCTGGCGCGCCCGTCGTCAGTGCGTCCAATTCTCCGGACGGTCATTGCGGAAATTATCCGCGTAGGCCTTGGGGCGGATGCGGCGGGCCTGCGGGAGTTCCACCACGAAGGGGACCTCGTTGCGCTCGGCATAGGCCACGGCCTCGGCCTGGCTGTCGAACTTAAGGCGCACCTGGGCCTGGGTGTCGTTGCTGCCGATCCAGCCCATCAGATTATCCGCCTTGCGCGGGGCGGACTGCTCGAATTCGAGAATCCACTCCTGCGTGCCGGCCTGGCCGGACTGCATGGCGTTCTTCGGTTGCTGAAAAATCCGTGCCTTGGCTGCCATCTTCACTCATCCCTCGTCATGGTCGGGGCGGCCGGACTCGAACCGGCGGCCTCGTGTACCCAAAACACGCGCGCTACCAGGCTGCGCCACGCCCCGAACCGGCGGGAAACTATGGGGGCGGGGCAGCTAAAGCAAGCGCTACGGCGCATTGCCGAAAATCCGTTGCAAAACCTTGTCGCCGACGCGGATATCGAGGCGCTCCGCGGTGCCGGCCGCGAGTTCCAGCGTGCCGCGGACGGGGCCGCGGCTGTCGATGGTGGCGAGGGACTGCGGCACGGTGCGTTCGGCGATGGTGCGGACCGTGCCGTCCTCGTTGATGAACAGCATGTCGAGACTCGAGATGGTGTTGCGCATCCACATCTGGGAGGCGCGCGGGGTGCCCCAATCGAACAGCATGCCACCATCGGCGGGGACGCTGGGGCGGAACATCAGGCCGATGGTCTGCTGGTCCGAGGTGAGGGCCATCTCGACGTTGAAGTCGTGCCGCTTGCCGTCGCGGGTGACGATGACGAGCTTCTCCTTCGGCAGTTCGGCCTGCGGCGCGGTTTGCGCCTGGGCGGCGGTGGCGAACAGCAGGGCGGAGGCGACGAGGGAGCGGCGGCGGATCATGCGGGGAGGTCCTTGCGGGCGGCGGCGGCGAGGGTGCGGATGCTATCACGGATCGGCCCGGTGCGGGGAGGGTCGGCCAGGGTGGTGAACCAGTGGTCGGGCGGGTTGCGGCCGGCGGAGCGGGGGTATGTGAGATCGCGCAGCACGGCCTCGGCGGGCGGCGGCAGGCGATCGGGGATGGGGAGGTCGTTGAGCGCGGCCCAGATGCCGGCCCAGCAGCGGCCGGTGGTGTAGGGGTTGTAGCCCCCTCCCCCCGTTACGAGCAGGCGCGGGGCGAGATCGCGGAGCGCGGCGGCGATACCGCGGTGGATATTGTTGGAGAGGGAGAGCTTGGCCAGCGGGTCTTCCTCCAGCGCGTCGGCGCCGGCTTGCAGCATGATGGCCTGGGGCTGGCGGGCGCGGATGAGCGGGAGGATGGCGTGGACCATCAAGTGGCGCATTTCGCTGTCGTTGAAGCCGGCGGGGACCGGGAAATTCCAGGCGGCGCCCCCTGCCCTGTCCGCCGCGGCGCCGGTGAAGGGCCAGCGGTTTTCCTCGTGGATGGAGATGGTCAGCACCCGGGGGTCGTCGTGGAAGGCGTCCTGCACGCCGTCGCCGTGATGGGCGTCGATGTCGAGGTAGACGATGTTGTCGAGCCCGTGGTCGAGCCAGGTGAGGATGCCGAGCACGGAGTCGTTGAGGTAGCAGAAGCCGGAGGCGCGGTCCGGACGGCCGTGATGGGTGCCGCCGCCGGGGCAGTGGACGATGCCGCCATCGGCGGTAAGGCGGGCGGCGAGCATGACGCCGCCGGCGGAGGTGGCGGGACGGCGGAAGACCTCGCGGTAGACGGGGTTGCCGTCCGCGCCGATGCGGAAGCGGGCGCGCTCCTCTGACGTGACGGACTGGTTGGCTTCGGCGCGTTGCAGTGCGGCGATGTAATCGGGGTGGTGGAAGCGGGTGAGTTGGACGGGCTCCGCGAGGGGGGCTTCGTGGTAGCGCGCGTCGTCGAGCCAGCCCAGGGCGCGGATGAGGTCGGTGCAGACGGAGACGCGGGGCACGGCGAGCGGGTGTTTCGGGCCGTAGCTGGAGCGGCGGTAGATTTCGGAGCCGATGTAGCGGGGGCGAGGCATCAGAACACGCCGAGCGCGAGGCCGGCGGCCATGGCCTGGCCGAGGTCGCGGCAGCGGGCGAGGTCGGGCGGGGCGATGGTTTTGGGGGCGAGGATGGCCGCCTCGGATTGGGCGTGGGTGATGACGATCAGCGGGGGCGCGATGGGGCGAAGGCGCCAGCCCGTCGCGATGCGGGCGAGTTGGCGGGCGGCGCCTTCGCCGTCCGATCCCGCGCAGATCATCGCGGCGTAGGGGCGGCCGTTGAGGCGGTTGAGGCAGGGGTAGTAGCAGCGGTCGAACAGGTCCTTCATCACGCCGGCGAGGCTGGCGAGGTTTTCGGGGGCGGCGAAGATGAGGCCGTCGGCGGCGAGCAGGTCATCCGGCCCGGCCTCGGGGGCGCGCAGGGAGCGCAGCGTGATCGGCTCCTCCTGCGCGCCGGTGGCGGCGGCGGCGGCCATTTGCGTGGTGCCGCCGGTGAGGGAGTGGTGGAGGATGAGGAGGGTTTTCGGCATCGCCCCAATCTAGGCCATACTGGCGAGAATTTCAGGGGAGGCGGGGCCATGAAGGTCGGCATGTTCGTCAATACGCAGTATCCGGAGGGCGACAACGTCGCGGCGCGGATTCCGGAGATGGTGGAGCAGGTGCGCGTGGCGCGCGATGCCGGCTTCGCCTCGCTGTTCTTTCCGCATCACTACCTCACCGCGCCGCTGCAAATGCTGCAGATCGGGCCGATCATGGCCTACCTGCTGCCGGAGGCGAAGGGGATGATGCTGGGCGGCAATATCCTGCTGCTGCCGCTGCTGAACCCCGTGCATGTCGCCGAGGAGGCCGCGACGATGGACGTGCTGAGCGGGGGGAATTTCGTGCTCGGCGTCGGGCTTGGGTATCGCGAGGGGGAGTTTGAGGCGTTCGGCGCGCAGCTTTCGGAGCGGGCGGGGCGGATGACGGAGGCAATAGGGCTGATCCGCGCGCTGTGGTCGGGCGAGACGGTGAACCATAAGGGGCGGTTCTACAGCACGCATAACCACGCGATCAGCCTGAAGCCGGCGCGGCCGGGCGGGCCGCCGGTGTGGCTGGCGGGGCAGGTTGAGGTGGCGATCAGGCGCGCGGCGCGGATCGGCGATGCCTGGCTGGTGGTGCCGGCCAGCACGCTGGCGGCGACGGTGCCGCTGATGGCGCATTACCGGGCCTGCCTCACCGAGTTCGGGCGCACGGCGGAGGAATTCCCGATCACGCGGGAATGCTATGTCGGCACCAGTCACGCGACGGCCTGGGAGGAATGCCGGGAGGCGCTGGAATATAAGTACGCCTCCTATGCGGCGTGGGGGATGGAGAGCCCGTCCAAGACCATGGATTTCGCGGCGTTCGCGCGGGACCGGTTCATCATCGGCGATGCGGTGTCGGTGAAGGAGGAGATCGCGCGGTATCGGGAGACGTTGGGGGTGAACCACTTCATCATGCGGGTGCAGTGGCCGGGGTTGGCGCAGGAGCGGGTGTTGGGGTCGATCAGGCGGTTGGGGGGGATTTTTGCGTAGGGGGATGATGGGTCGCGCTGCGATTACGCCTCCTCCGCTCGCTGGCACGCGGGGATTGATCGCCGTCGGGAGCCGCTTGTATCGTTCACCCACGACGTCCGGATGGGCTGGATATCTGGGAGATGTCGGTCACGAGGATCTCCACAATGGACACAGCTCTTTCCACTAGCCAAATCGTCGTTCGGGTCTGCCTCTTTCTCTTTGCGGCAATCGCCGTGTTTGGCGGTTCGCTGCAGATGTATTTGGGCCAGCCAGACACCTCTCCCAGATTGGACAATGTCCATCGCTTCATGGCGGGGATCTATTTGTTCATGGGCATCATCTGCGCCTGGTCGGCCGTGACGGTCAGGGAGCAGGGCACGCTGGTCTATCTGATTGCTGCCGGTGTCTTCGTCGCAGGTTGCGGGCGCCTGCTGTCGATGAGCCAGGTCGGGCTGCCTGAGCCGCGGGCGTTGTGGTTGGGCTATCTGGTTCCTGAACTTTTGGTGCCTTGGGTGCTGGCGGTTGCTCACTTCTATCGGCCGCGATCCTAGCGAATGTATGATGCGTAAGCTCAGCGTGAAGCATCGCCGGGACTCGGTCAGGGCACTCTTGCGATGGGGGGGCGCCGTACCTCAGACGAACAATGATCAAATGATGCGTCGCGCTGCGCTTACGCATCCTACGCTTGCTGCGCTTACGGTTCGAGAATAGAGACGAACTGTTAGTCATCTGCCACTATCTCGGGGAAGCCTTCGAAATTGAAAATGGCTTCTTCTAGCATAGCGTTTATTATTTTCCGCGTCAAATTCATTATTCTCTCTCTTTCATCGTAAGAAATGAAGGGGTATCTCCCGTGTCTATTTGGAATTGAATATTTATTTATTGATTGAATTTCTTCTAAACTAATCGACAAGCACGAACGAAATTTTGACCAACCGTCCTTACGACGCTTCGTTTCATCGTTGATATCCGGATCTTCGAAATAGGACGAACGTATCGTTTCGATCGCTCTATAGCAAAAACTCGCCGTCATTGCTGGATATTTGATCGAACGACGGAAATCAGACAGAGCATGCGCTATAAATTTGAACCTGAGGTCGCTCAAAACAATAATGATTTTTGTAAAATCTATTTTTACTTGTTTGTCATCTATTATTAAATTCCACTCACCTTGAACTCCAAATTCATAGTAAAAACCCAACTCATCACATCGAATATCCGATATTTCTAAATCATAATTCACAGATTTTACATAACAAAAAGAATCGACAATCATAGAGGTGGTGTCTAATACATTATTTTTAATTGTTTCAATTTTATTTGTTTCACCCTCTTCAAGAACTATATCTGTCGTCATTTCTATAACTAAAATAGATTTAGATATCGATATGTTTAATTCAATCCTTTGTCCGTCACTCTCAAAATAGGCCCCGATCGATTGCTGAATCGAAAAATCAACCCTCTCGGGATGGACCTTGCCTGAAAAGATATACCGATGCATCTCTGATTTTGCACTCATTCTTCCTATCTTCGCAGTTTCCGATCGCATGTCAAGTTTCATTGCGTTAGCCCTCAAAAAAACTCGCTTGCGCAAGAACCTTCATCCCGCCGCCAATTCGGGAATCTGCAAGGATAGCGGTCGACCGAAGTTCCGCCCCTATTAAGCGAGCGTAGGGTGCGTAAGCGCAGCGCGACGCATCGTTGGGCCTCGGCCAGCGCCCGCCCTTCAGATGGGTGTGTGCCGCCCCCAAGGCGAGCAAGGATCAGATGATGCGTCGCGCTGCGCTTACGCATCCTACGCTCGTTCTTTGGCCATCCAGTAGTAGAGGATGATGATCCAGGCATCGTCGGCTATATCAATACGGTCGATTATCTGCCCGGACATCCGCACCCATCCTCGGTTTGCGCTTTCGACGGGATGTGAGTTCGTCACATGTGGCCAGGAATGTTGGCCGTTTCGAAGAACACGCCGACGATCACCGGCGGTCTCGTCGTTGTATGCGCGATCCAGTACCGCCCGGACTTCCGCCATCCCCGACCCGGCGCCACGAGGTACTGATACGGCCGCGGTGCAGGCAGGCCTCCAGCAGGGTCCCGTGAAATTTGCTGCTCAACTGCCTGAAGTGCGGTCAACATTTGCCGCACCGCGCCGTCCCTCAAGCGTTCCTCGTAGCATTGCAACAGCGCCTCGACCTGACGCAGTACCTCAGGTGTATAGTCAACCAATCGTCTGATCTACCGCGCCGTCACCCGCCGGCCCGTTTGGCATCCATTCGGTCGATGCAATCGCGAATGCGGGCGTGGACGTCGGCTGCGGGCACGGTTTGGCCAGCCTCCAGTTCGGCGTCGCTCTTGGCCAAGCTTTTCAGCCACTCGGTCGGAACTGGGCGGGTGGGGGGAGTGACCTTGTTCATGATGGTACGAGGTTCCGACTTCGTGGCTCGAAAATCAAGGTAATTGCGCGTTATGGACTACGCGGCGATCGTCGCTCAGGGGTAACGAGCCGTGGGATGCGGAGGCATAGCGCGACGCATCGTCGCGGCTTGGCCGGCGGCATCTCTGAGATGGCTGTGTGGCGCTCGCCGGGCGGGCAAAGGTAAGTGATGGGTCTCGCTTCGAGGCTGGGCAAGAACTCTAAGCGTGCTGGATTTCGGGTGTTTTTGGTGTTCGCGGGAACCATATTGGCGTTGTAGCGGCGCGTTGGTTGTGCGGGGTTGTTCGCCGGGCGAGGAGGGTGCGCAGCGTGGCGATGGCGCGTGAGGGCGCGACGAGGGCATCGAGACGGACGATCCAGGCGATGAAGGCCGCCATGCCGATGATGTTGATCACCCGGGTGAGGTTGTAGCACAGCGCCATCAAGCCCCATTCGCCGCGCACCTTGGCAAAGCCGCGGACCAGGAAGTGGCGGTAGCCGGCGCGGCATTTCAGCGTGCCGAACGGGTGCTCGACCAGCGCCTTGCGTCGGCGCAGCACCGCCATCGCCTCCGCCCCGGCCATCCGCGCGCGGTGGCGCTCCACCACCGCCTCATGCTCCCAGCGCTCGATCATCCGTCGATCGCCGCGCGAGCTCAGGCATTGCGCTCGCAGCGGGCAGGACCGGCAGGCCGATCGGTGGCTCACATAGCGCGTGCGCCATTTGCCGGTGCGGTCCTGCACCGGCCGTGACAGTGGCCGCAACATCGCCCCGGCCGGGCAGCGATACGCATCATCCGTCGCGTCATAGGTGAACGAGGCCGAGCCGAACCGACCCTCCGCCGGCAGTTGTCGGCCACGCTCGGGTCGCTCCACGAACGCCTCGATGCCGTCCGCCTCGCAGGCCCGCAGCGTCTCGCCATTGTGGTAGCCGACATCGGCCACCACCCGCAGCGTCTCGACCGCCAGCGACGCCTTCGCCGCCGCGGCCAGCGCGTGCAACTGCCCGGTATCGTTGCCGTCGTTGACCACGTCACTCGCCACGATCAGCTTGTGCGCCGCATCGACCGCGATCTGCACGTTGTAGCCGCACAGCGACTGGCCGGACTTGCTCAGCAGGCGCGCATCCGGGTCCGTCGTGCCGCGCTGCGTCTGGCCGCTCGCCTTCAACTCGTCCAGCGCCTGCGCGGTGGCGGCACGACGCGCCAGCAGGGCCGCCATCGCCGCGCCCGCATCGCCATCCCCTCCGGCAGGCTCGCCGACGTCGGCCGCATCGCCCGCCGCCAGGCTCGCCGCATAGGCATCGATGTCACGGTCCAGCGCCGCCAAACGCTCGCCCAGCCGGCGCGCCGTCATGACGCTCGACTTGCTCGCGCTGGCATCGAAGAACGACCCGTCAATCGCCACCAGTTCGCCGCCAAGCAACTCAAGACGCCCCAGCAGGCGCACAAAGTCGCGGTTCGCCGCCCGCAGCGCCGCCGCGTTCTCGGCGCGGAACTTGGCGATCGTGCGATAGCCCGGCTGCTGGCCGCGCAGCAGCCAGATCACCTCCAGGTTGCGCACCGCCTCGCGCTCCAGCAGGCGCGACGAGCGGACCCGGTTCAGATAGCCATACAGATACAGCTTCAGCAGGTCGCCCGGATTATAGGGCGGCTGCCCGGCACAAGGGCCGCGGCCGGCATGGGCAAACCCCAGCGCGACCAAGTCAATCCCATCCGCATACGCCTCGATCGCCCGCACAGGGTTGTCCGCCCCCACGTAGTCCTCAACCCGAGGCGGCAGAAGGCTGCCCTGACCCCGATCAATGCCCTGCTTGAAACGACCATTGCTCATAGGAAGAGCGAATCAAACCACATCGGGTCGAGCAAGATGATTCTTGCCCAGCCTCGCAGCTTATCCCACCACACGTGGCCGACGATTTGGCGGTCGTCGGCAGCAAATTCACCTTCGCACACCCCAGCTGCGCGGGGCGTTGGAGAGTAAGCCGTTCACCCTCGCATGACGGCACGCGAGCGCAGCGATTTTGCTGATCGAAGGCGATCCCCCTAGTGCCGCGCAAGGGGCGCTTCTGTCTGGCACTGGCTGTCGCTCCCTCCGCCGCGCCAAAGCCGCGTCAGGCTCCACCGCCGCGATCGCAGGGAATCTGACACCGCGGAACGGCTCGGTGATCCCGGCGCATCACCCCCCGCGCTCCAAAAGACTGACCGGCATATGCTCCGGCTGGTTCGCCAGACTGTTCCCGCGCCATGTGATCCGTGCGCCTTGCACCTCGGGCCTCACCCGCATCTCCAGCAGCGTCGCGATCACTGAACGGGCGAGCATCGCACCGGCGAATCGGCCGGGGCAGATATGCTCGCCGCCGCCGAAGGTCACGCTGCGGGTCAATCGCTGCGGGTTGAAGCTGTCCGGCTCCGGATACGCCGCCGGATTCCGGTTGGCCGCCCCCCACATCAGGAACACCTTGGAGTTCGCGGGGAAGATCACATCCCCGCTCCGCACCTCGTCGAACACATAGCGCGACAGGCCGATCAACGGCGGCTCCAGCCGCAGCGCCTCCG
>CAIPLM010000185.1 GCA_903865895.1 uncultured Rhodospirillales bacterium | reverse complement strand
TAACCCCCGGAAACTCCCACCAATTCCCACCACCTCCAACCCAATCCCGAATTTCCGGTTTCCAGTGTCGGGTTACAGCCCCCTCTCTCATTCGTCGCCCACTTAAACGGATGGGGTCTGGGGGATCATCCCCCAGCGGGGTCCAGGGGCAGCGCCCCTGGCCTTCCTTCGGCCCGGATCGCACCCCGTGAGTGCCGTTACCAGTCCGGTGGTCTCGGTGCGCGGGCTCGAAGTCACCTTTGTAGGCGCGGGGCGGCCGGTGCCGGCGGTACGCGGGGTCAGCTTCGATGTGGCACCCGGTGAGGTGCTTGGCATTGTCGGCGAATCCGGTTCGGGCAAGAGCGTCACCTCCCTTGCGCTGACTGGGTTGCTGGGGCCGACAGCCCAGGTGGGTGGACAGATCACGCTGGCGGGGATCGAGGTGATGTCGGCCGATGCCGAGACGCTGCGGCGGATGCGCGGCCGCGATGTCGGCATGGTGTTCCAGGACCCGGCGACGACCTTGAACCCGGTTTTCCCGGTGGGGCGGCAGATCACCGAGGGCCAGGTGGCGCATGGCACGCTGCGGCCGGACCAGGCTGCGGCGCGGGCGGAGGCGTTGCTGCGCGAGGTGGACGTGCCGGACCCCGCGGCGCGGATCGGCCAGTATCCCCACCAATTCTCCGGCGGCATGCGCCAGCGCGCCGTGATCGCCATGGCGATGGCCGGCAATCCCCGGCTCATCATCGCGGATGAGCCGACCACGGCGCTCGATGTTACGGTGCAGGCGCAGGTGCTGGCGGTGCTGGCACGGCGGCAGCGTGAGACCGGGGCGGCGGTGATTCTGATCACCCATGATCTCGGGGTGATCGCCGAGGTCGCGGACCGGGTGGCGGTGATGTATGCCGGGCGGATCGTCGAGACCGGCGAGGTCGCGGAGATTTTCCGCGCCCCTCGTCACCCCTACACCGCCGCCCTGCTGCGCAGCCTGCCAAGGATTGACGCCGATGCGGCGCGATTGTCCGCCATTCCCGGCCAGCCGCCGCATCCCGGCCGGCTCACCCAAGGATGCAGTTTTCGCCCGCGCTGCCCGCTTGGCAAGATCCGCGAAATCTGCGCCAGCGAGCCGCCGGAGCGCGATGGCGTGGCCTGCCACTTCCCCGGCGAGGCGGTCACGACGCTGCCCCTCCCCGCTCAGCCGCACAAAACCGAGGCCAGCACGGCCGCGCCGCTGCTGGAGGTGACGGGCTTGCGGGTGGAATTCCCCATCCGCACCGGGCTGCTGCGCCGGCAGACCGGTGCGGTGCGGGCGGTTTCCGGCGTCAGCCTCAGCGTGCGGCCCGGAGAGACGCTTGGCCTGGTCGGCGAAAGCGGCTGCGGCAAGACCACCACAGGGCGGGCCATCATGGGCCTGATCCGCCCCACCGCCGGCAGTATCCGCTTCGAGGGGCGGGAGACCGCCGGCCTGCCCCGCGGCGCCATGCGCCGGCTGCGGCGGGACATGCAGTATGTCTTCCAGGACCCCTATTCCTCCCTCAACCCCATCCGCACCGCCGGCGAGATCGTCGCCGAGCCGCTGCGTATCCACGGGCTGCACGCGGAGATGGGGGGTGATGCCTACGTCGCCGGGCTGTTCGATCGGGTGGGCCTGCCGCGGGCGATGATGAGCCGCTTTCCCCGCGAGTTCTCAGGCGGCCAGCGGCAGCGGATCGGCATCGCGCGGGCACTGGCCCTGCAACCGAAGCTGCTGATCCTCGATGAGCCCGTCGCCGCGCTCGATGTCTCGATCCAGGCACAAATCGTCAATCTGCTCAAGGATTTGCAGCGTGAGCTCGGCCTTGCCTACATCTTCATCGCGCATGACCTCGCGGTGGTGCACCACATCTCGGACCGGGTGGCGGTGATGTATCTCGGCCGCATCGTCGAGGAGAGCGACAAGGCGACGCTCTACGCCAACCCGCTGCACCCCTACACGCGCTCCCTCCTGTCCGCCGTGCCGGTGCCGGACCCGGCGGCGCGGGGCGGCGGGCGGCGGATCATCCTGGCCGGCGATATCCCAAGCCCGGCTCGGCCGCCCTCCGGCTGCGCCTTTCATCCCCGCTGCTTCCGCGCCAGCCCGCTCTGCGCCACCACGGCGCCGGAGTTCGCCGATCATGCGACGCTCCCGAGCCGCGTCGCCTGCCACCACCCGATGGAGGCGGCGCCATGAACCCCACACTCCGCCGCCTGCTCGCCCATCGCGGCGCCCTGCTCGGCATCGCCTATATGGTGGTGCTCGCTTTCACCGCCGCTTTCGCGCACCTTATCCTGCCCGGCGATCCCCTGGCGCAGGACCTGGCGAACACGCTCGATCCGCCCTCCGCCGAGCACTGGTTCGGCACCGATGAACTCGGGCGGGATTTGATGACGCGGGCCATCTACGGCGCTCGCACCTCCCTGATCACCGCACTCGGCGCGGTGACGATCGGCGGCGTCATCGGCGTGCCGATCGGCCTCATCGCCGGGTTTTTCGGCGGCTGGCGCGATGCCATTCTGATGCGCATCGTCGACGTGCTGCTGGCGCTGCCCGGCATCCTTTTCGCCATGGCGCTGATCGCGGTGCTCGGCCGCAGCCAGCTCGCCTCGCTTGTGGCGGTCGGCATCACCGGCATCCCTGGCTTCGCCCGCATCACCCGCGCCCAGGTGCTCTCGCTGCGCCAGCGCGATTTCGTCACCGCCGTCGAGGCGCTCGGCGGCTCCTCGGCCTATAATATGTTCACCAACGTGCTGCCGAACGCCTGGAGCCCGATCCTGGTCTCGGTCGTCGTGCTCTCGTCGGTCGCGATCCTGCTGGAAGCCGCCCTCTCCTTCCTCGGCGTCGGCATTCCGCCGCCCACGCCGAGCTGGGGTGACATGCTGCGCACCGGCAAGGGCTTCCTCTATGAGGCGCCCTACTACGCCGTGCTGCCCGGCATCGTGCTGACGCTGACCATCCTCTCGCTCGACACCATCGGCCGCACCCTCTCCCGCCTGATCGAGGACCGGCAATCCGCCGAGGACGAGGGATGACATCATATATCCTCCGCCGTCTTGCCCAGGCCATCCCGGTGCTGCTGATCGCCTCGCTCGGCATCTGGGCGATGATCTATGCGGTGCCGGGCAGCCCGGTCGGCGCCCTGGTCGGCGAAAACGCCACCCCCGAGCAAATCGCCGCCGTCACCGCGCGCCTCGGGCTCGACCAGCCGATCCTCGTGCAATACTGGCGCTGGCTGCTGGCAGCCCTGGATGGCGATCTCGGCCAGTCCATCCAGAACCGCGAACCGGTGCTGGACCTCATCGCCAAGCGCATTCCCGCCACCATGCAACTCGGCCTGGCCGCCACGCTGATCGGCCTGCTGGTCGGCATTCCCGTAGCGGTGGCGAGCGCGCTGAAGCCCAACTCCCTGCTCGATCGCGTGCTGAGCGGCTGGAGTGCGCTGGCGCTCGGGGTGCCAACCTTCTGGCTCGGCATCCTGCTGATCCTGCTCTTCGCGGTGCAGCTGCACTGGCTGCCCTCGGCCTCGGCCTATTACTCCATCTTCACCGACCCGCTGGCGGCGCTGGCCAACCTCGCGCTCCCCGCGCTCACCCTCGGCCTTTACGTCTCCGGCGTGTTCAGCCGCTTCCTGCGCGCCGCCCTGATCAGCGAACTCCTCGCCGACTACGTGCGCACCGCCCGCTCCAAGGGGCTGCGTGAGCGCGACGTGGTCGGCCGCCACGTCATGCGCAACGCCATGCTGCCCTTCGTCACCGTGGTCGGCCTGCTGCTCGCCAACTTCATCGGCGGCACCCTGGTCACCGAAGCCGTCTTCACCTATCCCGGCCTCGGCCGCCTGCTGATCCAAGCTATTGGCGTGCGGGACTATCCGCTGATCCAGGGCTGCATCCTGTTCATCCTGACGATCTACATCACCATGAACCTGCTGGTGGATGTGCTGTACGCCTATATCGATCCGCGGATCGACTATCATTGACCTTCCGGTGCTAGTCTGCCGCCCATGAGCTGGATCGCCCCCATCGCCGCCGAGCTGCGCGCCCCCATTGTTCACCCCCGCCCGGATGGCGCGGGTGACACGCTGGCCCTCAACCTCAATGAGAGCCCGCTCCCCCCCTCCCCGCGCGCCGTCGAAGCGGCAATGGCGACCATCGCCGGCGTCAACCGCTACCCGCCCACCGATGGCGGCTCGCTCACCGCGGCGCTTTCCCGCCACACCGGCCTGCCGGCCGATCGCATCGGCCTCGCCTGCGGGTCGGACATGCTGCTGCATCTGCTGTGCATGGTCTCCCTCGCGCCTGGCCGCAGCGCCGTGCTGCCCTTCCCCTCCTTCACCCGCTACGGGCTCTCCACTCGCATCGCCGGGGCGCGCGCCATCCCGGTGGAGGTCGGGCCGGATGGCGCGAATGACCCGGAACGCCTGCTCGCCGCCATCGCCCCCGATACCCGCATCGTCTTCTGCTGCACCCCCAACGGCAACACCGGCGGCAGCCTCTCGCGCGCCGCGCTCGCCCATGTCGCGCGCCACGTGCCCGAGGGCGTCATGCTGGTGGTGGACGAGGCCTATGCCGAGTTCGACCCCGAGGCCGATACCCTCGCCGTGCTCGCCGAGCGCCGCGGCCCCTGGGCGGTCACCCGCACCTTCTCCAAGGCCTACGCGCTCGCCGGCCTGCGCATCGGCTACCTGCTGGCCTCCGATCCCCGCGTCACCGAGGTAATCCGCGCCGTCAGGCCGATTTTCGAGATGACCTCGCCGGCGCTGGCCGCCGCCGAGGCCGCGCTGGCCGATACCGCGCATCTCGCGCTGCTGCTGAAAACCACCGCCGAAGGCCGCACACAACTGGACGCCGGACTGCGCGGCCTCGGCCTCGCCCCCCTGCCGTCGCGCGCCAATTTCATCACCACTGACCTCGGCCGCCCCGCCGCCGCCATCCTGCGCGGCATGGAGGCGCGGGGCGTGCTGGTGCGCGGAGTGATGGACCCGGGCTGGGCCAATTTCCTGCGCATCACCGTCGGCCTGCCCGCGCAGAACGCCCGCGCGCTGGCGGCGCTGCGGGACACGCTCAATGGCTGAACCGATTGCCGCCACGCTTACCGCATGGGCGGCCGGACTGAGCTTCGCGGATTTGCCGAAAGCGGTGGTGGCGGATGCACGGCCGCGCATTCTAGAGAGGCTCGGTATCATCCGTGCGGCCGCTCGCTCGCCGACTGCAAACGCGGCGCCGCGGGCTGGGCTGGGCGGCAGCGGGGGGGATCTCGTCCTCGGCGTGGCAATCGGCAATGAGATCGGCTGTCGGCTCGGGCTGGTGGCGCGCGGCGCGTTCCATGATCACGGCCTGCACCCCACCAGCGTGCTCGGCACTCCCGCCGCGGCAATGATCGCCGGGCGACGGCTAGGGTTGAGTGCCGCGCAGATTACGTCTGCGGTGGGGATTTCCGCCAGCCAGGGCTCAGGCGTGCTGGAGGCCTGCTCCGACGGCATCTGGTCGAAAACCCTGCATCCCAGCGGGGCGGGCCATGCCGGCATCGTGGCGGCGACGCTGGCGCGCGAGGGATTCATCGGCCCGACGAGCGCGCTTGACGGCACCAATAGACAGTTTTGCAGCCATGTACAGCAACGCGACTATCCGTTCGATTTCACCGCCGCGACGACGGGCCAATCCGCTTCGGCGGCGCACTCCGCATCACCTGTACCGACGGGCGGGTGCTCGCGCTGGCCATCAACGAGGCGGCTGGCACCGGAGCGCGGCGTCTCTCCCGCACGCGGCTCGAGGCTAAGTTCCGTGCGTGCCGCGGGGGTGTTTCCCCCCGGACGAATTGCCGCCATGATCGCTCTGTGCCGCAGGATCGCCGACCTGCCCACCACCGATGCCCTGCTGGAGGCGCACGCATGACCCATATCCCCCTGATCGACATGCAGCGCTACTACCGTGGCGACGCCGCCGAACGGGCGGACCTGGCCCGCGAGGTGGATGCTGCGTGCCTCGATACCGGCTTCTTCAAGGTGGCCGGCCATAAGGTGCCGGATGCCCTGGTGCAGGAGTTGCTGGCCGCCGCGCATGGCGTCTTCGCTTTGCCGATAGAGCGGGAAATGGCGGTCACCGCCCCGACCGGCACCATGCTGCGCGGCTATTTGCCGCTCCATACCCATCGCCTCGCCCGCAGCCGCGGGGTTGGGACGCCGCCCGATCTGTGCGCAATCTTCTCCCTTGCCCGACCTGCCTTGGAGCCTGGCCGCTCCGTCGTGGACCCGGAGGCGACGCAGCCGGTCATATGGCCGGAGGAGCCTGCCGACTTTAGCACTGTCTACAGCGGATATTACTACCTGATCGATGGGCTGGCGGCCGACCTGATGAAACTGTTCGCCGTCGCGCTCGGCCTGCCCGAGAGCTATTTCGCAGACAAGATCGACGATAGTTTCGCCGCCCTCAACACCTTCGGCTACCCCGCCCAGAGCGACGCAACGAAGGATGGCCAGCTTCGCGCTGGTACCCACAGCGATTTCGGCGGCCTCACCATCCTGCTCCAGCAACCCGATGCCGGGGGGCTCGAGGTAATGGGTAAGGACGGCGCCTGGCATTTTCTGCCGCCGCAGCCCGGGCGCTTCGTTATCAATATCGGCGATCTCATGGCGCAATGTACCAATCACCGCTGGTGCTCCACCCCGCATCGCGTAGTAAACCCGTCCGTCAATGTGATGACCAAGCAGTCCCGCCTCTCTGTCGGCTTTTTCTGCCACCCCAATTTCGAAGCGATGGCCGAGTGCATCCCCACCTGCCGGGACGAGGGTGGCGGCTCGAAATACGCGCCGGTGAAGGCCGGGACCTACATGCGGCGCAAAATCATGGCCGTATGCACTCCGAGCGCTGCGCTGGCATGACCCATACCGTTACAGTCATACCGTTCGCCGAGGCCGGCGACGTCGAGACGGTGTGGCGGGACCTCGAACGGCGGTCCGACGCGGCGTTCTTCCTCACGTGGGACTGGATCGGCTGCTGGCTGCGCACCAGCGGTGCTATGGCCTATCTCGTCACGGTGCGCGATGGCGCGCGGGTGGTCGGCATGGCGCTACTGCACCCCTCGCGCCAAAGGCGGCACCATCTGCTTGGCATCGACGCGCTGATGCTGCACCAACTTGGTGATCGGGCGATGGATATCATCACCATCGAGCACAACGGCATCCTCGCCGACCGCGACCACGCGGCGGTGGCCAAGCAGGCGGTGATCGACCATCTCGCCCGCCACCACGCCGGCGCGCCGCATTGGGAGGAGATCCATCTCGGCGGCCTGCCCGCGCCTGAGGCGCTGATTCCGCAGGCCGCGCAGGCCGGGCTGATGACCTGGTACCACTCCTACAAGCAGTCCTGGGCGGTGGATCTCGGCCATCTCAGAGGCACTGGTACGGCCTATCTCGATACGTTGAGCGCCAATACCCGCTATCAGATCCGCCGCTCCATACGGCTCTACGCGGCGCGCGGCCCGCTTACCGCGACCTTTGCCGCCACAGTGGCAGAGGCGATGGAGTATTTCGACGCGATGAAGGGGCTGCACCAGGAATACTGGACCGCCCGCGGCAAGCCCGGCAGCTTCGCCTTCCCCTATTTCGAGCAGTTCCATCGCGTGCTGATCGCGGAGTGCCTGCCCAAGGGCACGGTGGAGCTGATGCGGGTTAGTGCTGGGGACGAGGCAATCGGCTATCTCTATAATTTCATCAGCGACGGCTGGGTCTGCGCCTACCATACCGGCTTCCGCTATGAGGCGGATCCCAAGCTGAAGCCGGGGCTGGTGAGCCATTATCTCTGCATCGAGCACCATCTGCGCAACGGTGCACGACTCTATGATTTCCTGGCCGGCAATGAACGCTACAAGGCCAACCTAGCCAACCCAGGACCGAATATCGCGGATCTGGTGATACAGCGCCCGGTGCTAAAACTACGCTTCGAGCAGGCGGCGCGCTGGGTGAAGCACGCGGGCGAGCAGCACTGGATGGGCGCCGTTGCGCCCGAGGAGGCGGCGGGGCGCAAGGCCCTGGTGCTAGGCGACGATACCCGCAGCTTTCTCGCTATAGTACGCTCGCTGGGCCGCCAGGGAATCGAGGTGCATGCGGCGCCCGAGAACTTCGCCTCCCCCGCGCTGCGCTCGCGCTACATCGCGCGCATCCACTATCTGCCCTACTGGATGGGTGACGGGGCGGAGTGGCTGCGGGCCTTCGAGGCGCTGCTGAAGACTGAGAATTTCGACTTGGTGATCCCATGCAACGAGACGACCCTGCTGCCAATGCAGCGCCATCGTGCCCGCCTCGAACGCTTGTCCCGACTCGCGGTGCCGCATGACCGGGCGATCGCGGTGCTGTTCGACAAGCACGCAACCCGCGAACTGGCACGCGCAGAGGGCGTCGCGGTCTCGCCGGGCCGGCTCCCAGTGCAGGGCGAAAGCGCAGAGGCGGTAATTGCCGAGCTTGGCCTCCCGATGGTGGTGAAGGCCCGCAAATCCTACGCGTTGGATGCGCTGCATGCGCGCAGCAAAGTGAAGATCATCACCAGTGCGGCGGAATTGGCGCGGATCCAGCCGCAGCTGTCGCCTGACACCGATCTCTACGAGGGGTTCTTCCCCGGCCGCGGCGCCGGCGTTTCCGTGCTCGCGCATGAGGGGCGGGTGCTGCAGGCGTTCGAGCACCACCGCCAGCGCGAAAGCGGCGCCGGCGGCAGCTATTATCGTATGAGCGCGCCGTTAACGCCCGCGCTGGAGACCGCTTGCGCCGCCATGGTTAAGGCGCTCGACTACACCGGACTCGCGATGTTCGAGTTCCGCCTCGATGACCGTGCCGGCACCTGGGTGCTGCTGGAGGTCAATGCGCGGCCCTGGGGCTCGATGCCCCTGCCGGTCGGGCTCGGGGTAGACTTCCCCTATCGGCTCTACGCGGTGCTGGTGGAGGGCAAAGTTCTGCCGCCGGTGGAATATCGCGCCGGGGTGTTCGGCCGTAACCTGCTGCCGGACCTGCGGATCACCCTCTCGGAGGCGCGGCAGGTGCGCGGCGGGCCGTTGGCGCTGCTCCGCTTCGCCGCCAACCGAATCGGCGAGTTCGGCCGCCTGTTGACGGGGCGCGAGCAGATGGACGTGCTGGTGCGAGACGATCCGATGCCGGGCCTGCGGGAGTTGTTAGATTTTGCCAGAGAGGTGGCCAGGCGGCTCGGCGGCAAGCTGCCGGGCGTCGCAGCGCTTCGCCGCAGACGCGCAGTGCACGCGCTGCGCCGGGCGCTGGCCGGGGCCGGATCACCGCGCATCCTCTTTGTCTGCCAGGGCAATATTTGCCGCAGCCCCTTTGGCGCAGCGGCGTTACGGGCACGTCTGCCCAGGGTGGAAGTGGCCTCCTACGGCATGATGCCCGGCGGCGGCCGCCCTACGCCAGATCTCGGCATCGCCGCCGCTGCCTCAGCAGGAATCGACCTCGCGCCTCATCGCTCCGCTCATTTGTCGCGCGAAGCGGCACAGGCAGCGACGGCGATCCTGGTCTTCGACGAGATCAACCGCAACGCCCTGGCCGAGCGTTACCCGGACCTCGCCGCCCCCGTGCTCTCGCTCGGCGACTTCGCCGACCCGCCGGTCGCCACCATCGAGGACCCGGTGGACGGCGATGCCGCCATGTTCGCGCGCATCTACGGTCTGATCGGCCGTGGGGTTGAGGGCGTGGCCCAGCTGATCAACCGCGCATGAGCGCGCGCAGTACCAGCCACAGCGTGTAGCCGGCCCAGCGGACTGTGAATCCGGCGCCGGCCGCCTGCAGCGCGTAATTCGCCGCTGTGCGGTGCGCGCCCATGGCGGAGGCCTCTGTGGCGACGCGCTTGAGGGTATAGGCCTTATGCAGCCGCGCATGCGCCCGCACCGCCTCCTGGCGGCAGAACAGGCCCGCCTTGTCGAGCACGCGAAGCTGGAAGACGCGCTTCTCGAGATCGCCCACGATCGTGGACATACTGCCCTTCGCGGCGGGGTCAGGGATGTGGTGGCGGGCGATGACGTCCTGGACGTAGAGAATGGCGTCGGCCTGGTCGATCGCGCGGAGGTAGAAATCCCGGTCGCACTCGTAGCGCAGCCCCTCGTCGAAGCCGCCGATGCGCTCGAAATGGCCGCGCCGTATGGTCATGGCGTTGAGGTGGCCGAAGCCGGTGGCGCACAGTAGTTGCGCCGGCGTCACCGGGAACGCCCCGGTGGCATCGGCCCGCAGCGGCGGCATGGCGCGGGCCGGCAGATCCTCGAGCCACACGGCGCGCCCCACGGGCACCCCGTCGCGGCAGGCCTCCTGGTTGGCGAGCAGCAGGTCCGGCGGCACGGACTGGCCGTCGATCATGCGGGCGAGCCGGCTCAGATGCCGGTCATCGATCCATTCGTCGTCATCGTCAAGGAAACAGAGATACTCTCCCCGCGCCATCGCCGCGCCCTCATTCTGGGCATAGCTCTGGCCGTGGCCGCGGGCGCGGCGAAGCAGGTCACGATACTGCCCGCGGGGGCCAAGCTCAGCGGCCAGGGCGGCGAGAAAGGGCAGATGCACCTCGTCGGACCCATCATTGACGAGCACGATCTCCCAGTTTGCGAAATCCTGCCGCATCACGGATTCCACCGCGCGGCGCACCAGGACCGGGCGGTTGCGGGTGGCGATCAGGATGGAAAAGCGCAATGCCGCCTCAGTTTGCATGGCGCCGCATACCATATTTCCGCCAGACCACGCCAATGGCGCCGAGGATCTCAGTTTCGGCGCCATCGGGCCGGCCGGCTGCCCACCACAGCACCAGCACCGCCCCGCTGTAGCTCGCCGCGCCGACGCCGATGGCCAGGACGAGATTGAGGAAATCCGCCGCGCTGGCCCCAGCCGCCGGGGCCCAGCCCAACCGGAGCCACGTCAGCAGCCCGGCCATGACAGCCGAAGCCGAAGCGCCGCGCCAGACCTGCGCCAGCATCGAGCGCGCGCGCAGTTCCAGCCGCTGGCAAATCACCACGGCGAAGACCAACTCCTCGACGGCAATCGCGACGAGCGCCGCCGTCGCCGCCCCCACCAGCCCCCAGAGCGGCACCAGAGCCAGGAGCAATGCGAGGCGAATCAACCCGCAGAGGCCGGAAATCAGCGCTGGTGTCCGCGGCGTTCCGGTGGCGGTGAGCAAAATACCGCTGACATGGCCGAATACCCGGAGCATTCCGGCAACCGCAAGAAGTTGGGTAACCACCACCGCGCCGAGCCAGGCCGGGCCGAACATCAGCGCGACGACCGGGGCTGCCACCGCCGAAACCCCCACGCTGACCGGCATGATCACCAGCGCGACCAGGCCTGTGACCCGCAGGAACGCATGCCGATTGCCCTCACCGGCGCGGGTGTTGACGGCAAACCCGGAGAACAGCGCGCGCCCCAGGGGCTCCAGCAACTCGCTGACCGGCATCTGCGCGAGTTCCACCCCGAGGCTGTAAATACCGACCGGCGATGCGCCGAGCACGCGCCCCACCACCAGGCTGTCACTCTTGTCACGCAGGATGTAGGCGATCGCGCCGACCCAGGTCCAAAGCGAAAACCCAAGGAACACGCGCCAATGCAGGAGCGAGATCGACGGGCGGTAGGGATGCGCCGTGTAGCTGTAGACGATGCGCATGGTACGTCCCGCCAACAGGCCGGCGGGCAGGGCCCAGTAGCTGCGGAACGCCAGGGCGCAAATCAGGGTTACCCCGGCGGTAATCAGTCGCGGCAGGATCTGCAGGCGGAATTCGCGGTCGAACTGCATGTCGCGGCGAAAATCGACGACGCCAATATTCTCCACGCCGCTCATCGCCGCGCCGAGCGCCATCACCAGGATCAAACTGACCAGCCGGGGCTCGCTCATGAAGCCGGCCAGCGGCCAGGCCAGGCCGGCGAGGGCAAGGGCCATCAGGAGGCCACGCAGCGCGCTGATGGTGAAAGCGGTATCGTAGTGTTCCCGGCTTGGCGCGCGCTGGAGCACCAGCAGATCCTGCACGCCAATCCAGGTGAACATCTCGATCATGCCGGCAAACGCCGTTGCCAGCCCAACCAGGCCGAAATCCTCGGGTATCAGCAATCGCGCCAGGATGAGCGTGCTGACAAAGCCAACCGAGCGTGCGGCGAGGCGCCAAACCAGAACCCATGTCGCGCCAATGGCCGTGCGCGCGGCGATGGACCGATCGGTCATCCGTGCACGGCGGAACGGCTTCGCACGCCACCGGCCCTCATCACATGTTCGACTTGCAAACGGGCATTCCCCATGGCGTGACCATCCCCGGCAATATCATCCGTGGCCCCGTGCCGTCCAAGGCGTTTTTGTCCGGCGTGCCCGCGACGAGCCCTTCTGCCTGCGGCGTTCGTGGTCTAGGCTCCTCCCCATTCGTCCGGGGAGAGCCATCATGAAGCGCCGTGACCTGCTGAAAACCGCCGCCGCCGCTGCCATTGCAGCACCCGCCGTCGCCCAGCCCGCCAAGACCGCGACGCTGCGCTTCGTGCCGCAGGCCAACCTGACGCTGCTCGATCCGATCCTGACGACGGCGATCGTTACCTGCAACCACGCCTACCACGTGTTCGACACGCTCTACTCCGCCGGCGCCGACGGCGTGCCGAAGCCGCAGATGGCCTCGGGCGCGGATGTTTCGGCGGATGGGCGCACCTGGCGCATCGGCCTGCGCGACGGGCTGAAATTCCATGACGGCTCGCCGGTGCTGGCGCGCGACGCCGCGGCCTCCATCGCGCGCTGGGCCAAGAAGGAGCCTTTCGGCCAGCTGCTCGACAAGGCGGTCGACAGCTACGGCAGCGCCGATGACAAGACCGTCGAGATCAAGCTCAAGAAACCCTTCCCGCTGCTGCTCGCGGCGATCGGCAAGCCCGACAGCTCGCTGCCCTTCGTGATGCCCGAGCGCCTCGCGCAGACCGATCCCAATAAGCAGGTGACGGAGATGATGGGCTCGGGGCCCTACAAATTCGTCGCCAACGAGTTCGTCACCGGCAGCCGCGTGGTCTACGAGAAGAACGAGGCCTATGTGCCGCGCCAGGAGGCGCCGGTCTGGGGCACCGGCGCCAAGATCGCGCATTTCCCCCGCATCGAGTGGCGCATCATCCCCGACGCCGCCACCGCCGCGGCCGCATTGCAGAACGGCGAGGTGGATTGGTGGGAGCAACCGCTGTCCGACCTGCTGCCGACGCTGGCGCGCAATCGCGACATCACGGTGGCGATCGACAACCCGCAGGGGCGCCTCTCCTTCGTGCGGCTCAACCACCTCCAGGCGCCGTTCAACGACGTGCGTATCCGCCGCGCCCTGCGCATGGCGATCAACCAGGAGGACTACATGCGCGCCACCTTCGGCGACGATCAGTCGCTGTGGCGCCTCTGCCGCTCCACCTTCCCCTGCGCCACCCCCTACGAGACCGAACTCCCCGCCGCCATGCCCGGCGACATCGAGGCGGCGAAGAAGCTGCTGCGCGAGGCCGGCTATTCCGGCCAGAAGGTGGTGGTGATCAACCCGACCGATTTCGCGGTGATCCATCCGCTGGGCGTGGTGACGGCCGACACCATGAAGAAGATCGGCATGAACGTGGAGCTGGTGGAGACCGATTGGGGCACCGTGATCCAGCGCCGCGCCAGCCGCGAGACGGTGGACAAGGGCGGCTGGAGCGCCTTCCACACCTATGGCCCGGCCTCGGCCTACATCAATCCGGCGACCTCCGGCATCATCCGCGGCCAGGGCGGCGCCGGCTGGTTCGGCTGGTGGGAGAGCGGCAAGGCCGAGCAGTTGGTGCAAGATTGGCTCGACGCGCCGGACCCCGCGCGCCAGAAGGTGCTGGCGCAGGAGCTGGCGACGCTCGCGATGGACGAGCTGCCCTTCATCCCCGTCGGCCAATGGTTTGGCAAAACCGCCTATCGCAAGTCGATCACCGGGGTGATGCAGGGCGCCGCGCCCTACCCGTGGAACGTGCGCCCGGCGTGATCATGCGGCCCTGATCTTGCTCCATTTCCGCTTCCGCCGCATCGTGGCGGCGGACGCATAGGGAGCGGAACATGAAACTCGGCCTCACCATCGGTACCGGCGGCAACACGCCGCGGATCGACATGGATCTCATCCTCGAGGCCGAACGCCTCGGCTATGACGCGGTGTGGTCCGGCGAGGCCTATGGCACCGATGCCGTCACCCCGATCACCTGGGTGCTCGCCCGCACCACCAAGATCAAGGCCGGCACCGGCATCATGCAGATGTCCGCCCGCACGCCCACCTGCGTGGCGATGACGGCGCTGACGCTGCAGGGCCTCTCCGGCAACCGCTTCCTCTGCGGCATCGGCCCCTCCGGCCCGCAGGTGATCGAGGG
>CAIPLM010000184.1 GCA_903865895.1 uncultured Rhodospirillales bacterium | reverse complement strand
GGCCGATGTACCAGGATCACCGCTGCGTCTGATTGACCGCCAGGCGCCACGCCCGTGCGGCGCGGACGCATGACCTGACGCTGCGCGGCGCTACCCACTTGGCCAAATGCCCTGCCGCGCCGTAGACTCCGCGCGAACCCAAGCGCAGGGAAGCCCCACATGAGCGACTACCCGAAATTCGTCGAAATCCACGAGGAAGGCCCGCGCGAGGGGTTCCAGATCGAGCCCGGCCCGATCCCGACCTCCGAGAAAATCCGCCTCATCGAGGCGCTGGCCGAAACCGGGCTGCATCACATCCAGGTCTGCTCATTCGTCAATACCCGCCTCGTCCCCGGCTGGGCCGATGCCGAGGCCACCGTCGAGGGCTTCACCGCGAAGCCCGGCGTCCACTACACCGGGCTGTGGTTCAATTCGAACGGGCTCGATCGCGCGCTCGCCTTCAAGGACAAGTTGACCCTCACCGGCTCGATCTCCCTGACCGCCTCCGAAGGCTTCACCCGCAAGAACCTCAACCGCAGCCATGAGGAAAACCTCGCGGCCATGCGCAAGCTGACCGGCGTGCATCTCGCGCACGGCGTCAAGGTCAACCGCATCGGCGTCATGGCCGCCTTCGGCTGCAACTACCAAGGTGACATCACGCCGGCCCAGGTGGTCAGCACCGTCGCCGACGGCATGGCGATCGCCGCCGAACAAAATACCAAAATCGAGGTGATCTCCCTCGCCGACACCATGGGCTGGGCCGCGCCGCACCGCATCGAGCGGGTGATCGGCGAGGTCCGCGCCCGCTGGCCGGAGCAGACCATCGCACTCCATTTGCACGATACCCGCGGCCTCGCGGTCGCCAATGCCGCCGCCGCCATGCGCCTCGGCGTCGCCCAGTTCGACAGCACCGTGGGCGGCCTCGGCGGCTGCCCCTTCGCCGGGCAGAAGGGTGCCGCGGGCAATATCTGCACCGAGGAGCTGGCTTTGCTTTGCGCCGAGATGGGGATCGACACCGGCATCGATCTCGACCGCCTCATCGAGGTCGGCCGCATGGCCGAGGCGATCGTCGGCCACGTGCTGCCGAGCGAGCTCATCCACGCCGGCAGTCTCGACGCCTTCCGCCGCCAGGCCGCTTAACCCCCATCAAGAGGGACCCGAGATGTCCAAGACCGCCAACCCGACCCTGCAACGCCTCAACGAGGGCAAGCTCGCGCTCGGCTTCTGCCCCTTCCATTTGCGCACCACCGCGGCGCCGATGCTGGCGCATGCGACCGGCTATGACTGGCTGTTCATCGATACCGAGCACGGCGCCTTCACCACCCAGGAAACCTCGCAGATCTGCCTGGCCGCCATCCCCTTCGGCATCACGCCGATCGTGCGGGTCTGCGCCGATGCGCTGGATGAGGCGACGCGGGCGCTCGACAACGGCGCCCTCGGCATCATCGTCCCCCATGTCAGCACGGTGGCCGCGGCCAAGCGGGTGGTCGAAGCCCTGCGCTTCCCGCCGATGGGCCTGCGCTCCTGGGGCGCCCCGCCGGCGATGTACAATTACGGCGGGCCGGGCCTCGCCGAAGCGCAGGAATCCCTCAACCGCGACATCCTGATCGGCACGATGATCGAGACCGAGGAGGCGATCGCCAATGTTGACGAGATCGCGAAGGTGCCGGGGATCGACATGATCATGATCGGCTCGACCGACCTCACCACCCGCATGGGCATTCCTGGGCAATGGGGGCACGAGAAGCTGCAGGCGGCCTATAAGAAGGTGGGTGCGGCCTGCAAGAAGAACGGCAAGCATCTCGGGCTCGGCGGCATCGGCGATAATGTCTGGGCGCCGCATTACATCAAGCTGGGTG
>CAIPLM010000183.1 GCA_903865895.1 uncultured Rhodospirillales bacterium | reverse complement strand
GCTCGCGGCCATGAACAGCCCGTCCCGCCCGTTGGCGGCGTGCTCCACCACATGGCCGGCCTCCTTCAAGCCCTTGACGACGAAGCCGGCGACGTCCTTGTCGTCCTCGACCACCAGGATGCGCATCGCTCAGTTCTCCTCGATTTTGGGGCGCCGCCCCACGGTAACGGGAAGCTCGACGTCCTTGCCCTGGCGCCGTACTACGACGCGGACGGAATTGCCGGGGGGCGTGAGCGCGATGCCCTTGATGAGCGCGCGGGCGGTATCGACGGGCTGGCCGTTGATGCTGGTGACGATATCGCCCGGGCGTAGGCCGGACTTCGCCGCCGGCCCGGCGCGATCCACCGCGGCGATGCCGACGCCGGCCGGCCCGCGCGGGCTCGCCTGCACGTCCTGCACGGAAACCCCGAGCCAGCCGCGGTCGATCCGCCCCTTCGTTCGCAACTCGGCGACGACTCGGCTCACCAGCTCGGCGGGAATGGCGAAGCCGATGCCGACCGAACCGCCGGAGGGCGAGTAGATCGCCGAGTTAACGCCCACCACCTGGCCATCCGCGTTGAACAGCGGGCCGCCGGAATTGCCGGGGTTGATCGGGGCGTCGATCTGGATGAAGTCATCGAACGGCCCGGCGCCGAGATCGCGCCCACGCGCCGAGACGATGCCGGCGGTGACCGAGCCGCCGAGGCCGAAGGGATTGCCGGCGGCCACCACCCAGTCCCCGACTTCAAGCGCCCTGCTGTCGCCCCAGGTGGCGGTCGGCAGTGGGGTAGAGGCGACCACCTTGATCACGGCAACGTCGGTCAGTTCGTCCGTGCCCACCAGCTTGGCCGGCAGCTCGGTGCCGTCCGACAGCACCACCAGGATGGAATCGGCGTTGCCGACCACGTGGTTGTTGGTGACGATGTAGCCGGCGGCATCGATGATGAAGCCCGATCCGGCGCCGGTCACCTGCTGGCGGCGCTGGCGGAAACGTTCGCGGAACTGGCGCTGCAACTCGGCGGGCAGGCTGGCGAAGGCGTCATTGCCCGAGACGGTCTCGGTGACGGCGATGTTCACCACCGTCGGCATCACGCGCTTGACCAGCGGCGCGAAGCTCGCCGGGCCGGAGCTTGCCCAGGCCTGTGAGAGCGGCCCGGGGACGGTCAGCGCCAGCGCGGCGGCAATGGCGGTGCGGCGGGATAGCATGGTGGTCATGGCGAAGGCTCCGTGGAGTCGCGGCGTGTGTTGCGCGGCAAGGTGGTCCTTCCGATGCCCCGCAACAAGATTACATGGCGCCGGCTTGGCTCACCTGCGGGTGAAGATGTCGTCATCTTGGCTTGTGCGGGCTCGCGGTGGCGGGATCGTCCGGCCAGTGGTGCTTGGGGTAGCGGCCCCGCATGTCCTTGCGCACATCGGCCCAGGCGCCGGCCCAGAACCCCGCGAGATCGCCGGTGATCGCCACCGGCCGTCCCGCCGGCGACAGCAGCGCGAGCCGCAGCTCCACCCGCCCACCCGCCAGACGAGGCGTCGCGGTGAGGCCGTAGAAGTGCTGCGCCCGCGCCTCGGCCAGCGGGATCGGCTGCGTGTAGTCCACCGAAGCCCGCCCGCCCGGCAGCTCGATATGGGTCGGCAGATCGCGATCCAGCCGCGCGGTATGCTCCCAGGCGAGCATGGCTCTGAGCGCGGCGTGGAGGTCGAGCTTCTCGACCTCGGCGAGGCGGGAGGCGCCATGCAGCGCGGTGGCGAGCCAGGTGCGATCGGCCGCCAGCGCCGCATCGGCCAAATCGGGCACGCTCGCGTCGAGCCGGCGCAGCAGCACGGCGCGAGCCTGGAACTGCCGGGCGGCGTCCGTCCAGGGCAGGCGGGCCATGTCGAGTGCTCCGGCCAAGGCCGTGGCGGTCTCGGCGGGATCGGCCGCCTCCGTGCGATCCTCCAGGATCAGCGCGCCAAGCCGGCGGCGGCGGCGGGCCAGCACCGAGCCGGTGACCGGATCGAGCCCGCTCTCGACCACCTCGGTCACTCGCGCCGCCAGCGTCGCTGGCAGATTCCCGGGGTCGAGCGGCGCGGCGAGGCGGATGCGGGCGCCGGCCTTCACCTCCAGCGCCGCCACCACCAGCAGCTTGGCGCGCGACAGCGGGTCCGCCAGCGGCACCCGCGCGCCCCCGCCACCGGAGAGGCGGAAACTCCCGGGCTCGCCCCGCCTCTGCGCCAACCGGTCCGGAAACCCCGAAGCCAGCAGCCGCCCGGCATCGGCATCCCCATTCCCCGTGGACACCCCGAGCCGGCGGCGATACTGGCCGGCCGCCTGGCGAATGCGCGAAACCGCACCGCGATCCGCCCCCATGCCATCCGCCCCCATGCCATCCGCCAACGCCTGCACCCGCAAGCCGATATCGCACGGCGCATCGGCCGCCCGCAGCGGGTCCCGCTCCTCCAGGATCGCCGCGAGGTCGCAGGCCAGGGACCCCTCCTCCTCGTTCTCGGCCGCCAGCATCATCGCGGCGAGCCGGGGATGCGCGCCGAGCCGGGCCATCCGGCGGCCGAGATCGGTGATCCGCCCCTCCCCATCGAGCCCGCCGAGATCGCGCAGCAAGGCCGAGCCCGCGGCCAGCGCGCCCTGGGGCGGCGGGTCGGGGAAGGGCAGATCGGCCGGCGCCTCCCCCCAGGCCGCGCAATCCAGGCACAGGCCGGACAGCTCGGCCTCCAGAATTTCCGGCCGATCGAAGGCCGGCAGCCCGCGATGCAGCGCCGTGGTCCATAGCCGGATCGCCACCCCCGGCGCCTCCCGCCCCGCTCGCCCGGCCCGCTGATCGGCGGCGGCGCGGCTGATCCGCAGCGTCGCCAGCCGGGTCAGCCCCGTCGCGGCATCCAGCCGCGGCGCCCGCCGATAGCCGCCATCGATCACGATCCGCACGCCGGGCACCGTCAGCGAGGTCTCGGCGATCGAGGTCGCCAGCACCACGCGCCGTCCATCCGCCGGCCGCAGCGCCCGATCCTGCTCGGCGATCGGCAAATCCCCATGCAGCGGCAGCACCAGCGCCCCACACCCCGCCAGCGCCTGCTCGGTGCGGCGGATTTCCCCCATGCCCGGCAGAAACGCCAGGATATCGCCGCGATGCCCGGCCAGCGCAGCCCGGATGGCCCGCGCCATCGCCTCCGGCAAATCCCGCGTATCGGTGATATCCCGCCCGGCATGCGAGACCTCCACCGGATGCATCCGCCCGTCGCTCTCGATCACCTCCGCCTCCAGCAGCGGCGACAGCCTGGCGCCATCGGCGGTGGCCGACATCGCGAGCAGCCGCAGCTCCGGCCGCAGCGTGCGCTGCAAATCCCGGCAGAACGCCATCGCGAGATCGGCCTCCAGCGCCCGCTCATGCACCTCATCGAGGATCACCAGCGCCACCCCCTCCAACCCCGGATCGGATTGCAGCCGGCGCACCAGCAGCCCCTCGGTGATCACCTCGATCCGCGTCGCCGCCGAAACCGCGCTGTCGAGCCGGGTGCGATACCCCACCGTCCCGCCCACCTTCTCGCCGATCAGCGCCGACATGCGGGTCGCCGCCGCCCGCGCCGCGAGCCGCCGCGGCTCCAGCATCACGATCCGCCCATTGCCCACCCATGGCGCATGCAGCAGCGCCAGCGGCACCAGCGTGGTCTTCCCCGCGCCGGGCGGGGCGACCAGCACGGCGTTGCGCCCGGCAGCCAAGGTCTCACGCAATGCCGGCAGCGAGGCCGCGACCGGCAAATCCTGTGTAACGTCATCCATGCCTGCGGAGTATCACTCTTGACGCTGTCATTCGACCCGGCGGCGCCGACACCTTATATGTAGGCCGTCATGCGCATTCTGCTCCTCCTCGCATTCCTGTTCCCGCATTTTGCCCTGGCCGCCGAATCGGCCGCCGTGATGAGCCCGCGCGCCACCGCCACCCTGATTTCCGAGACCGACGCCGCCGCCCCAGGCCAACCCTACCGCGTAGCACTCCGCCTCCGCATGGCCCCGGGCTGGCATACCTACTGGCGCAACCCCGGCGACGCCGGCGTCGCCCCCGAACTCACCTTCACCCTACCCAACGGCGTCACCGCCGGCGCCATCGCCTGGCCCACCCCCGCCCGCCAGCCCGAAGACACGCTGATGACCTTCGGCTACCAGGGCGAGCTCATCCTCCCCGTCACCCTCTCCGGCGGCCCCGGCCCGGTCGAACTCACCGCGACCTGGCTGGTCTGCAACAATATCTGCGTCCCCGAGGAAGGAAATTTCCGCCTCGACCTCCAAGCCGCCCCCCCACGCCCCAGCCGCGAGGCCGCGCTCTTCGCCGCCGCCGACGCCCGCATGCCCCGCCCCGCCCCCTGGCCCGCCCGCATCGCGCCGGACGGCACGCTCAGCCTCACCGGCGCGGAATTCGGGGCCGTCGCGGAGGCCTTCTTCCTCCCCGAGCAGCCCGAACTCATCGCGGCGAGCGCCAAGCAGCCGCTGACCGAGAAGCCCGGCGGCCTCGCGCTCGCCCTGCATCCGGCCGCGGCCTTCAAGCCGGATGCGCCATTGGCCGGCGTGCTCCTCCTGCGGGACCGCGGCGGCGCCGAAACCGCCTACACCCTCACCGCCACGCCGGGTCCGGCCGAGGCGCCGGAAGGCGGGCTGCTCCACGTCATCGGCCTCGCCTTCCTCGGCGGGCTGATCCTCAACCTGATGCCCTGCGTCTTCCCGGTGCTGGCGATGAAGGCGATGGGGCTGGCCCGCATGTCCGGCCTGGCGCGCGGCGCGGCGCGGCGATCGGCGGCGGCCTATGCGGTGGGCGTGATGACCACCTTCATCGTCATCGCCTTCGCCCTGCTCGCCCTGCGCCACGCCGGCGGCGCGGCGGGCTGGGGGTTCCAGTTCCAGTCCCCGGTCTTCGTCTCGGGCATGGCCATTGTGCTGTTCGTCGTCGGGCTGAACATGTCCGGCGTCTTCCATATCGGCCGCAGCATCGGCGCCGGGCAGTCGCTGGCCGGGCGCGAGGGCCTGTCCGGCTGTTTCTTTTCGGGCGCCCTCGCGGTGCTGGTGGCGACACCCTGCACCGCCCCCTTCATGGGCGTGGCGCTGACGGCGGGGCTCGCGGGAACCGCCTTCACCACGGTGGCGGTCTTCGCCGCCCTCGGCGCCGGGCTGGCCATGCCCTATGTGCTGCTCGCGAGTATCCCGTTCTGCGCCCGGCTGGTGCCGCGGCCCGGGCGATGGATGGACGTGCTGAAGCAGGCCCTGGCCTTCCCGATGTATGGCGCCGTGGTCTGGCTGGTCTGGGTCCTCAGCATCCAGGCCGGCCCGCAGGGCGTGCTGCTGGTGATGGCGGCGTTGACGCTGGTGGGATTCGCCGCCTGGGCCTTCAATCTCGGGCCGCGCTTCGGCCGCGGCGCGGCGGCTCTCGCGCTCGCCGGCGCGATCATCGCGGTGGCCGGCGTCACCTCCTCGGAGGGCGGCGTCGCGGAACGCGCGGTCGCGTCGGGCGCCGAGCCGTTCTCCACCGCCCGCCTCGCCGAACTCCGCGCCGCCGGCACCCCGGTCTTCGTCAACATGACGGCCGCCTGGTGCGTCTCCTGCCTGGTGAACGAAAAGGTCGCCCTCTCCCGCGAGCCCGTCCACGCCGCGATGGCGGCCAAGGGCATTGCCTATCTCAAAGGCGACTGGACGCGGCAGGACCCCGCGATCAGCGAATTCCTGCGCAGCCAAGGGGCCGACGGCGTGCCGCTCTACCTGTTCTACCCCCGCGGCGGCGGCCAGCCGGTGCAACTCCCGCAAATCCTGACGCCCGGACTCGTGCTGGCGGCGATCGCCGCCCCCTAGACACCCCCCCACCCGCGTTTGCGGGAGGGGCCGGGGGAGGGTGCTGCTGACGCGGCGAGTAACGCGCCTTGGTGGCCTCGCCGATGGCGACTGATGCAATTGTGAAAGAACAGCGAACGCGCGTCAGCGCCCGCGCATCGCCGTCAGGCCATGCTCGTCAAACGCCCAAATCTACCGAAAACCCCGCGGGCGGCCCATGCACCAGCGCAGCGCTCCGCACACGGCGGTGGCGCAATTGCGCCGGCAGCGCCCGCGCATGCCGCCGCGGCAGCAACCGCCCGTTGCGCCACGGCGCCGGCACGGCCACCCACTCCACATAGGGCTCCGTCTCGAAGTCGATCGCCGCCATCGCGCACAGCACCCCGGTCAACGTCCCCTCCGTCATCAACGGCGCCCGCGCGCGCGCCGGCCGGGCCAGCCCCAGCAGGGCGGCCAGCAGCGCGGCAAGCAACGCGCCAATCAGGGCGGCGATGCGGCGCGCGTCGTCCAGGGGAGGGGCGGGCAGGCGGGTCATACGGTGTCGGTCACTCCTAATTTCACGACAATCTATATAGATAACTCATGTGTCGCGGTCAACCCCAATCTGAAAAAAATCTTCGGATGGGATGCACTGCATCCCACCACCGCAAACCTACCCCCGCAGCCGCAAATTCTCCGGATCGTATAAAGGCTCGGCCGCCACCCGGCACGCGCGACGCTCGCCAAACACCTCCACCTCCAGCGTCTGTCCCTCCCCCGCGAGATCGATCCGCACGAAAGCCAGCGCCACCGAGCGCCCCATCGTGTAACTCCACCCGCCCGAGGTCACGAGCCCGACGCGCGCATCCCCCAGAAACACCGAGGCCAAGGCCGGCGCATCCGCATCACCAGCATCATCGAACACCAGCGGCACCATCCGCTGGCAGCTGCCCCGCTGCCGCTCCGCCAGAATGCCGGCCCGCCCGACATACTCCTCCTTTTTCACGGACACGAAGCGCTCCAGCGCCGCCTCCAACGGCGAGTAGCCGATCTCCAGATCGCTCTTCCACCCCCGATACACCTTGTCGAGCCGCAGGCTATCCACCGCATAGATGCCGAAATCGGCGATGCCATGCGCCTCCCCGGCCGCCCAGATCGCCTGGTACAGCCCCACCAGCGTCTCCATCGGCGCGTGCAGTTCCCAGCCCAATTCGCCGACATAGTTCACCCGCAGCGCCATCAGCGTCGTGGTGCCGATCTCGATCTCCCGCGCCGTCATCCACGGAAACGCCGCATTCGAAAGATCGGCCCTTGTGACCGCCCCCAGCACGTCGCGCGCCCGCGGCCCGGCCAGCACCAGCGTGCCGATCTGGGCGGACACCACCTCAAGCCGAACCGAGGCATCCGCCGGCAGCGCGGCGGTCAGCACATCCTCGTCATGCCACTCCGCCGAGGCGGCGGCGCAGAGATAGAACCGGTCCTCCGCCAACCGCGTCACGGTGAATTCGCTGAGAATCTTCCCCCCCGGCGTCAGCGCATAGGTCAGCCCGATGCGCCCCACCGAGGGCAGCCGCGAGCACAACAACCGATCGAGCCAGGCCGCGGCACCAGGCCCCGAGACCATGAACTTGGTGAACCCCGGCAGATCGAGAATCCCCACCCGCTCCCGCACCGCGGCCACCTCGCGGCCCACCGCGTCGAAGCTGGTCCGATCGCGCCGGAAGCTCAGCGTATCCGGCCCGTCATCCGGCCCGGCAAACCAGGTCGGCCGCTCCCACCCGCCGCGCGCGCCGAACCGCGCCCCCTTGGCCGCGAGCACCGCGTACAGCGGCGAGGTCCGCGCCGGCCGCCCGGCCGGGCGTTCCTCGAACGGGAAGGAGGAGGCGTATTCGTTCTGATAAATCTCGATCGCCTTCGCCTCGGTATAGGTGGCGGTCGCGTAACCGGTGTAACGGCGCGGATCGAGGCCCCAGAGATCCCATTCCGGCCCACCATGCAGCACCCATTCGGCAATCGCCTTGCCCGCCCCGCCGGCCTGGGCGATGCCGAAGCTGAACGTATTGGCGTGGAAGAAGTTCTTCAGCCCATGCGCCGGGCCGATATAGGGGTTGCCATCCGGCGAATAGGGGATCGGCCCATTCACCACCCGCTTCACGCCGACCGTGCCGAGCGCCGGCACCCGGGCGCAGGCATCGGCGATATAGGTGTCGAGCCGCGCGAGGTCGTCATTCCACAGCTGATGCGCGAAATTCTCGGGAATCCCATCCCGCCACATCGCGGTCGCCTGCCACTCATAGGGCCCGAGAATGAACCCGCCGCGCTCCTGGCGCAGATAATAGGAAATATCGGGGTCCCGCAGCAGCGGCAGCCGCTCCGCCCGCGCGGCCAGTTCCGGCACATCCTCGGTGACAAGATACTGGTGCGACAGGGTCACGATCGGCAGCCTTATGCCGAGCAGCGCCATCACCTCTCCCGCCCGGTAGCCGCCGGCATTGATCACGATCCCCGCGGTGATCTCCCCCGCCGCCGTGCTGACCCGCCACTCCCCCGACGGGAGTTGCGCCAACCCCGTCACCTTGGTGAAGCGCCTGATCTGCGCCCCCATCTTCCGCGCCCCCGCCGCCAGCGCCTGGGTCAACTGCGCCGGATCAATATCGCCATCCAGCGGGTCCCACAGCGCGCAATCGAGATCATGCGTCTCGACCAGCGGATACCGCGCCCGCAACTCCGCCGGCGACAGGATCGCGTACTCCATCCCATTCGCCCGCGCCATCGAGGCGACATGCCGGAACTCGTCACGCCGCTCCCGCGTATGGGCGAGGCGCACCGAGCCGGTGACGTGGTAGTTGATGGGATAATCCGGATCGACCGCCATCTGGCGATACAGCTTCGCCGAATACTGCTGCAGCTTCATCACGCCCCAGCCGGTCGAGAAGGTCGGCACATTCCCCGCGGCGTGCCAGGTCGAGCCCGAGGTCAGCTCATCCATCTCCAACAGCAGCGCATCCGTCCGCCCCATCAGCCCGAGATGATACAGCGCCGAGCACCCCACCGCCCCGCCGCCGATGACCACGATGCCGAAATGCTCGCCCATTGCCCGCTCCACGTTTCGCTGCGCACTGCGTATCGGCCGGCGGGCGCCCCGGCGTCAAACCCTCGCGTCCCCGGCGGCATCGGTGCGGATCGACGCAGGCAAGCAAGAAGAGTCACCACCCGCTTCGCTAGAGGCACAGAGGCAGTGAGAAGGCGGGTGGTGAATCTTTCTTCTTCGGCGCCCCGCCCCCGCTGCCGCCCGAGAGAAAACCGATCGTTGCCCTGGGTTGTTGACTCCGCCCATGCCGCGCCGGGAGAATGCATCAACCAGGGGGCGATGATGGCGGGACGGATGATCATGGGCGGGAGTGCACGATGGGCAAGCTGATCGCCCAGCGGCTGGCGCTCGGCTTCCTCACCCTGTTCGGCGCCTCGGTGATGATTTTCGCCGGCACCGAACTGCTGCCCGGCGATCTCGCCTCCGCACTGCTGCAAAACAACGCCACCGAGGAAAACCTCGCGGTGATGCGCAAGGAACTCGGGCTCGATCGCCCGGCCCCCGTCCGCTACGTCGAATGGTTCGGCGGCGCGCTGAAGGGCGACCTTGGCAAATCCCTCGCCACCGAGCGCCCGGTGGTGGCGGACCTCGCGCCCCGCCTGCGCAACACCATCTTCCTCGCCATCTACGCCGCCGTCGTGGCCGTGCCGTTCGCCATCGGGCTTGGCCTGCTGGCCGCGGTGTTCCAAGGCAGCATCTTCGACCGCGGGGTGAACATGGCCACCCTGATGACGATCTCGATACCGGAATACCTCGTCGGCTATTTGCTGATGAAATACATCTCGGTGCAGCTCGGCTGGCTGCCCACGCTCGCCAACGTCACCGAGCAGACCCCGCTCGGCGAGCGCTTCTACCTCTCGCTGCTGCCGATGCTGACCCTGGTGCTGGTCACCATCGCCCACATGATGCGCATGACCCGCGCCTCCGTGCTGGCGATCATGGCCAGCCCCTACATCGAGATGGCCTTCCTCAAAGGCATCCCGAAATGGATCGTCGTGGTGCGCCACGCCTTCCCCAACGCGCTGGCGCCGGTGATTTCGGTGGTGGCGCTCAACCTCGCCTATCTCATCGTCGGCGTGGTCGTCGTCGAATCGGTGTTCGTCTATCCCGGCCTCGGCCAGTTGATGGTGGATGCGGTCTCCAAGCATGACGTGCCGGTGGTGCAGGCCTGCGGGCTGCTCTTCGCCTCGGCCTTCATCGTGCTGAACATGCTGGCCGACATCGCCGCCATCCTCGCCAACCCCCGCCTGCGGCACCCCCGATGAGCCCCCGCCCCTTCGGTCCCCGCCTCTTCGGCCACCGCGTGACCATCCCGGCGATGCTCGGCCTCGCCATCATCGCCATCAACCTCATCGCTGCCCTCGGCGCCCCCTGGCTCTCGCCCTTCGACCAGGCGGACGTGGTGTGCGACGCCTGGGATGACCCCAGCGCCGAGCATCTCCTGGGCTGCGACAATCTCGGCCGCGATCTGCTGAGCCGCCTGCTGTTCGGCGCCCGCATGTCGATCGGCCTGTCCCTGCTGATCACCTCGCTCTCCTTCACCATCGGCATCATCACCGGCTTCACCGCCGCCATCGCCAAGGGCTGGGTCGATGCCGCGCTGTCCCGCGCGGTCGATCTGCTGCTCTCGATGCCCTCGCTGATTTTCGCCTTCGTGGTGCTCTCGGTGCTCGGCACCGAAATCCCCGTGCTGGTGATCACACTCGCCTGCCTCGATTCCACCCGCGTCTTCCGCCTCAGCCGGGCGCTGGCGATGAACATCGTGGCGCTGGAATATGTCGAGGTCGCCAAGCTGCGCGGCGAGGGCCTGTGGTGGATCATCACCCGCGAAGTGCTGCCCGCCGCCCGCGCGCCGCTGATCGCCGAATACGGGCTGCGCTTCTCCTTCGCCTTCCTGTTCGTGGCAGCGTTGTCCTTCCTCGGTCTCGGCATCCAGCCGCCGGATGCCGACTGGGGCAGCATGGTTCGCGACTACCGGGACATGATCAATCTCGGCATCACCGCCCCCTTCTGGCCCGCCGGCGCCATCGCGGTGCTGACCATCGGGGTGAATTTCGTGGTGGACTGGCTGCTGGCGATCCAGTCGCGCGGCCACGGAGAAAACGCATGAGCGCGAGCGAGCGGGTTCTCTCCGTCGAACATCTCCGCGTCGAGGCACGCAACGATGGCGGCACCACCGCCGTGCTGGTGGACGACGTCTCCTTCACGCTCGACCGTGGCGAGGTGATCGGCCTGATCGGCGAATCCGGCGCCGGCAAAACCACCATCGGCCTCGCCTGCCTCGGCTACACCCGCAACGGCTGCGCCATCGCCGGCGGCAGCATCGTCTTCCGCGGCCGCGATATCCTTACCCTCACGGCCGCCGAACGCCGCGCGCTGCGCGGCCCCGGCGTCGCCTATATCGCCCAAAGTGCCGCCGCCTCCTTCAACCCGGCGATGACGCTGTTCGAGCAGGTCTGCGAAATCCCGGTCCGCCATGGCATCATGAGCGCCGTTGAGGCCCGCAAGGTGGCAATCGGCCTGTTCCGCGAGCTCGATCTGCCCAACCCCGAAACCTTCGGCAACCGCTACCCGCACCAGGTCTCGGGCGGCCAGTTGCAGCGCGCCATGGCGGCGATGGCGATGGCGGCCCGGCCGGATATCCTGGTGTTCGACGAGCCGACGACGGCGCTCGACGTCACCACCCAGGTCGAGGTGCTCGCCGCCTTCCGCAAGCTCATCAAAGAGCATCGCACGGCGGCGATCTACATCACCCATGATCTCGCGGTGGTCGCGCAAATCGCCGACAGCATCATGGTGCTGCGCCACGGCAAAATGGTGGAGCACGGCGCCGCCGACCAGATCCTCCAATCCCCCCGCGAGGACTACACGCGCCGCCTCGTCGCCGAACGCGTCTCCGGGCATGACTTCATCGACCGCGCCGGCGGCGACCCGCCGCTGCTGGCCATCACCGACGTGGTGGCAAGCTACGCCTCCCTGCTCCGGGTGATCGACGGCGTGAGCCTCGAGGTGCGGCGCGGTGACACGGTGGCGGTGGTCGGCGAATCCGGCTCCGGCAAAAGCACCCTCGCCCGCGTCATCACCGGCCTGCTGCCGCGCGAGGCGGGCGATATCCGCTTTCAGGGCGAAACCCTGCCGCCGGCGCTCGCCCAGCGCACCCGCGAGCAGAAGCGGCGCATCCAGATGATCTACCAGATGCCCGACGTCGCGCTGAACCCGCACCAGACCCTGCTCGACATCATCGGCCGCCCCATCGCCTTCTATTTCGGCCGCTCCCGCGCCGATATCCGCAAGCGCGTGCTCGAACTGCTGCGCATGATGGACCTCCCCGAGAGCTTCATCGACCGCAAGCCCGGCGAGCTCTCCGGCGGCCAGAAACAGCGCGTCGGCATCGCCCGCGCGCTGGCCGCCGAGCCCGACCTCATCATCTGCGACGAGGTGACCTCAGCGCTCGACCAACTCGTCGGCGAGGAAATCCTCCGCCTGCTGAAACACCTGCAGGACGAACTCGGCATCGCCTATCTCTTCATCACCCACGATCTCGGCGTGGTGAAGCGCATCGCCAACAAGGTGACGGTGATGCTGAAGGGCAAAATGGTCGCCGGCGGCGAAACCCAGACCGTGTTCGCCCCCCCGTTCCACCCCTACACCGAGTTGCTGCTCTCCTCGGTGCCGGAGATGCGCAGCGATTGGCTCGATGAAGTGTTGGACCGCCGCCGCATTTCGTCTTGACGGTTGAAAGTATTTTGCAAATTCTTCGCCCAATATCGGACGCGGTCCGTGCCTGGGGGGAACAGTCCATGCGCTTTATTGTCATGTTCACGCTGCTGCTGGCAGCCACCGCCGCGCAAGCGCAATCACCGGTGGAGCGCGGGCGCTATCTGGTGGAAACCATCGCCGGCTGCGGCAACTGCCACACCCCGCAGGGGCCGAACGGGCCCATCCCCGGCAAAACCCTGGCCGGCGGCAATGTGCTGGAGGACAGCCCCGCTTTCACCGCCGTCGCCGCCAACATCACCCAGGACAAGGCCACCGGCATCGGCGCCTGGACCGACCAGCAAATCGCCCTCGCCATCCGCGAGGGCAAGCGGCCGGATGGCTCGCTGATCGGTCCGCCGATGCCGTTCGAAATGTATCGCGGCATGGCCGACGCCGATCTCGCGGCCATCGTCGCCTATCTCCGCACGGTGCCGGCGATCGAGAACAAGGCGGCCAAGTCCGTCTACCGCATCCCCCTGCCGCCCGCCTACGGCCCGCCGGTCACCAGCGTCACCGCGCCGCCGAAGAGTGATCCGGTGGCCTATGGCGCCTATCTCGCCGGCCCGCTCGGCCATTGTATCGTATGCCATTCCCCGATGCTGCCGGGCGGGCGCACGGATATGACGAAGATCGGCGCCGGCGGTATGCAGTTCCCCGGCCCCTGGGGCACTTCGGTCGCCGCCAACCTTACGCCGAGCAAGCTGCGCGGCCTGGGCGGTTGGACGGACGCGCAGATCGAACGCGCCATCCGCACCGGCGTCTCGTCGGACGGCCGCCACCTCTTCCCGCCCATGGGCTTCGCCTACTACAAGGGCATCGGCGCCGACGACATGGCGGCGCTGATCGCCTGGATACGCGCGCTGCGCGCTATTGATTGAGGTGCCGGCCCGGCCCCGTCTTGCCGCCGCGCCCTGCCCCCCATAGAGACTATCGTGATGTGCCGGTGCACGGCGAGGGAGTAAGCGCATGACGGTTGCCGCCGTGACAATGGCCTATAATGAGAGCGATTTCCTGCCGATCTGGCTGCGGCATTATTCCGCCCAGGTGGGTGCGCTGAATTGCTACGTCATCGACCACGGCAGCGACGATGGCAGTACCGAGGGGCTTGGTGCAGTCAACGTCGTGCGCATCCCGCGGTCCCCGCAGGACGACCAGCGGCGGGCTGAGTTTGTCTCCTCCTTCTGCGCCTCGTTGCTGCTTTGGCACGACGCGGTGCTGCATACAGACACCGACGAAATCGTCTTCGTCGATCCCGCCCGCTACCCCTCACTGCTCGCCTATTGCGCGCTGGGCCGGCACGCGGTGGTGACGACCTATGGTTTCAACGTCGTCCACGCCTCAGGCGAGACAGCGATCGATCCTATGCACCCCGTGCTGCTTCAACGCCGATGGATGCAGTTTTATGGTTCGATGGCCAAGCCTGTGCTGATTCGCCGGCCGGTGCAATGGGTCGGTGGTTTCCATCGTGCCGATGCCAAACCGGTATTCGACGATCTCTACTTGCTGCATCTCCGCTGGTTCGACCGTGATATCGGCCTGCGCCGCCTTGCGCGCACCAGAGCCCAGCCTTGGGCGGACCCGGAGGCGGCCTGGTGGCAGAAGGTGAGCGACGAGGAATGCAATCGGATGTTCGACCGCAACGCCGCAGTGGAGCCGCGACCGGATGTGCAGATTGGACGAGACGCGCCGGACCTCGCCGCTGCCGTGGCTGGCCTCCTCGGCGAATCTGCAGGGCGGCCTGACCTGCCAGATACCTTCAACATCAATTATTCCGTTCCGGCGCGCTGGCGGATTCCCAAGCGGTTCCGCTCCATTTTCTGATTCAACCGTCCTCGCGGCACGCCGATTTGCCAACGCGCCCGGAAGTGGCAGCGAGGGGCGTCAGAACTGTTGGCAACACGGTGCCGGCTGGCCTATCATCGCGATAACCACGGCCGTCAGGCCTGACAAGTTCCAGGGAAGGCGTACAAGGTCGATGGCGACAGTCTCCATTCGCGCGGTTCGCAAGGCTTTCGGCAGCCATGAAGTGCTGCACGGCGTTGATGTCGAGGTTGCCGACGGCGAATTCGTCATCCTGGTCGGCCCCTCCGGCTGCGGCAAATCGACGCTGCTGCGCATGATCGCCGGGCTCGAGAACATCACCCGCGGCGATATCGCGATCGGCGACCGAGTGGTGAACAACGTCGCGCCGAAAGAGCGCGATATTGCGATGGTGTTCCAGAACTACGCGCTCTATCCGCACATGACGGTGCGCGACAACATGGCCTTCTCCCTGCTGCTGGCCAAGGCGCCCAAGCAGGTGATCGATGAGAAGGTCGGCCGTGCCGCCTCGATCCTCGGCCTTACCCCGTATCTTGACCGCTATCCCCGCCAGCTCTCCGGCGGCCAGCGCCAGCGCGTCGCCATGGGCCGCGCCATCGTGCGCGACCCGCAGGTCTTCCTGTTCGACGAGCCGCTCTCCAACCTCGATGCCAAGCTGCGCGTCGCCATGCGCGCCGAGATCAAGGACCTGCACCAGCGCCTCGGCACCACCACCGTCTACGTCACGCATGACCAGATCGAGGCGATGACGATGGCCGACAAGATCGTGGTGATGAATTCCGGCAACGTCGAGCAAATCGGCGCGCCGCTTGAGCTGTATGACCGCCCGGCCAATTTGTTCGTCGCCGGCTTCATCGGCTCGCCGGCGATGAATTTCGTGCGCGGGCGGATTGAGGGCGGCAGTTTGCGTTCCGGCTCGGTCAGCTTCCCGCTGCCCCCGGGCGCGCCGGCAGGGCATACGGGTGACGTGATCTACGGCATCCGCCCAGAGCATCTTCGGCTCGACCCTCAGGGCATCGCCGCCAGCATCGTGGTGGTGGAGCCGACGGGGTCCGAGACCCAGGTGATCATGAAATTCGGCGACGCCACCATGCTCGGCGAAACCCGCCCGGTCGGCGCCTTCCGCGAGCGCATCGCCGATACCCCGGGCGCGACGCTGCATGTCTCGCCCGACACCTCGCTCGTTCATTTGTTCGACGAGGCGACCGGCGCGCGGCTCAACTGAGCCCGCGCCACCTAGGTTCACAACGCGCGGCCTCAGGCCGCCATTCTGGGAGGCTGATGGTATGACTGGTTTTACACGCCGTGACAGTTTCGCCGTGGGTGCCGGTGCGGTTGCATCCGCAGCCGTGCTGCAACCCGGCGCCGCCCGCGCCGCCATTCCGATGGCCAAGATCGATCCGCCGAAGCAGCCGATCGAGGCCGGCGCCGAGCTCCGGGTGATCCGCCCGACCAAGTTCGTCGACCCCGACGAAGTGGTGTGGAACGAGAATACCGCCAAATTCACCAAGGCGACGGGCGTGAAGGTGCGCACCGATTTCGTCGGCTGGGAAGACATTCGCGCCCAGGTCGCGGTCGCCGCGCGCACCGGCGCCGGGCCGGATGTGGTGGCCGGCTGGGCCAATGACCCGCATCTCTACACCGACAAGATCCTCGACATGACCGAGCTTGCCACCTACCTCGGCAAGAAATACGGCGGCTGGGGCCGTCTGCCGGAAGTCTACGGCAAGAAGTTCGGCACCAATCAGTGGATCTCCATCCCGATGGGCTGCGGCGGCGGCGCGCTCGTCTATCGCAAGTCCTGGGTGAACGAGGCCGGCTATGCCGCGCCGCCCGATGATCTGACCAAGTTCCTTGATCTCTGCCGCAAGCTGCACAAGAACGGTCATCCGGTCGGTTGGGCGCTCGGCAACTCGCAGGGTGACGGCAACGGCACCGCGACCTGGCTGCTCTGGGCCCATGGCGGCTATCAGGTGGACGAGGCCGGCAAAGTCTCGATCAACCGCAAGGAGACCATCGCGGCGCTGAAATACGGGGCCGAGCTCTACAAGACCTTCATCCCCGGCACGCTCTCCTGGCTCGACCCCAGCAACAACAAGGCCTATCTTGCCGAGGAAATCTCGATGACGTCGAACGGCGTCTCGATCTATTTCGTGGCCAAGAGCGGCGCCGCCAAGGGCGATGCCAACATGGCGCGCATCGCGGCTGACACCGAGCACGCCCGCAGCCCCGGCACCTTCCAGGGCCGCGCGCCGGAAGCGGCGAACACCCTCAACGCGATGGTCTTCAAGCACACGAAGTACCCCAATGCCGCGAAGGAATACCTCCGCTTCCTCATGGAGGCCGATCAGTACGACAACTGGCTGACCCAGTGCCTCGGCTATTGGGCGCATCCGTTGCTTGCCTATGACCAGTCCGACTGCTGGAAGTCCGACCCGAAGATCCTGCCCTATCGCGACGCCCAGAAGATGACGTTCTGGGACGGCTATAAGGGCCCGATCACCGCGGGTGCCGCGGCGGCCACGGCGGAATACATCCTCGTGCAGATGTTTGCCGGCGTCTGCGCCGGGCAGTCGACGCCCGAGGAAGCCGTCAAGGAAGCCGAGCGTCGCCTCACGCGCATCTACAAGAAGGGCTGAGGCACACGGCGCCGCCGGGGTTCTCCCGGCGGCGCTGGTCTCGGGCACGGAAAGGCGGATCATGGACGCATCGACCTGGAAACCCTCGCGGGCCGAGCCAAGCTGGCTCGCGCGGCTGTTCGACTACAAGCCGTTCCTGATCTTTATCTGCCTGCTGCCGGCGATCGGGCTGTTGTTGGCGTTCCTGACCTATCCGCTTGGCCTCGGCATCTATCTCGCCTTCACCGATACCGAGATCGGCGGCAATGGCGAATGGGTGGGTCTTGAGAACTTCATCAGCCTGCTCGATGACCGTATCTTCATCACGTCGGTGTGGAACACGCTGTTCTACACCTTCACCGCAACGGTGCTGAAATTCGCCCTCGGCCTGTGGCTGGCGCTGCTGCTCAACCACCATATCCCATTCAAATCCTTCCTGCGCGCCATCATCCTGCTGCCCTACATCACGCCGACGGTGCTGAGCGCGATCGCCTTCTGGTGGATCTACGATCCGCAGTTCTCCATCATCTCCTATGTGCTGGTCGACCGGCTCCACATCCTCGACCATTACATCGACTTCCTCGGCACCCCCTGGGCGGCGCGCTGGTCCTTGATCGTCGCCAATGTGTGGCGCGGCATTCCCTTCGTGGCGATCACTTTGCTGGCCGGGTTGCAGACGATCTCGCCCTCGCTCTATGAGGCGGCGCTGCTCGATGGCGCCTCGCCGTGGCAGAGCTTCCGCCACATTACCTCGCCGCTGTTGATGCCGATCCTGGCGATCGTGATGACCTTCTCGGTGCTGTTCACCTTCACCGATTTCCAGCTGGTCTACGCCATCACCCGCGGCGGGCCGATCAACTCGACACACCTCATGGCAACCCTCGCCTTCCAACGCGGCATCCCCGGCGCGCAGCTCGGCGAGGGCGCGGCGATCGCCGTTGCGATGATCCCCTTCCTCGTCTTCGCCACGCTGTTCAGCTACTACGCGCTCGGGCGGCGCAAATGGCAGCAAGGCTCGGATAATGATTAAGAACGGCAATGATCGAGAATGGCCATGAGTAACACGACCGTCGAACAGCCCGCCGTGACCGAGGCCGATGGCCCGCAGGTGATGTCGTGGGACAGCGGCATGCGCCGCATCATCACCATCTACATCCCGCTGAGCATCTTCGTGATTGTCCTGCTCTTCCCGTTCTATTGGATGGCGATCACCGCCTTCAAGCCGAACGGCGAACTCATGAACTACCGGGACAACAACCCGTTCTGGATCAACCACCCGACCTTCGCCAACATCAACAAGCTGCTGTTCGAGACCGACTATGGCCACTGGCTCGTCACCACGATGAGCATCGCCTTCGGCTCCACCTTCCTCTCACTGCTCGCCAGCGTGCTGGCCGCCTATGCCATCCAGCGCCTGCGCTTCAAGGGCTCGGATTATGTGGGCCTCGCGATCTATGCGGCCTATCTGGTGCCGCCCTCCATCCTGTTCATCCCACTCGCCCAGGTGGTCTACCAGCTCGGCCTGTTCGACACGCCCTATGCGTTGATCCTCACCTACCCGACCTTCCTGGTGCCGTTCTGCACCTGGCTGTTGATCGGCTACTTCAAGTCGATCCCCTATGAACTGGAAGAATGCGCCCTGATCGATGGCGCCTCGCGCCTGCAGATCCTCCGCCGCATCACCCTGCCGCTCGCCGTGCCGGGCCTGATCTCGGCTGGTATCTTCGCCTTCACCCTGTCCTGGAACGAGTTCATCTACGCGCTCGCCTTCATCTCCTCCACCGAGAAGAAGACCGTGCCCGTGGCCGTGCTGACCGAGCTGGTGCAGGGCGACGTCTACCACTGGGGCTCACTGATGACCGGCGCGCTGCTCGGTTCGCTCCCAGTGGCGATCTTTTACATGTTCTTCGTGGAATACTACGTCTCGAGCCTCACCGGCGCGGTGAAGGAATAGCCCGATCCGCGTCCGCCCCGCCGCCCCGGATGACCTCGCCGGGTTGATCGCGCTCTACGCGCAGCTCAATCCCGACGATCCGGCGCCCGATCCCGAAGTGGCGGCGCGGGCCTGGGCGGTGATGCTGGCGCGCGATGGGCTCACCGTCTTCGTCGCGGAAGATGACACCACCCTGGTCGCGACCTGCACGCTCGTCGTGGTGCCCAACCTCACCCGCAAAGCCCGCCCCTACGCGCTGATCGAAAACGTCGTCACCGACGCCGGGCACCGGACACAGGGGCTCGGCCGCGCCGTCATCGAGGCTGCGTTGGCGCGGGCGTGGGCGGATGGCTGCTACAAGGCGATGCTGATGACCGGCTCAAAGCGCCCGGAGACGCTGCGGTTCTATGTCGGCCTCGGATTCGAGCAATCGAAGACGGGCTTCCAGATGCGGAAGCCCGTCTGATCGGTCAGTCCACCGGCCGGTAGGCGTGCCGGCCGACCTTGGAGACGTCGATCCCTTCCATCCGAATCAACCGCGTCGAGTCATCGCGCTTCGGGGAGTGCAGCACGCCGGGGTCGTAGGCGTAGGCCATGCCGGGGGTGAGTTCGTAGACGCGGGTCGGCCTGCAAGTGCCAGGCTTGCCAGGGGCGGGTTCGGAGACCTTTTCCCAGTCGGTCATGATGGTCTTGCCGGTGGCCTGGCCGTAGATCGCCCAGGTCGGGCCGTGGTCGTGCGGAGCGCTCTCCTTCGCGCCGACATAGTTATGGGCGAGGATGCAGAAGCCGAGCTCGGGGTCCTGGTAGATGATTTTCCGCTCCGGCCCGTCTTCGCGAATGTGTTCGGCGACGAATTCCGGCGAGGCCAGGGCTTGGCGCACCACGTCGCACACCCGCTCGCGTCCGGCGGGGCCGGAATCCTCCTTGAGAATGTCGTGGCACTGGCTGGCGAAGTATTCGAGGGTGAATGCCATGGTGGCGTCTCCTGTCAGGCGTTTTGTCGCAGTCTAGCGCAGCGGGCCGGAGCGGTCGATGCCGGCCTCACTCACTCTCCGTTGAGACGGCGGCCAGGCTGTCGCGCAGGCGATCGAGCAGGCGATAGAGGGTGACGGCCTCCTCAGTGGAGAAATTGGCAAGTGCGGTTGCGTAGTAGCCGCGGATATCACCCTGCATCGCCGCCCACGTCGCCGCGCCGTCTAGGGTGAGGCGGACATGGCGCAGGCGGCCATCGCCCTCGCTGCGCAACCGCTCGACATGGCCGGCGGTCTCGAGCCGGTCGAGCACGGCGGAGAGATTCTGCCGGCTGACCATGAGGAAGCGCACGAGGTCCTTCACCGTCATCCCCGCCTCGCGCGCGCCGGGGCGGGAGAGGGCGCCGAGCACCGCCCATTGCTGGGTGGTCGCGCCATAGGCGCTCACCGCCTTGGTGCCGGTTTTATGCAGCAGATTGGAGGCCTGGTAGAGCCGCAGGAACATCCGGTTGGCGACATCGAACCGAGCGTTAGGGTCGGGCGGGCTTAATTGCATCAATGTATTTCCATATCACGCTTGCAGTGGCGTGGCAGGTATGTCATACCATTGCTATATATGCTGCGCCAGCTCAATCCGGCGGCGGCGCTGACCAAGGCGGAGGAAACATGCGAGGTCTGGCGGGTAAGATGGTAGCGTCCGCGTTGGTGGTGGAAATTCAAGCGGCTTGAGGGTGTCGATCGGGGTGGCCATCGGATCGTGTGGCTAAGGTGGAGTTGCGAAGCTTCAACCCGAACCGACGAGGACCCGATGACCGAGGATAGATTACCG
>CAIPLM010000182.1 GCA_903865895.1 uncultured Rhodospirillales bacterium | reverse complement strand
CTGGTGCGCCTATGCCTGCCCGCAGACGGTGTGGACTGACCTGTTCATGTGGTTCGAGCGGCGCATCGAGGGCGATCGCAACGAGCGCATGAAGCGCGACCAGGGGCCGGTGAACTTCGCCAAGGTATGGCGCAAGGCGGCCAAGCATCTCGCCTGGCTCGGCATCGCGTTCTGGACCGGCGGCGCCTGGATCATGTACTACGCCGACGCGCCGACGGTGACGCGGGCATTCTGGACCGGCACGGCGGCGACCCCGGTTTACGTGTTCACCTTCCTCTTCACCGCCACCACCTATGTGCTGGCCGGCTGGGCACGCGAGCAGGTCTGCACCTATATGTGCCCCTGGCCGCGCTTCCAGGCGGCGATGCTTGACGAGCACTCCCTTATCGTCACCTACCAGACCTGGCGAGGCGAGCCGCGCGGCCATGGCAAGCGGGCGCCGGAGGCCGAGAAGAAGCTCGGGGACTGCGTGGATTGCAGCGCCTGCGTGAACGTCTGCCCGACCGGCATCGACATCCGCGACGGCATCCAGCTCGAATGCATCAATTGCGGCCTTTGCGTTGATGCCTGCAACGAGATCATGGCCAAGACCGGCCAGGAGAAGTGGCTGATCACCTGGGACACGCTGGCGCATCAGAAGGCGCGCGCCGAGGGCAAGTACGACCGGTTCCATATGCTGCGGCCGCGCACGTTGATTTATGTCACGGCGCTCGTCATCGGTTTCGCCATCATGGGCTACGCGATGGCGACGCGCTCGCAGATCGACCTCGCGGTGCAGCGCGACAGGGCGCCGCTCTTCGTGACGGTGCGTGATGGCAGCTTGCGGAATGGATATACGGTGAAGGTCTCGAACAAGACGCATGAGGCGACCGATTTCGCGCTCACCATTAGGGGTGTTGACGGCGCCGGCATGTCGGTGGCCGAGGACAGCGAAGGGCGGCAGCCGGTCCTGACGCTGACCGTGGAGCCCGACAGCGTCGGCACCTATCGCGTGCTGGTGTTCGGCCGGCCGACCCGGCTGGTTGATGGGTCGCAGGAGATCATTTTCAGCCTGCGCAATACGCTGACCGGCGAGACGGCCAATTATCATTCCGTGTTCATGGGCCCCGGCGGGCGCGCGACACATTGAGCGGAGATTGACGATGACGAGTGTCGCACTGCCTGTCCGGTCCCTCTGGCGCTTCTACCCCTGGTTCATCGCCGGCGGACTGGGCTTGGTGATCGCCGTCAACGTGGTGATGGTCACCATCGCGCTCCGCACCTTCCCGGGCGTCGCGGAGGTCGATCAGCCCATCGCCCATGTCGTTCAGCCGAAGCCCGCCGCCGCACCAAAATGAGCGCCGCCGCGGCAAGCTTTCCCGGCGCCGCCGCGGCGGAGCGTGCCATCTGCGCCCATTGCGGCCAGGAGGCCCCGGGCGGCCAGCGCTTCTGCTGCCCCGGTTGTGCGGCGGCGTTCAGCACCATCGAGGGGCTCGGCCTCGGGCGCTACTATGCCGAGCGCATCCTCGATCCCGCCTCCCGTCCGCCGCGGCCGGAGCAGGAGGAGCGGTGGGACCTCGCGCGCCATACCGTCACGCGGGCCGATGGGCGGCATGAGCTGATCCTGGCGCTGGACGGGCTGCAATGCGGTGCCTGCGTGTGGCTGATCGAGTCCGTTCTCGCCCGCGAAGCGGGCGTTATCACCGGCCGCGTGAACATGACGACCCGCCGGTTGCGGCTGGTGTGGGAAGGCCAGACAGCGCGGGCCGAGCGCCTTGTCGCTGCGGTGGAAGCCCTCGGCTACCGGCTGCTGCCCTACAATACCAGCTGCGTCTCCGCGGCCGATGACCATACCGGCCGCGCTTTGGTGCGGGCGCTCGCGGTGGCCGGATTCGCGGCCAGCAACGTCATGCTCTCCTCCATCGCCGTCTGGGCCGGGCTCGTGCAGGGCATGGGGCCGGCGACGCGGGAGTTGATGCACTGGGTCTCCGCGCTGATCGCCATGCCCGCCATCGCCTATGCCGGGCAGGTGTTTTTCCGCTCCGCCCTTTCGGCCCTGCGCCGGGGCCGCACCAACATGGATGTGCCGATTTCCCTCGGCGTCATCCTGGTCACCGTGATGAGCCTGGTGGAGACCATCCAGGGCCGCCAGCACACCTATTTCGACAGCGCCGTCTCCCTGCTGTTCTTCCTGCTGATCGGCCGCACGCTCGATCATTTCTCCCGCGGCAAGGCGCGTCAGGCGGCCGAGCAGCTTGTCACCCTGCGCTTGCAGGATGTCGCGGTGCTGGAGGCCGATGGCCGCCTGCTGCGCCGGGCGCCCGAGACGGTGGCCCCCGGCGCCAGCGTGGTGGTGGCGAGTGGGGAGCGCATCGGCGTTGACGGCGTTGTCGCCCGCGGCACTGGCACCATCGATACCAGCCTGGTCACCGGCGAGAGCCTGCCGGCCGAGGCTGCACCCGGCACGCAGGTTTTCGCCGGCACCATCAACCTCGGCCCCTCGCTCACCATCACCACCACGGCGACCGGTGAGGCGACCTTGCTGGCCGAATGCGTGCGGCTGATCGAGGCGGCGGAATCGCGCCGTGGCCGCTTCGTCGTGCTTGCCGACCGCGTCTCGCGCGCCTATGCGCCGACGGTGCATATCGCGGCGGCGGCGACCTTCCTGTGGTGGTGGGGCATCGCCGGCGCCGGGGTGGGCGACGCGCTGCTGATCGCCTGCGCGGTGCTGATCATCACCTGCCCCTGCGCCCTCGCGCTCGCCGTGCCCGCCGTGCAGGTGATCGCGACCTCCCGCCTGTTCCGCGCCGGTGTGCTGCTGAAATCCGCCACCGCGCTTGAGCGTCTGGCCGATGCGGACACGGTGGTGTTCGACAAGACCGGCACGCTGACCCTGCCGGAACTGCGCCTTGAAGCTGGGGTTGATGCCGCGGCGCTGGCCCAGGCGGCGTCGCTCGCGGTCAGCAGCCGGCATCCTCTCGCGCGCGCCCTGGTGGCGGCCACTGGCCCGGTGATCCCCGCCGATGGCGTGGTGGAGCATCCCGGCCAGGGGATGGAGGCCGGCGGCGTGAGGCTTGGCAGCCGCGCGTTCGCCGCCCCCGAGGCCAATGCCCAAGCGGCCGGTCCCGAGATGTGGCTCGCGAGGCCGGGCCTTCCCCCCGTGCAGTTCCGCTTCGCCGAAGCGCTCCGCCCCGCCGCGCGCGAGACCGCAGATCGGCTGCGGCGGATGGGCATCGCGCTCCGCATCGCCTCGGGCGATCGCGCGGACGCCGTTGCGACCGTGGCGGCCGAGCTTGGCATCGCCGATACCAGCGCCGGGCAGCGCCCCGCCGACAAGATTGCGCTCATCGAGCGGCTGCGCGAAGCGGGGCGCCGCGTGCTGATGGTTGGCGACGGTCTGAATGACGGCCCGGCCCTTGCGGCAGCCGACGTCTCGGCCTCGCCCTCCACCGCGGCCGATCTCAGCCAGACCACGGCGGACGTGGTGTTCCAGGGCAACAGCCTCGCGGCCGTCGCCAACGTCGTTGCGGTCGCCCGGCGGGCGCGCACGGTGATGCGGCAGAATATCGGCTTCTCGATTGCCTATAACGCCGTCATGCTGCCGCTCGCGGTGGCTGGCTACGTGACGCCGTGGATCGCCGCCGCGGCGATGTCGAGCTCGTCGCTCATCGTGATGGCCAACAGCTTCCGCTTGAACCGGAGACCGCAATGAATGCCATGCTCTGGCTGATCATTCTAAGCCTCGTCCTCGGCGGCGCGGGGTTGGCCGTGTTCATGTGGTCGCTGCGGTCGGGCCAGTACGAGGATCTGCAAGGCGCGGCCAACCGGATCCTGCACGACGACCCTTGATACACTTGACCTCCCGTCGGCGCGGCCGGACAGTGGCGCCTCCCGCCAAGGAGGGTTCCTCATGTCCCGCCGCATCCTGCTCGCCTGCACCGCCGCCATGGCCCTCAGCTTCGGGGCTGCACGCGCCGATACGCTGGTGGTCTGCTCGGAGGCAAGCCCCGACGCGCTGAATTCCGCGCTCAGCACCGCCAATACCAGCTTCGACGTCTCGGAGCAGATCGCCGACCGGCTGGTGGAAATGGAAATCGGCGGCTCGCGCCTGAAGCCGGCGCTGGCGGAATCCTGGGCGGTGTCGGATGACGGGCTGCGCTACACGTTCAACCTGCGCCGCGGCGTCAAATTCCAGTCCAACGCCGTCTTCAAGCCGACGCGGGATTTCAACGCCGATGACGTCGTGTTCTCCTTCACGCGGATGTTCGACAAGGAGCACCGCTACTACAAGGTGAGCGGCGGCACCTATCTCGCCTTCAGCGCCTTCATCGGCTCGGCCCTGAAATCGGTCAGCAAGACCGACGACTATACCGTGGTGTTCGAGCTGAACGCGCCGCTGGCCCCGCTGCTCTCCAGCCTCTCCGTGCAGCCTTTCGCCGTCTCGTCGGCCGAATACGCCGCCGCGATGGACAAGGCCGGCACCCCCGAGAAGCTCGACCTTGAGCCGCTCGGCACCGGGCCGTTCCAGCTCGTGCAGTATCAGAAGGACAGCCTGATCCGCTTCCGCGCCTTCCCCGATTTCTGGGGCGCCAAGGGCGGCCAGCCCGAGCGGGCGGCCAAGGTCGATCAACTCGTTTTCTCCATCACGCCCGACGCCGCCGTACGCTTCGCCAAGCTGCGCGCCGGCGAGTGCCAGGTGGCGCGCTACCCCAACCCCGCCGATATGCCGGCTATGCGGACCACCGCCGGCGTCGTGGTGCAGGAGAGCACGATTGCCTCGATGGGCTACCTCTCCTTCCGCACCGACAAGAAGCCCTTCTCGGACAAGCGGGTGCGCGAGGCGCTGGCCAGCGCGATTGACCTCGATAATCTGGTGAAGGCGGTCTTCCAGGGCACCGGCAGCCCCGCCGCCTCGGTCGTCTCGCCGACGCTGTGGGGCCACAACCCCGCGCTGAAGCCGCGCCCTTATGACCCCGCCCGCGCCAAGGCGCTGCTGGCCGAGGCCGGTTTCCCCACCGGCTTCAACATCGATCTCTGGGCCATTCCGGTCGCCCGCGCCTATATGCCGAACGGCCGCCGCGCCGCCGAGATGATCCAGGCGGACTGGGCGAAGATCGGCGTGACGGCGAAAATCGTCACCTACGAATGGGGCGAATATCTCCGCCGCGCCCGCAACAACGAGAGCGAAGCCGGCATGCTTGGCGGCACCTGGGACTATCCGGACCCCGCGCAGATGCTCGGCGGTTTCACCTGCGGCGCCCTCGCCAATGGCCGCAACATCCCGCAATGGTGCAATAAGGAGTACAGCGACCTGGTGCAGAAGGCGAACATCGTCACCTCCGTCGATGAGCGCACCAAGCTCTACCAGCAGGCGCAGCAGATCATCCATGACGAGGTGCCGATGATGCTGTTCGCCGATGCCAAGGCCTTTGTCGGCGTCTCCGCCAAGGTCAACGGCTTCAAGCTCCACTTCCTCGGCGGCCAGCCCTTCGGCGGCGTCAGCCTCAAACCGTAGGATTTCGCATCATGCAGCTCGCACTCTCCACCTGGCCCGAAGTCGAGGATTACCTGCGCGGCTCCGACGGCATGATCGTGCCGATCGGCTCGGTCGAGCAGCACGGCCCCAATGGCTTGATCGGCACGGACCATCTCGACGCCGAATTCGTCGCCCGTGGCGTGGGGGATGCGATCGGCGCCGCCGTGGCGCCGACGCTGGCCTATGGCATGTCCCAGCACCACCTCGCCTTCAAGGGCTCGGCGACGCTCAGGCCGAGCACGCTGATGCTGGTGGTGCGCGATGTGGTGGAGAGCTTCGCGCTGCACGGCTTCCGCAAGTTCTTCTTCATCAACGGCCATGGCGGCAACGTCGCGACGGTGACGGCGGCCTTCGATGAGCTCTACGCCGCCCGCTCGCTGCGCGCCGCCGATGCGCCGGTGCAGTGCCGCATGACCTTCTGGTCCGCCGGCGAGCGCTGCCGCAAGCTCGGCGAGCAGCTCTATCCCGGGGCCAATGGCGCCCATGCCACCGCCGCCGAGGTGTCCCTCGCGCAGTACTACCAGCAGGAGCACATCAAGCACGCGCAGATGACGCCGAAGGTCGCGGCACCCTCCAGCCCCTTCTTCGAAGCCGCCGATTACCGCCGCCGCTTCCCCGACGGGCGCATCGGCAGCGACCCCTCGCTCTCCACCCCCGAGCACGGCAAGCTGCTCTACGAGGCGGCGGTGCAGGACATGATCGAGGCCTATCAGGCGTTCCTGGCCTATTAGCAGGATAGCCGTGCTGATCGCCGCACGGCTATCCCTTTAGTCGGGGTCTTTGCTTGCTTTCTTGCCTCAGCGAACCGACGTGATGGCGTTGCGGTTCTGCGCCCAGGCGTCGGCGGTGGAGCCGAGGGCGGTGGGGCGTTCCTTGCCGTAGCTGACCACGTTGATGCGGCTTTGCGCGACGCCGCGGGCGACGAGGTAGGCTTGGGCGGCCTGGGCGCGGCGCTGGCCGAGGGCGAGGTTGTATTCGGTGGTGCCACGTTCGTCGGCATTGCCGGCGATCGTCACCATGTTCTGCGGATACTGCTTCAGCCACGCCGCCTGTTTGTCGAGCGTCTGGCCGTTATTGCGGGCCGGGGGCGTGCTGCCGTTGATGGTGGACTTGTCGGTATCGAAGAACACGCGGTCACCGACATTGGCGACGAGGTCTTCCTGGCTGCCCGGGCGGGCGATGCGCGAGCCGCCCGCGCCGCCGGCGCCGCCAGCACCCGCACCGGCCGCGCCGCTGGCATTGGAGGTATCGCTGCTGGAGCAGGCCGCCAGCATCACAACGGCGGCGAAAGCGGGGAACAGGGTTTTCAGCATAACGATTCCATCCAATCGGGATTGACAGTCACGACACGAGCGTCGCTGCCGCATACAACCCGAGTCGCGCGATTCGTGGCCAGCGCCATTTGGTGACATTCAGGTAACGCGCAGCCCTGAATTGCAGCCCGCGAATCCCTCACATATTGGTTCGCGCGATTCACGCCCTCCGACGTGCCGCCTCGGGCGATCGCGCTCAGAGCCGATAAATCCCCAACGCATTCTCCCGGAAGATCATCCGCCGCTCCCCCGCGCTGAGTTTGCACGGGAACGCCGTCTCCGGGTCATCGAAATCCCAGTGCGGATAATCGGTGGCGAACACGATGCGATCCCAGCCGATCCAGTCGAGAATGCGCCGGAGGTCCTCCGGATTCTCCGGCTCCTCCATCGGCTGGGTGGAGAACCACAGGTTCCGCTTCATATACTCCGACGGCTTCATCTTCAGGTGCGGCACCTCGGAGCGCATCTTGGCGAACTGCGCATCGAGCCGCCACGCGAGTGACGGCGCCCAGGCGAAGCCGCCCTCGATCAGGATCACCTTCAGCCCCGGGAAGCGCTCGAACACCCCCTCCAGAATCAGCGAGGTCGCCTGGCACTGCATGGCGTGCACCAGCCCGTGATGGTCCTCGATGTAGAAGGAGGGCCAGCCGGCGGCCGTCGGCGCATGGCCGCTATCCCCGCCGACATGCATGCCGATCGGCAGCCCGTGGCGTTCGGCCGCCTCGAAAATCGGCCAGTAGCGCCGCCGCCCGATCGGCTCGGTGCTGCGCGACGTCATCTGGATCTGCGCATAGGCCCGATTGGCGACGCAGCGCTCGATCTCCGCCACCGCCGCCACCGGGTCCTCGATCGGCACCTGGATCGAGGCGCGCAGGCGCGGCTCCTGGGAGACCAGGGCGGCCATCTGCCAGTCATTCACCGCGCTGCACAGGGCGGCGGCGAGATCGGGGTTGCGCACCTCGCTGGCGCCGAACAGGGGTTCGAGAATGCCGATCTCGATGTCGTAGCGATCCAGCAACTGCGCGCGCATGAAGGCGAGGTCGGAGCCCGGCGGCTTGCCCCCGGGCGGCCAGGCGTCGCGCCGTGCGGTGTTGGGCATGAAGCGCGGATAGGTGCCGCGCTCGGCATAGGGCTTGCGGGTCAGCTTGCCGTATTCCGCGATATGCTGGCGCCAGCGGGCGGAGAGGAAGGGGTCGAGATCCCGCGGGCTGCTCAGCGCCGGATGGATATCGCTGTCGATGATGCGAAACTTCGTCGTCGCGTCGGTCTGACGCTCAAGCACCACGCTCATGCCGCCATCTCCCCGATGCGGGCATAGGTCGCCCGCGGATTATCCACCATGATCTTGCGCGCCAATGCCGGCGAAATGCCAGGCGGCAGCGCGTTCAGCCCGTCGAACTGCCAATGCGGATAGTCGGTCGCGAACAGCAGCATATCCTCGGAGCCGATCTGCTCGATGATCCGATTGACGATCTCGGGCTCCGCCGGCACGTCGAACGGCTGCACGGTGAGGCGCACATGGTCGCGGATGATCGCCGCCGGCGGGCGCTTCACCCAGGGCACCTCGGCCCGGACCCCCCGCCAGGTCTTCACCGCCCGCCACAGAAAGCTCGGCAGCCAGGAGACGCCGGATTCGATGAACACGACGCGCAGGCCGGGGAAGCGCTCGAAAATCCCCTCCGAGACCATGCTCAGCAACTGGTCCTCGAAATTCTGCGGCGCGGCCACGTAGTCATGCAGGTAATGCGAGGGCCAGCCATTCGAGGTCGGCGCATGGCGGAACATCGAGCCCGCATGGATGCCGATCGGCAGCCCGTATCTCTCGGCCGCCGCATAGATCGGCCAGTAATAGCTTTTGCCGTAGAGCATCTCGGCGGCCGAGGGCAGCAGGATCTGCACGAAACGGCGATCCGGCGCCAGGCGCTCGATCTCCTCGGCGGCGAGCAACGGCGCCTGGGCCGGCACCACGATCGAGGCACGCAGGCGGGCATCGCGGGCCAGCCACTGATCGGCGATCCAGTCATTGATCGCCGAGCAGATCGCCGCCCCCATGGTCTCGCTCACCGCGACCTGGCCGCCATACATCGTGTTGCAGATGGCGATGCGGCTGCCGAAAGCGCTGACGCCGTCACGCAGGAAGGCCTCGATATCGGTGCCCGGCTTGCCCGCGCCTTTCCAATCCGCCCGGCAGGCGAGCGGCGTGTTCGGCGGGTAGGAGGCGAGGTCGAACCCGTCCATCCCCCGCTCGATAAAGCTGTCCTGCCAATGCGCGGTCATGTAGGGCAGCAGGGTCGCGATGCCCTTCACCCCCGGATGGATGTCGCAGTCGATCGCACCCTGCGTGAGCGCGTTCATTCAGCCCCCCATTGTCGCGCCGAGCCTCGCATGCTTCGCCTTTCGCGTCACGCGGTCTTGTTTTCGAGCGCGGTGATAT
>CAIPLM010000181.1 GCA_903865895.1 uncultured Rhodospirillales bacterium | reverse complement strand
GGCCTGGGCGTTGGTCTGCCCGGCGGTGGCGGTCATGGTGGTGGCGGTGGCCTCGAGCCCGCTGGCGGCATTGGCGAGGCTGGCGGTGAGGCTGCCGACCTTGGCCTCGAACCCCGCCACCAGGGCGGCCAGGGCTGTGGCGCGGCGCTCCTTGTCCGCCTGTTCGGCGCGCTGCTCATCCGCGAGCCGGGCGGCGGCGATGCCGTTCTGCTTGAACACCTCGACCGCGCGGGCCATGGCGCCGATCTCGTCGGTGGCGTCGCGTGCCGGCACCTCGACGTCGAGGTCGTTCTCGGCGAGGCGGGTCATTGCCCCGGTCATCGCGCCGAGCGGGCGGGTGATGGAGCGGGCGATCAGCGCGGCAATCAGGATGGCGCCAAGCAGGCCGAGCCCGGCGATGACCATCTGGCGGGTCTGGGTGGCGGCCACGGCGGCGCGGGCATCGGCGGTCTCGGCATCCACCAGGCGCCGCATGCCGGTCTCCGCGCGCGCCAGCAGCCCCTGCAGCTCGACCACCACTGGCCGCAGCACCGTCTCGAAATGGCTCATCGGCGCGGCGATCGCGGCACTGGCGGCTTCGAAAGCGGCGCGATGCGCCTGCACGGCGGTGCGCACCTGCGGGATGGTGCGCGCAAGCTCGCCCGCCGCCATCACCTCCAGCGCATCGAGCGCATTGGCCGCCCGCTCGGCGCTGTCGGCGTAGCGGGCGAGCTCCGCCGGATCGCGATTGGCGAGAAAGTGCCACACCACGAGATCGGCCTGCAGGATGCGCTGGCGGACCTCCTCGGCCGAGGTGATGGTGATCTCGTCATGGCTCGCCTGCGCGACGTCGATCAGCGTGGTGGTGGCGGTGATCAGCCCGGCGCCGGCGGCGAGCAGCGCGCCACGCGCCGCCTGCGCGGCACCCACCAGCTCCACCAGGCGCTGCCCGGCGGCCACTTGGGCGGCGAGGCGGCTGTCCACCGTGCGATAGATATCGAGCAGGTCAGCTTCCGCCGTGGCGGAGGCCGCCTCGGCCAGCAGGTCGCGCAGCGTCTTCTGGCTGGCCTGCATCTCCGTCAGCGATCCGGCATGGATTTCGTGGATGTAGCGCAGCTGGGAGCGGCGGATGATTTCGATCTCGCTGTCCATGCGCAATACGCGCGCCATGCTCACCCCCGCCCGCTCCAGGGTGGCGAGCTCGCCGGAGGCGCGGTTCAGGCCCCAGTAGCCCGTCCCCGCAAGCACCAGCGCGAGCAGGACGAGGACACTGAAGCCGAGATTAAGGCGGGTGCGCAGGGCGAGGCGAGGCAGCATGCGGGCGGGCTCCGGGTGGCCGGGGGAGAGGGCAGCCGGAACAGGGTAGCGTGAGGGGGATTGCCGAAGGCTTAACCGGGCCGTCGCGCACCGCGGAGAAAAACGTCGATGGAACATCGACGCGGGCCGCGATATAGCTATTATATTAATTGCCACCGACCCAACCAGGTGAACAGGCGTCGCGCCCGCGGCCGTCTGCAGACAAAACCAGAGGAGACGACCGGACCATGACCGCAAACCGATCGCTGACCCGTCGCGCCCTGATCGCCACCGCGGCGAGCGCGCCGCTTGCCGCCCCGGCAATTGCCCAGAACGCGCTGAAGGGCACCAAGCTCACCATCCTCGCCGGCAACTGGTACGTGCCGGCCTGCAACACCATGCTCGATGAGCTCGCCGCCGAGGTGGGCAAGGATACCGGCATGGAGATCCGCATCGAGCGCTTCGCCGATGCCGAGCTGGCCACCAAGACCGCCTCGATCATCGGCACCGGGCGTGGCGCCGACCTCGCGGTGGCCGACGAGTTCACCACCTTCCTGTATGCGTCGAAACTCAATGACGTCACCGACGTCGCCGACGAGGCGGGCAAGAACTATGGCGGCTGGCAGCAGGCGGGCAAGGATGCCTGCGTGGTCGGCGGCCGCTGGAAGAGCCTGTGCATCGGCCAGGCCCCGGCCGCCTGGGTTTACCGCACCGACCAGTTCAAGGCCGCCGGGATCGACAAGTTCCCCGATACCTTCGCCGACCTGTTGAAGGGCGCCAAGGCGCTGCACGCCAAGGGCACCCCGATCGGCATGACGCTCGGCCACGCCGGCGGTGACGGCCGCTCCACCAACTATCCGGTGCTGTGGGCCTTCGGCGGCAAGGAGTTCGACAAGGACGGCAAGGTCACGCTGAACTCCCCGGAAACCCTGCAGGCCATCGAGTGGTACAAGGAGATCTACCAATACTTCGTCCCCGGCACGACCGCCTGGCTCGACCCTGACAACAACCAGGCCTTCCTCTCCGGCAAGTGCTCGGCGACGGTGAACGTCAACACCATCTACCTCTCCACCCGCACCGCGGCGGCGACCGACGCGGCGAAGAAGGAGATGCTCGGCAATATGGACCACGGCCTGTGGCCGCGCGGCCCGGCCGGGCGCTTCGCCAACTACAACATCAACGTCTGGCTGCCCTTCGCCTCCAGCGCGAACCCGGCCGGGCAGAAGCACTTCCTGCGCGCCTGGTACAGCCGCGCCTTCCTGCCGAAATGGACCAAGACCGGGCAGAGCTACTTCATCCCGACCTTCGCCGGCTTCGACAAGGAAGACGTGTGGCCGGAGGATCCCAAGCTCAAGATTTTCCGTGAGCTGAACAAGATCAACCGCCTGCCCGGCTATTCCGGCCCGCCCACCCCGGCCGCGGCCGAGGCGGTGGCGAAATTCGTGATGGTGGACATGTTCGCCAAGGCCTGCACCGGGCAGCTGACGCCCAAGGCCGCGATGGACTGGGCGAGCAAGGAATACGACCAGATCGCCAAGAAGCGCCGCGCCTGACCGGGCGGTGAGCGCGACCGTCACCCCGGTGCCGACACGGCGCCGGGGGCTGGTCTGGCTGATCGATAACGAACGGAGCCTCGGCTACCTGCTGGTGGCGCCCGTCGTCATCCTCATGCTCGGGCTGGTGGCCTATCCGTTCTGCGTCGCCGTCGGCTACGCGCTCACCGACCGCACCTTGGCGGACCCCGGCGTGTTCGTCGGGCTCGATAACTTCATCGATCTCTTCGACAACCAGATCTACCTGCAGACGCTGCGCAACACCGTCATCTTCACCGCCGGCTCGGTGGCGATGCGCCTCGTGTTCGGCGTCGGGCTGGCGCTGCTGCTCAACGAGCATTTCCGCTTCCGCCGGCTGATCCGCTCGGCGGTGCTGCTGCCCTGGATCGTGCCCACCGTGCTCGGCACCATGGCCTGGCTGTGGATGTTCAACCCCAATTTCTCGGTGCTGAACTGGATGCTGGTGCATGCCGGCCTGATGAAGGACGGCTTCAACTGGCTGACCAACCCCGATCTCGCGCTGTTCTGCGTCACCCTGGTCAATGCCTGGCGCGGCACGCCGTTCATGGCGATCACCGTGCTGGCCGGGTTGCAGGCCATCCCGCAGGACCTCTACGACGCCTCGGCGATCGATGGCGCCAACAAGCTCCAGCGCTTCCGCTTCGTCACCCTGCCGCTGGTGATGCCGGTGCTGCTGACCGCGCTGGTGCTGTCGATCATCTGGACCTTCTCGGATTTCGGCATCGTCTACGGCCTCACCAAAGGCGGCCCGATGAACGCGACCCAGGTGCTGGCGACGCTCTCGTTCCAGCAGGGCCTGGCCGCCGGCAATATCGGCGAGGGGGCGGCGATTTCGCTCACCATGCTGCCGGTGCTGCTCATCCTCATCATCTGGCAATTGCGCCGCATCCGCCGGAGCACGGTGGCATGACCATGTCGCGGGTGGCGGGAAAGGCCGGGGCTTCGCCCCTGGACCCCACCAGGGCTCTGCCCTGGACCCGCCAGGGAACCGTGTTCCCTGGACCCGCCAATTTTTGCGGGTTTGGGGAAAGAGGGGGCCAACACGGCAGGTCGCCCCATCGAGATGGCCCCCTCTTTCCCCAAACCCCACAGATCGCCGGTCCAGGGGTCCGCGACCCCTGGTGGGGTCCAGGGGCAAAGCCCCTGGCCGGGTCCGGGGCAGAGCCCCGGCCTCGCCGCCACCCGGAGACACGGTCATGAGCACCAAGCTGCAACCCGGCGAAATCCGCGGCAACAGCCCGCGCATGGAGCGCTGGCTGTTCTTCTACATCCCGATGGGGTTCGCGCTGTTTTTCCTGGTCGGCCCGTTCTATTGGATGCTGATCACCGCGCTGAAGCCGGACAGCGAGCTGTATGACGGCGCCAAGAGCCCGCTCTACGTCGCCAATCCCTCGCTCGATCATTTCCGCTTCCTGTTCGAGAAGACCGAGTTCGTCACCTGGACGTGGAACACCATGATGGTGGCGACGCTCTCCACCGCCATTGCGCTGGCGATGGGCGTGCCGGCCGGCTACGCGCTGGCGCGGCTGCGCTTCCGTGGCTCGGAGCTGATCGGCACGGCGATTTTCGTCACCTATCTCGTGCCCTCCTCGCTGCTGTTCATCCCGATGGTGGAGGTGATGGCGCAGCTGCATCTCGATGACAGCATCTGGGCGCTGGTGGTGGTCTACCCGACCTTCCTGGTGCCCTTCGTCACCTGGCTGATGAGCGGCTATTTCCGCACCATCCCCTCGGAGCTGGAGGATTGCGCCCGTATCGACGGGATGACGCGGCTCGGCGCGATGTGGCGCATCGCCATCCCGCTGGCACGGCCCGGTATTCTCTCGGCCGGCATCTTCGCCTTCACCCTGTCGTGGAACGAATTCATCTACGCGCTCACCCTGGTCACCGCCTCGGCGGAGCGGACCATCCCCGTCGGCGTGCTGGTGCAGCTCACACGGGCGGATTTCTACTTCTGGGGGCCGCTGATGGCCGGCGCCCTGCTGGGCTCCGTGCCCGTCGCCATCGTCTATTCCTTCTTCGTCGACCAATACGCCTCCGGCCTCACCGCCGGTGCCGTGAAAGGGTAGCAGGACATGCAGATGTTCGATCTCACCAACCGCGTCGCCGTCGTCACCGGCAGTGCCCAGGGCATGGGCCGCGCCATGGCGCTGGCCCTCGCCGAGGCCGGCGCCAGCGTCGTCCTGCTGGACCGCAACGCGGCTGGCATCGAGGAGACCGCGCAGGCGATCGCCGCGATGGGCCGCAAGGCGCTGCCGATCGCCGGCGACGTGACGGATTTCGCCCATATCGACGGCGTGTTCGCCACCGTGGACCGCGAATTCGGCCGCGTCGACATTCTCGGCAACGTCGCCGGCGAGGCCAAGCCGGGCCCCGCCGAGGACATGGCGATCACCGACGTGCAGCGCAATTTCCACAATTTGGTGATCTCCCGCTACTACACCTGCCAGCACGCCGGGCGGCGCATGCTGGCGCAGGGCCGCGGCAGCATCATGAGCATCGGCTCGATCTCCGGCGTCACCTCGCTCGGGCGCGAGCAATCGGTCTACGGCATGTGCATGGCGGCCGTGATCCACATGACGCGCGAACTCAGCACCGAATGGTCGCCGCGCGGGGTGCGGGTGAACTGCATCCTGCCGGCCCAGGTGCTCGGCGCCAACGGGCTCGGCCCGCGCATGGAGGCGGACCCCTTCCTGCGCGATACCTTCCTGCACGGCATCCCCGCCGGCCGCTTCGGCCAGCCTGACGATATCAAGGGTCTCTCGGTGCTGCTGGCGTCCGACGCCGCGAGCTGGATCACCGGCGCCATCATTCCGATGGATGGCGGCAACCTCGCGATGAACGGCGGCGGCGGGTTGCTGGCGCCGTTGATGGAGAAGTATGGGGCGACGCCGAGGTAGGGAAGCGCTTCTTTTTGAAAAAAGAAGCAAAAACTTTTTATCCGTTTGGCACCGCACTCTCACGGGAGGGTTCCGCAGCAATCGGATAAAGGTTTTTTGGTTCTTTTTTTCAAAAAAGAACCCCTTGCCTTCCATGCCTTGCTTTCCCCCATACTGTTACAAAATCGTTGGAGGACCCTATGCGCATCACCCGGCGGGACGCAGTGCGCGCCACTCTGGCGCCCAGCAACCACCCCTACCTGAACGGCGCCCACACGCCGCTGCATGAGGAGGTGGATGCCGAGGAGCTTGATGTCATCGAGGGCCGCATTCCCCGCGATATCGACGGCGTCTATCTGCGCAACACGCAGAACCAGGTGCACCAGCCGGTCGGCCGGTTCCACCCCTTCGACGGCGACGGCATGCTCCACGCCATCAGCTTCCGCGACGGGCGGGCGAATTATCGCAACCGCATGGTGCGCACCAAGGGATTCCAGGCCGAGCAGGAGGCCGGCGGCTCGATCTGGGCCGGCACCATGGAGAACCCCAAGAAGTCGCTGCGGCCGGGCTGGGGCTCGCACGGGGCGATCAAGGACAGCTCCAGCACCGACGTGGTGGTGCATGCCGGCCAGGTGCTCTCCACCTACTACCAGTGCGGCGAGGGCTACCGGCTCGATCCCTACACGATGGAAAACCTGGGCACCGAGGGCTGGGTGCCGCTCGACGGGATTTCCGCCCATCCCAAGGTGGATGAGCGCACCGGCGAGCTGCTGTTCTTCAACTACTCCAAGCACGCCCCCTACATGCATTACGGCGTGGTGGACCGGAACAACCGGCTGACCACCTATATCCCGGTGCCGCTGCCGGGGCCGCGCCTGCCGCACGACATGATCTTCACCGCGAACTACTCGATCCTCAACGACTTCCCGCTCTTCTGGGACCCGGAGCCCCTCGCCCAGGGCCGCCACGTCGTGCGCTTTTTCGAGAACATCCCCTCGCGCTTCGCCATCATCCCCCGCCATGGCCGCACCGAGGATATCCGCTGGTTCGAATCCTCGCCCACCTTCGTGCTGCACTGGATCAACGCCTACGAGGATGGCGACGAGATCGTGGTGGATGGCTACCATCAGCAGAACCCGATGCCGGAGAGCCCCAAGGAGGCGCCGACCGGCTATGAGCGCATGATGGTCTATCTCGACCAGCACGCCATGGGCACCCGCCTGCACCGCTGGCGCTTCAACCTGCGCACCGGCACCACGCGGGAGGAACGGCTGGACCCGCGCATCCTCGAATTCGGCATGATGAACGCGCGCCAGACCGGCCTGCCGTACCGCTACGCCTACTCCGCCGAGGCCAAGCCGGGCTGGTTCCTGTTCACCGGGCTGGTGAAGCACGACCTCGCCACCGGCGCCTCAACCTCGCTGTCCTTCGGGCCGGACCGCTTCGGCAGCGAGGCCCCCTTCGCCCCGCGCGTGGACAGCAAGGCGGAGGATGACGGCTACCTCGTCAGCTTCATCACCGACGAGCGCACCCACGAATCGGAGTGCATCCTGGTCGACGCGCAGCACATCGAGGACGGCCCGGTCTGCCGCATCCGCCTGCCGCACAAGATCAGCAGCGGCACCCACGCCACCTGGGCAAGCCGCGCGGATATCGAAGGCGGGCGGCTTTACCGGTTGTCGCACATCGACTGAACCCGCCTCAGCCCCGCCGGCGTTGCAGCGCCAGGTAGACGATGGGGGTGGTGTAGAGGGTGAGGATCTGGGAGACGATCAGCCCGCCGATGATGGAGATGCCGAGGGGTTGGCGGAGTTCGGCGCCGGTGCCGAAGGCGAAGGCGAGCGGCAGGGCGCCGAGCAGGGCGGCCAGCGTGGTCATCAGGATCGGGCGGAAGCGTTCCAGGCAGGCGGCGTGGATGGCCTCCTGGGGGGAGCGGCCGTGGAGGCGCTCTTCCTCCAGTGCGAAATCCACCATCATGATGGCGTTCTTCTTCACGATGCCCATCAGCAGCAGCACGCCGATGATCGCCATGATCGAGAGATCGAAGCCCCCGAGCCACAGCGCCACCAAGGCGCCGAGGCCGGCCGAGGGCAGGGTGGAGAGGATGGTCACGGGCTGGCGCAGGCTTTCGTAGAGCACGCCGAGCACGATGTAAATCGCCAGCAGGGCGGCGCTGATCAGCATCGGCTGGGAGGAGAGACTGTCGGTGATGAAGCGGGCATTCCCCGCGAAATTGGCGCGGATGCTGTCGGGCATGCGCAGCTCTTCATAGGCGGCCTGCACGGCCTGAAGCGCGGTGCCATTCGCCACCCCTTCCGGCACGTTGAAGGTGACGGTGGCCGCCGGATACTGCCCCTGGTGGCGCACCGCCAGCGGCGCGGTGCTGCGTTCGACCGCGACCACGCTGCGCAGCGGAATGGTGGCGCCGGGCCCCGCCGACGTCGCGGGGCTTGAGACGAACACGCGATCGAGCATCGCCGGGTCGGTCTGCAAGGCGGGGTCGGTTTCCAGCACCACGCGGTACTGGTTGCGGGCAGCGTAGATGATGGAGATCTGGCGCTGGGCGAAGGCGTTGTTGAGCGCGTTGTCCACCGCCAGCACCGAGACGCCGAGGCGTGCGGCGGCCGCGCGGTCGATCACCACGTCGGCCTGCGGGCCGGCGCGGTCCTGGTCCGAGGACACGTCGGTGACCTCCGGCGTGTCGCGCAGCCGGTCCACCAGTTTCTGCGTCCATTCCCTGAGTTCGGCGAGATCGGGCGAGACCAGCACGAACTGGGTGGAGCCGCCCTGCCGCCCGCCACCGCGCAGCTCCTGGGCGGAGAACAGGAAGGTCTGCAACCCGCCGACCCGGGCAAGCTGCGGCCGCAGCCGGGCGATCACCGCCTCAGAGGACACGCCGCGCTCGCGCAGCGGCTTCAGGCTCACCGTCATCTGCCCGCGGTTGAGCGAGGCCCAGCCGGAGGTGACGCCGACGGTGGAACCCACGCCGTCCACCGCCGGGTCCGCCGTGATGATCGCCACCGCCTGGCGCTGGCGCGCCTGCATGGCGGCAAACGAGATCGAGGGGTCCGCCAGCGTGCCGCCCCAGATCAGCCCGGTATCCTGGGTCGGCAGGAAGCCCTTGGGCATGGCGGTGTAGAGCCACACGGTGAGGCCCATGGTGGCGAAGGTGGAGAGCAGCATCACGATGCGGTGGCGCAGCGCCCAGCCCAGCGTGGCCGCGTAGAGGCGGAGCACCGCGTCGAATCCGCGCTCGATCCCGCGGTCGATCGCGTGCCAGAAGCCGGAGGCGGCGGGCGGTGTGTCCTTCATGAAGCGCCCGCACAGCATGGGCGTGAGCGAGAGGGACACCGCGGCCGAGACCACGATGGCGATCGTCATGGTGGCGGCGAATTCATGGAACAGCCGCCCCATCACGCCGCCCATGAAGGTGATGGGGATGAACACCGCCACCAAAGAGAGCGAGATCGAAACCACGGTGAAGCCGATCTGCCGCGCCCCCTCCAGCGCCGCCTGCAGCGGCGGTTTGCCCATGTCGCGATGGCGGATGATGTTCTCGATCATCACGATGGCATCATCCACCACGAAGCCCACGGAAATGGTGAGCGCCATCAGGGTGAAGTTGTTGAGCGAGTAGCCGCAGAACCACATCGCCGCCACCGTGCCGGCCAGCGAGAGCGGCACCGTCACCGCGGCCGCGATGGTGGGCACCGCGCGGCGCATGAACAGCAGCACCACCAGCAGCACCAACACCACGGAGATGACCAGGCTGATCTGCACGTCATTCACCGATGCGCGGATGGTGGTGGTGCGGTCGGAGAGAATGGTCAGCTCCACCCCCGCCGGCATCCAGCTTTGCAGCAGCGGCAGCACCGTGCGCACATTATCGACCGTCTCGATCACATTGGCGCCGGAGGCCTTGGTGATGGAGAGCAGGATGGCCGGCTTGGCGTTGAAACTCGCCGAGAGCCGCGCATTGGTGGTGGCATCCACCACCTCGGCGACGTCACCGAGGCGGATCGCCGCGTCCTTGGTGGATTTGATCACCAGCGGCCGGTACTCCGCGGCCCGGTTCAGCTGGTTGTTGAGCCCGATGGTCTCGGCACGGTCGGTGCCCTGGAAGCCGCCAGTGGGGCCGTTGGTGTTGGCCTGGCGGATGGCGGTGTAGACGTCCTGCGCGGAAAGCCCGGCATTGGCCAGCAGCACCGGGTTCAGCCGCACCCGCACTGCCGGCTTCTCGGCGCCATTCACCGTCACCTGCGCCACCCCCTCCACCTGGGAGAGCCGCTGGGCGAGGATGCTGTCGGCCGCGTCATACACCTGGCCCATCGAGAGCGTTTCGGAGGTGAGCGCGATCGTCATGATCGGCGTTTCGGCCGGGTTGAACTTGCGGAAATAGGGGCGGATCGGCAGGTCGCCCGGCAGATCGGCGATGGCAGCGTTGATCGCCGCCTGCACGTCATGCGCCGCGCCGTCGATATCCCGCCGCAGGTCGAACTGGATGACGATGGAGGTATTGCCGACCGAACTGGTCGAGGTGATCTCCGTCACCCCCGGAATCACGCCCAGCCGCCGCTCCAACGGCGCGGCCAGCGAATTGGCCACCGTCTCCGGGTCCGCCCCGGGGCGGGCGGCGAAGACCACGATGGTCGGAATATCCACGCTCGGCAGCGGCGCCACCGGCAGGAAGTGATAGGCGACGATGCCGGCGATCATCAGCCCGAAGGAGAGCAGCAGCGTGGCGATCGGGCGGCGGATGAAGGTTTCGGAGAAGCTCATCTTCGGGCCTCCCCCTCACCCGTAGGATGGGTAAGCGCAGCGCGACCCATCACATACCGCCTGAGACCCGCCGCATGGGCAGCGAACGGAGCAAGATGATGGGTCGCGCTGCGCTTACCCATCCTACGACGAGCCCCGGCTTCCCAGCCTCAGCCGTTCGAAGGCGAGATAGATCGCCGGCGTGGTATAGAGCGTCAGGAACTGCGACAGCAGCAGCCCGCCCACGATGGTGACGCCGAGGGGAAAGCGCAGCTCCGAGCCGGTGCCGCTTTCCAGCACCAGCGGCAGCGCGCCCAGCAGGGCGGCCATGGTGGTCATCATGATCGGGCGAAAGCGCAGCAGGCAGGCCTCGCGGATCGCCTCGTCGGGCGACTTGCCGTGCACCCGCTCGGCCTCGATGGCGAAATCGATCATCATGATGGCGTTCTTCTTCACGATCCCCATCAGCAGCACGATGCCCACCAGCGCCACCAGCGAGAGATCG
>CAIPLM010000180.1 GCA_903865895.1 uncultured Rhodospirillales bacterium | reverse complement strand
TCCGTGGGGGGAGCGGGCGGTTTTCTGGCGATGGTCCTAGACTCCGGAAAGGGCGGCGCGAATGGCGGATGCGGACGCCTGGTGTTGTGGCGCGGGGAGGAATACCCAGGCGGGTGGGCGGTAGTCGGCCAGCGCCGGCGCCTGGCGGGCGGCGAGCCGGGCGCCGGAGAGCCGATGGGCGGCGCGGCCGGCCAGGGCGCGATGATTGTAGGTCGGACGCGGCACAACGGCAAACGGCATTGTTGCGACAATCTCCCGCCAGCGCCGCCAGCGCGGCAGTTGCTCGAGATTATCGGCCCCCATGAGCCACACGAAGCGGGCGCGGGGGAAGCGGGTTCGCAGCGCGTGCACGGTATCGGCGGTGTAGACGGTGCCGAGCGCGCGCTCGATATCGGTGACGACGATGCGGCGCCCATCGGCGATACGGCGCGCGGAGGCGAGGCGTTCGGCGAGCGGCGCCATGCCGCGGGAGGGCTTCAGCGGGTTGCCGGGCGAGACCAGCAGCCACACCTGGTCGAGCCGCAGGCGGCGGCGGACGAGCTCGGCGACGTGGCGGTGCCCGTCATGCGCGGGGTTGAACGAGCCGCCGAGCAGCCCGATCCGGCTGGTGCGCCGGTCTCCCCGTGGCGGTATCAGGGGCGCACCGTCATGGGCGCACCTGGCCGGTTCCGATCACGTGGTAGCGGAAGGTGGTGAGCTGTTCGAGCCCGATCGGGCCGCGGGCGTGGATGCGCCCGGTGGCGATGCCGATCTCGGCGCCGAAGCCGAACTCGCCGCCATCGCAGAACTGGGTGGAGGCGTTCCACATCGCCACCGCCGAGTCGACGCCGGCGAGGAAGGCGTCGGCGGCTTCGGCATCCTCGGTGACGATGCAGTCGGTGTGCTCGCTGCCGTGGTGGCGGATGAAGCGCAGCGCGTGGTCGAGGTTGTCGACCACGGCGACGGAGAGAATGGCGTCAAGCCATTCGGTATCGAAGGTGCCGTCGGGCGCGTGGGGCAGGTCGGGCACGATGGCCCGCGCGCGGGGGCCGGCGCGGAAGTCGCAGCCGAGCGCGCGAAGATCGGCGATGAGGTCGGGCAGCAGGGAGGGGGCGATGGCGGCGTCGATCAGCAGGGTCTCGGTGGCGCCGCAGACGCCGGTGCGGCGCATCTTGGCGTTGACGAGGATGGCGCGCGCCTTCGCGGGGTCGGCCGCCGCATGGATATAGGTGTGGCAAAGGCCCTCGGCGTGCGCGAGCACGGGCACGCGCGCCTCGCGCTGCACCCGCTCGACGAGGGATTTGCCGCCGCGCGGGATGATCATGTCGATCATCCCCGAGGCGCCGAGCATGGCGGCGACGTAGGCGCGATCGGTCTCGGGCGGGATCTGCACCGCGGCTTCGGGCAGCCCGGCCGCGCGCAGCCCGGCGGTCATCGCGGCGTGGATGGCCCGCGCGGAGTGGAAACTGTCGGAGCCGCCGCGCAGGATGACGGCGCTGCCGGCCTTGAGGCAGAGCCCGGCCGCATCGGCGCCGACATTGGGGCGGCTCTCGTAGATCATGCCGATGACGCCGAGCGGCTGCGGCACGCGGCGGATGAGGAGGCCGTTGGGGCGCGTCCATTCGCCGAGCGAACGCGCCAGCGGGTCCGGCAGGTCCGCGATATCGTCGAGCCCGCGGGCCATGGCGTCGACGCGGGCGGGGGTGAGGGCTAGGCGGTCGCGGAAGGCGGCGGTGCCGCCCGCGGCGTCGAACGCCTGGAGATCACGCGCATTGGCGGCGACGATTTCGTCACTCGCGGCGCG
>CAIPLM010000179.1 GCA_903865895.1 uncultured Rhodospirillales bacterium | reverse complement strand
CTGCGCAAGCAGGATCCACGGACCGTCGAGGCCACCTGGCGATCCATCGGCACAGTGCTCGAACGCTTTACCCAAAACGAGTGTCAACAATACCTCGAACACGCCGGATACAAGTCAACTTGAACCAATCTTGCTCTAATGGCAGTCACATCAATATAAATTACTCATGAGGTAGAAGCAACCAAAATCTCACCCCCAGGCAAAATTTCTTCGCCGCCCACTTCTCCCTCTCCCACCCTTGCGGGCTTGAGCCGCGAAGCGGATCGAGGGCGGGGTGAGGCTCGTCGTGCCGCGTCGGCCCAAACCCGATAGCCCGTCACGCCCCCCCAAGCTTCACAACACCCGCTGCCCGGCACGCAACGGCCGCGCGCGAGATCGAGTGGCGTGTGGCCCTGCCGGTCGGCATTGTCGCGCCGAGCACCAGCAGCTATCGGATGCCGCACCGTCTCGACGTGACGTGCTCTGCCGTCGCCCAGGATCACCGCCTCGATCAGCAAGCGTAGGGCGCACCGCCGCAGGCGCTGCGCCACCTCCGCCGCCGCGGCGTGCGCCATCTCGCGGTGTTCGGGTCCAGCGCCCGCGGAGACGACTCCCCATCCAGCAATCTCGATCTTTCGGTTGAGATAGAGCCTGCGCGCGCCTGCTCCCTCATCCGCATGGAGGCGACCCGCCTGATGCTGCAAGATATCGTCGGCCGCCCTGTCGATCTCGGCGAGATCGACAGCTTCCGCCCGGAAATCCGCGCGGCCTTCGAGCGTGACCGCATCCTGATCCTCTGATGGCGCGCAGCGACGAGGCATGGCTACAGGATATCATCGGCGCAATTGCCGATATTCGTGCCGATACCAGCGGCATGAACTAGGCTGCCTTCGCCGCCAACCCGACCGTCGCGCGCTCGGTGCTCTACTCGATAGCCGTCATGGGTGACGCAGCGAAAAGCATCAGCCCTGACTTTAAGGCCGCATACCCGGATATTCCGTGGCGAGCCATCGCTGGCACCCGAGACCGGATCGTGCACGAATATGTCCGGACCAATGCCCGCCGCATCTGGGACGTTGTCGCCAGTCGTCTCGACGAGATGGAGCAACACTTGCGCTCACCCCCGATTGGCCCGTCCACCTCGCCGTGAAATCGCTCACGCGCGCGCTACCCCGCCCACCACCGATCGAGCCAGAGCAAACTCCGCCTCACCGAATCAAGCCCGACCACCGCAAAATGCGTCTTCTCGAACGCCCGCGGATCGCCGGGAAACGGATCACCGATGGGATGCGTCTGCTCTCCCAGGCCCTGGTGCGCGCCACATGCCCAACGCCGAATACCGGCCGATCCCCTCGATCTGGGGCTATGCCGCCGCAGTCAGGCCCTATGCATCAGCCGACGCGCAATTCATCGATACCGCGCTGAAGGCGTTGCTGGCCGCTCCGTCACCCTGACGGCGGGCGTCTACCTGCGCCCAGCTTGGCGCCGCACATCGTTCCATCATCGGGTGCCCGCCGCGGTCTGCGAACGCTCGCGTGCGGCGCGCGGCCGAGCGTGCGTACCCCGAGCTGAACAGCGGAGCACGTGGGCCGCGGAGTCCCGCCCCAAGCCAACCGTCAGCACCGCCGCCGAATTCGGTGCTGCCATCCGGGCGGTTGACCTCACCGGCGCGCTCTCGGCACCGAATACGGCCTACAGCATCACCCTCGCCGCCGATATTTTGCTCACCACGGACGTCACGACAATCAACCTCGCCGGTGGAGACACGCTCAGCATCATCCGCAATCGCCACACGCTCGATGCAATGGGGCGCTCACCCGGGCGCCGGCGTTCTTCCTGCCGATCACCGATGTGATTGCCGACCAGCATGACTTGGTGCCGAGCGATCCCGCCGCTTCCAGGATTGTCGTCGCGGGGACCGGGCTGGTTGCATTGACCGCCGCCAGCCTCGCGCCTGCCGGCGGGAGGCTGCGCGCGTCTAGATCGCGCCAAAAACCGACATTGCCCTACAACGTCGGCCGCTTATCCGCCCAGGGCAGCGTCTTCTCGAAATGCCGCGAAGCCTGGAACACGCCAAGATCGTCGAAGCGCTTGCCGGTGATCTGCAACCCGACCGGCAACCCGGCCTCGGTGAAGCCGCAAGGCACGGTGGCCGAGGGATTGCCCGACATGTTGAAGGGGTAGGAGAACTCGGCCCACTGGATCCAGTCCCACGGGTGCTGCGGCCAATGCTCGGGGATCAGCCGGTCGGCGGGGAAGGCGGCGACCGAGACGGTGGGGGTGATCAGGAAGTCCCACTCCTCGAACCAGGTGTTGATCTCGGCGATGTAGGCGTATTTCTCGCTGCGCATGCCCTGGTATTGGGACATCGAGACCTTGCCGCCATCCCTGATGCAGGCGACGAGGTGGGGGTCCATCTTGTCCTCCCACTCCGGCAGATACTGCGCGAGGCGGGTCATATGGGCGGACCAGAAGCCCATGATGAGGGGGCGGCCCTTGGGGCCCCAGGCCGGCTTGACCTCGATGAGGTCGGTCCCCGCGGCCTTTGCCATCGCTTCGGCGGCATCGCGCACCAGCTTCGCGACGTCGGGGTCCACGCGGGCGTGGCCGAGATCGGGCGAGTAGGCGATGCGCTTGCCCTTGATGCCGTCATCGAGCCGCCCGAGATAATCCGCCGGCCAGGCTTCGAGCGTGGTGTGGTCGAGCGGATGCGGGCCGGCCATGACGGACATCATCAGCGCGCCATCGGCCACCGTGCGGGTCATCGGCCCGATATGGCTGGTATAGTCACCGGCGCCGACGGGGTAGTAGGGTACCCGGCCATAGGTCGGCTTGAGGCCGAAAATGCCGCAGAAATGCGCGGGCATGCGCACCGAGCCGGCGCCGTCGCTGCCCTGATGGAGCGCGCCATAACCGGCGGCCGAGGCGGCTCCGGCCCCCGCGGAGGAGGCGCCGGCGTTGTAGCCGTGTTTCCAGGGGTTATGGGTGATGCCCGTCAGCGGGCAGCTCGACACCCCGGTCCAGCCGAATTCGGAGACGGTGGTCTTGCCGAGCGCAATGGCGCCGGCCTCATACATGCGCGCAACCGCCGGGCTATCCTCGGCGATCATCTTGCCCTGGTTGATGAAACTGCCAGTCTGGGTCGGCATGTCTTTGGCCCAGAACAGGTCCTTGATGGTGAAGGTGAGGCCATGCAGCGGGCCGAGCGGGCCGCCAGACATCAGTTCGGCCTCCGCCTTGCGCGCCTGGTCCATCGCCCGATCGGCGGCGAGATAGGCGAAGGCGTTGACCCTGGGCTCCAGCCGCTCAACCCGCGCGAGGATGGACGAGACGACCTCCACCGGCGAGATCTTCTTCTGCCGGATCATCGGGCCGAGTTCGGTTGCCGGCATGAAGCCAATGTCGTCGTCGGTCATCGCATACGTCCCTATCGGTATCGCACGCACGCCGGGCGGCTGGCTGGGTCCGAGCCAGCCGCCGACGTGCCTCAGTTCAGCCTCAGAGCTCGCCTTCCGCCTTCAGCATGCGGATCGATTCGCGGAACGCCACGACCGTATCCGTCACGTCCTGCGCCGTATGGGTGCAGGAGGTGAAGCCGCCGAGGCGGGGGTTGAGGTCCACGCCGTTGACCAGCATGGCCAGCCGCATGCGGTTGACCACCTTGGTTGGCGAGGATTTCAGCTCGTCGAAGCTGGCGTCGAACGGATCGAACGTCTTGGCCGAGATGTCGCGGTTGTTCGGGTTGAGGAAAAGGTGGAAGCCCGAGGTGGTGCCATACACCGCCCAGCGCACGCCCTCATCGCTCAGCACCCCGTTCAGCCCGTCGCGCAGCGCGCCGCAGGTGGCGTTGGCCTGGCCGTTGATGTCGGTCTCGGCAATGATCGTCAGCGCCGCGATGCCTGCCGCGGCCGAGATCGGGTTGGCGTTGAAGGTGCCGGGATGGCCGATCTTCTCGCGCCCGGCGGCCGCCGAGGCCTTGAAGTCCAGCAGGTCGAGAATGTCCTTCCGCCCCGCAATTGCCGCCCCCGGCATGCCGCCGGCGACGATTTTGGCGAACGACGAGAGGTCGGGCCGGATGCCATAATGCATCTGCGCGCCGCCCTTGGAGGTGCGGAAGCCGGTCACCACCTCGTCGAACATCAGCAGCACGCCGTGCTTGGTGGTGAGCTCGCGCAGCGCGTGCACGAACTCGTCGCGCAGCGGCAGCTGGCCGAAGGAGGAGCCGGTGGGCTCCAGCAGCACCACCGCGATGTCCTTGTTGCTCTCCAGAGCAGCCGCCACGCCTGCCGTGTCATTCGGCATGCACAGCACCGTCTTGTCGGCGATGCCCTGGATCACGCCCGGGGTCGGCGTGCCGTCGAAGTGGTTGGAGTAGCCGGCGGCCATATGGTCATGCCAGCCGTGGAAATGGCCCTTGAAGCGCAGGATCGAGTTCTTGCCGGTGAAAGCGCGGGCGAGGCGCACGCCCATCAGCGTCGCTTCCGTGCCCGAGGAGGTGAAGCGCACCCGCTCGGCCGAGGGGATCAGCCGCTGGATCGCCTTCGCCCAGCCGATCTCGCGGGGATGGCTGGAGCCGAACTGCGACCCATCCGCCGCCGCCTCGGCGATGGCGGCGGCCACCACCGGGTTGCCGTGGCCGAGGATCAGCGCGCCATGGCCGCCGAAATAATCGACATATTTGTTGCCATCGACGTCCCACTTATGCGGCCCCTTGGCGCGGGCGACGTAGATGCCGTACGGGTCGACATTGCGCGCATCATGCGCGATGCCCGAGGGCAGCAGCTCCAGCGCCTGTTGCGCGAGATCCGCCGATCCCGGCGTCTTCTGCCGGTAGGCGGTGACGATACGCGAATTGATGCGGGGATCCTCAACGACAGCGCTGCACATGGTCCATCTCCTGAACGGTCAGGCCGTCACTCTGCGATGATTTCACGGCTTTGGGGAGGGGTTGCGCAAATCTTTCGCCGCGACGACCATCCGCCCATTCGCATGCCCCGGGAGGACCCTCATGTTCGATCTGCTGCTTAAAGGGGGGCGGGTGATCGACCCCGCCCAGAACATCGACGCGGTGATGGACGTCGCCTTCGCCGGCGGTAAGGTCGCCGCGCTCGGCACTGAGCTCGGCGAGGCCGCGCAAACCCGCGACGTCAGCGGAAAGATGGTGGTGCCCGGGCTGATCGACCTGCACACCCATGTCTATTGGGGCGGCACCTCGCTCGGCGTCGATCCCGACGACTACGCGCGCTTCTCCGGCTGCACCACGCTGATCGACGCGGGCTCGGCCGGGCCCGGCAACATCCACGGCTTCCGCAAACACGTCATCGAGCGGTCGGACGTGCGGATCCTGCCCTTCCTCAACATAGCCTTCCCCGGCATTTTCGCCCTGCACTGGGATGTCAGCTTCGGCGAGGCGTCCGACATGCGGCTGCTCAACTCGCGCGTGGCGCTCGCGGTGGCCAAGGAGCACGCGGACCTCATCGTCGGCATGAAGGTGCGCGTCGGCGGCGGCACCTCCAACGCGCTCGGCATCGTGCCGATGCAGATGGCCCTCGAAGTGGCGGATGCCATGGGCCTGCCGCTGATGGGCCATCTCGACGCGCCGCCCCCGCCGCGCGGCGAGGTGATGCGGCTGCTGCGCAAGGGCGACATCCTCACTCATTGTTTCCGTCCCTGGCCCAACTCCCCGGCCGCCAGCGATGGCGGGGTGGAGCAGGATGTGCTGGAGGCCCGGGCCCGCGGCGTCATCTTCGATATCGGCCACGGCGCCGGCAGCTTCGGCTACAAGACGGCGATGCAGATGCTGAAGAACGGCTTCATGCCCGACGTGATTTCGTCGGACGTGCACCTTACCTCGATCGGCGGCCCGGCCTTCAACATGCTCGTCACCATGTCGAAGTTCGTGAAAATGGACATGCCCCTCGCGGAGGTGATCCGCGCCAGCACCATCAACGCCGCCACCGCCGTGCGCCTCACCGATCGCGGCTCCCTCCAGCCCGGCATGCTCGGCGACGCGACCGTGCTGGAGATGGAGCAGGGCCACTTCGTGTTCCACGACGTGATGAAGGAAACCATTGAGAGCGACGAGCAGCTTGCTTGCCGGGGGATCGTGCTCAATGGGTCCTGGTGGCACGGGTAAGGAAGGAAGTGGTTCTTTTTTAGAAAAAAGAACCAAAAAATTTTCACACGTTTGTTCCGCGCTCTCCCGGGAGGGCGCGGAGCCAAACGGATAAAAATTTTTTGCTTCTTTTTTCACAAAGAAGCCCTTTCCTTCTCCTGCGCCGCACTCTCCCGCGCCAACAACGCCGCCTTCCGCGGCACCCCCCAGCGATACCCCGTAAGATCGCCATTGCTGCCCACCACGCGGTGGCACGGCACGGCGAGCGAAACCGGATTGGTGGCGCAGGAGCGCGCAACCGCGCGGATCGCGGCGGGGTTGCCGACCATGCGGGCAAGCTCCGCATAGGTTCGCGTCTCGCCGGCGGGAATGCGCCGCAGCGTCTCCCACACGCGGATCTGAAACGCCGTGCCGCGCAGATCGAGCGGCAGATCAAGCGCTGCCTTGGGTTCCTCCATGAACGCGGTGATCGCCTGCACCGTCTCGGTCAGCGCCGCATCATCGGCCGCGATGGTGGCCTTGGGGAAACGGGCGCGCAGATCGCCCAGCAGGGCGTCATCCGGCTCGGCGAACCCGAGATAGCAAACGCCGGTCGCCGTCGCCCCCACCAACAGCCGGCCGAACGGGCTGTCGGCCAAGGCAGTGCGGATTGTCTCGCCCGCCCCACCGCGCCGCAGCGCGCCAGGCGTCATGCCCAGTAGCTTGCCGGTATCCTCATAAACCCTTGATTCCGAGCCGAACCCGGCCTCCGCCACCGCATCGGCCACCCGCGCCCCGCCGCTCAACGCCGCCTGCAACCGCCGGGCACGCACCCCCTCGGCGTAGGAGCGCGGGGTGACGCCGGTATGGTCACGGAACATGCGTAGGAAGTGGAAGCGCGAATAGCCGGAGCGCTCGGCCAACGCCTCCAGCGACGGGATCGCCGGCTCCGCCTCGATGAAGGCACAGGCATCTGCCACCACCGCCTTGGCGATGCCGGCCCGCTCGCCCATGGGGTCGCAGCGCTTGCAGGCGCGGAACCCCGCCGCTTCCGCCTCGGCGGTGTCGGCGAAGTAGCGCACGTTGCCGCGCTTCGGGGGCGGCGAGGGGCAGCCGGGCTTGCAGTAGATGCCCATCGTGGTCACGGCGTACAGAAAATCGGCCGGGCGGCGATTGGCCACCAAATGCCAGCGCGCGTCATCGATTGTGCTCATCGGGGCGTCCTTTCGCCGAAACGGGTGAGCGGAAGATGGCGCGCCGCCCGGCCCGGCGCCATCCGCCCCTTGCGCCGGCTCGGTTTTGTCGCGGGTTCACTTCGCCGCCAAACCCGGTAGGATCGCCGCATGAAACGGCCCGGATACAGGGCAGAGGGAGGAACTCGATGCTGCGACTGACCCAACTGCTCCATCGCGCCGTGCAGATCAACCCGCACGGCACCGCCACCGTCTGCGGCGATCGCCAACGGAGTTGGACCGAGTCGCGCGATCGCATCGCCAGCTGCGCCGCCGCCGTCACCGCGCTCGGCTGCGTGCCTGGCGACCGCGTGGCGATCCTCGCCCTGAACAGCGACCGCTATTTCGAGGGGCTGTTCGGCCTCGCCTGGGGCAACTTCATCGTCGTGCCCATCAACACCCGCCTCGCCCCGCCCGAGATCGCCTTCTGGCTGTCGGATTCCGGCTGCAAGGCGCTGCTGGTGGATGACGTCTTCCTCCCCGTTCTCCCCGCCGTGCGCGCCCTCGCGCCGGAGCTCGAACACATCATCCACATCGGCGACGGCCCGACGCCCGACGGCGCCCTCGCCTACGAAGCACTCCTCGCCGCCGCCACGCCCGGCCCGGATATCTGCGGCAGCGGCGACGACATCGCCGCCCTGTTCTACACCGGCGGCACCACCGGCCGCTCCAAGGGCGTCATGCTGAGCCACACCAACATCGTGCTCAACATGCTGAATACGCTGGCAATCGTGCATTTCCAGCCCGATCCCGTCTACATCCACGCCCCCCCGATGTTCCACATCGCCGACGCGACGATGACCTTCATTTCCACCGGCATCGCCGCCAAGCAAATCTTCATGCCGCGCTTCGATCCCGCCAGCTTCCTCGCCGCCGTGCAGGAGCACCGCGTCACCGACTCCCTGCTCGTGCCCACCATGGTGAACATGGTGGTGAACCACCCCGACATCGCCAAATACGACCTCTCCAGCCTCAAACACGTCATCTACGGCGCCTCGCCGATGCCCGAAGCGGTCATCCGCAAGGGCCTGGAGGTCATGCCGCACACCAAATTCACCCAGGCCTATGGCCAAACTGAGGCCGCCCCTGTCCTCACTTTGCTCGATGCGCGCGACCACGGCACCTCCCCCGACCAGCTCCGCCGCATGCGCTCCGCCGGCCGCGGCGTGCTCGGCTGGGACGTCCGCATCCATGACGAGGACGACAACGAGGTCCCGCGCGGCACCATCGGCGAAATCTGCGGCCGCGGCCCGGCGATGATGCGCGGCTACTGGAAACTCCCCGAACTCAGTGCGCAAACCCTGCGCAATGGCTGGCTGCACACCGGCGACGGCGGCTACATGGACGAGGATGGCTACATCTATATCGTCGACCGCCTGAAGGACATGATCGTCTCCGGCGGCGAGAACGTCTATTCCGCCGAGGTCGAAAGCGCGGTCTACAGCCACCCTGCCGTCGCCGAATGCGCCGTCATCGGCGTGCCCGATCCGAAATGGGGCGAACGGGTCCACGCCGTCGTCCGCTGCAAGCCGGGCATGAGCGTCAGCGACGCCGACCTGATCGCCCACTGCCACACCCTGATCGCCGGCTTCAAATGCCCCCGCTCGATTACCTTCCGCGACGAGGCCCTGCCACTCTCCGGCGCCGGCAAAATCCTCAAGACCGACCTGCGCAAGCCCTTCTGGGACGGCCAATCCCGCCAGGTGAACTAACCCCACGCGGCATCGCCCGCGCATCGCCCTCAGGCCATGCCGGTTGATGCAGTACAGAGTGCGAAATGGCGCGCGGGCGGCCCCCGCCCGCGCTTGCCGCGCCACAGCCCGGGCCGCGGCGACCAGCCACCCCACGCCCGCGCGCAGTATCGCCACAACCCCTGCGTCGCCCGCCACGGCGCCGGCACGGCGATCCACTCCACCCATTCCTCGAACAGCGGCTCTTCGGCCTCCGCCGCGCAGCGCGCCACCATCGCCATCACCCCCGCGTCGTCACCCGCGCGCGGCCGCACCCTGGCAACGCCCAGCAGGGCGGCCAGCAGCGCACAGAGCAGGCTGCCAAGGATGGCAGCAAGGCCCGGCGCGGCATCGCGGGGAAGGGCAGGGGGCGGCGTCATACGGTCACTGTCACTCCTATCTGCAGAAATGACCTTATAAAAGACTGCCAGGTTAATGGCAAGCGAAATTTCTCCCTGCCTCAAACATTTTTCCTAATCCGTCGCCTCGGGCGTGCGGCTCAGCCCGCCGCCAGCCGAATAATCGAGGTGGCGGCGAAATACAGCATCAACACGCCCGTCAGCGTCCGCACCGCAATATCCCACGCCCGGCCCGAGGCGGTCCGCCGCAGCAGCAACACAATGCCCGACCACAGGAACCCCCAGGTCAGCACCGCAACCACCACGCCCAGGATCACCACCAGGAGCGCCCCCAGCCCCTGGCCGCTCAACTCCGGCCGCCCGATCGCCGCCAGCCAGAACGCGATGTTCCACGGGCTGGTCAGCGCCAAAGTGAGCCCCAGCAAATAGCTCGCCCGCGCATCGTCAAACTTCGCCGCCGGCGCCATTGCGCCCTGAAAACTCCGCCACGCCCCGCGCAAAAACGTGAAACCGAGGAACAGCAGCAGCCCCACCGACATCACGCCCAGCACCAGCCGCATCATCGGCCCTTGGAACACCACGCCGACGCCCAACGCCACCAGCAACGCCCAAATCACATCGCCCGTCGTCGCGCCGAGGATCAGCCCGTACCCCGCCCAAAACCCGCGCGCCAAACTGCGCCGGGCAATCTCGGCATTGATCGGCCCGGGCGGCCACGCGACCGACCAGCCCAGCAGGAAACCATAGGCGAGCAGAGAGACCATCATGCGCGACAAGAAGCCGCCCCGCGCCCCCCTGTCAACGCGCCACTAAAGGTTGCGCCGACGCGGCCCGGCAGTGCACATGCGGCGCAATACCGCCCGTTTCCGGAGTCCCCGATGCGCCTGTCCGCCCTCTCCCTCCTTGTCGCCGCCCTCGCGGCCAGCGGCCTCGCCGGCTGCACCCCGCCCCCGCCGCCGGCCCCCGTCGCCGAAGCCCCGCCCCCGCCGCCGCCCAAGCCCGAACCGCCCACCCAGAACGCGCCCATGTGCGTCCGCACGCCCGAAAAGGCGGCCTTCGACGTCTCGGCCCTCAAAAGCAACCTCATGGTCACCGCCGTCACCTGCAAAACCGAAGACCGCTACAACGCCTTCATCCGCCAGTTCCAGCCCACCCTCGCCACCAACGAAAAGGCGCTGGGCGGCTATTTCAGCCGCGCCTACGGCAAACGCGCCCTCGCGCAACAAGACGACTACATCACCTCGCTGGCCAACGCCCAATCCCAGCTCGGCATCAAATACGGCTCGCTCTTCTGCGCCCAAAACGTCGGCATGTTCGACGAAGTGATGGCGATCAAATCCGGCGCCGACCTCCCCGCCTTCGCCGCCAACAAGCCCATCCAACAAGCCCTCGCCATCCAGGAATGCCCGCCCCCGCCGCCCCCGGCCCCGGCCAAGAAGAAGCCCTGATCCCGCCGCTCACTGAGCGGGATCGCTGGGAAGCAAAGGCCAGGGGGCGCTGCCCCCTGGACCCCTGCCAGGTACGTTGCGCGCCTTCGCGCGACGGGCCGAGCCCCTGGACCTCATGCATTTGAAGGCATGACGCTGAAAGAGAGAGGGGGCCTACTCCGTGGTTGCAGCCACCGAGCAGGCCCCCTCTCTCTTTCAGCGTCCTCTTAAACGGATGGGGTCTGGGGGATCATCCCCCAGCGGGGTCAAGGGGCAGCGCCCCTTGCCTTCCTTTCCAGCGGTTCGCTCAGCGAGCAGTGGTATCGGGGCTTCTATCGGACCAGACCAGGACGGCGGCGGCGAGGTCTTCGATGGCGCTGCCGACGGATTTGAAGAGGGTGATTTGGTTGCTGGATTGGCGTCCCGGCGTTTCGCCGCGGCAGAGGGTGAACAGCGAGCCGGCGATGGCGTCGCGGGTGAAGGCGCCGGATGCGATGGGCTGGGTGAGATCCCCGGCTTCGGCGAGGGCGGCGTCGGTGTCGATGAACACGCGGGCGCGCGATATGGCGGCGTCGTCGGTTTCGCGCATGTCCGGCCGATAGCCGCCGATGAGATCGAGATGGCTGCCGGGTTGCAGCCAGTCGCCGCGCACCAGGGGTTCGGCGGCCAGCGTCGCGCAGCTGACGATATCGGCGGCCCGCACGGCGGATTCGAGGTCTGCCACCGCTTCGGCTTCGTGGCCCTCGGCGCGCAGCTTGGTGGCGAGGGCCTGCGCACCCTCGGGCCGGCGGTTCCACACGCGGACGGAGCCGATGGGACGGATGGCGGAGTAAGCGTCCGCCATCATCCCCGCGATATGCCCGGCGCCGACGATGAGCAGGGAGGAGGCGTCCGGCCGGGCGAGATAATCGCCGGCGAGCGCCGAGGCGGCCGCCGTGCGCCGCCCGGTGATCTCGTTGCCGTCGATCAGCGCGAGATGCTGCCCGGTTTCGCCGTCGCACAGCAGGTAGGTGGAGAAGACGGAATTGAGGCCGCGCTTGCCGTTATCGGGATAGACGGTGACGATTTTCACCCCCATCGCCGCGGCCCCGCGCCAGGCCGGCATCAGCAGCAGCGTGCCGTTGGCGTCCTCCAGGATATGGCGGTGGCGCAGCGGCACGGTGGCGCCGGCGATGAAGGCGGCGCGCAAGGCGGCAATGAGGCGCGGGAAGGCGAGGCTGCGCCTGGCGCTCGGCAGGTCGATAACGACGGGTCCGGGGTGGTCGGTCATGGGGGCTCGCTGCAAATCCTGCCACGAGGCTAGTCGAGCTTCCGCCGCGCGTCACCGCGCCTTGTTGGCGGCGGCGAGGAGCGGCAGGATGGGCGCCGAACAGCACCGAGCCGCCCACATGGATTTCGCCCTCTCCGACCAGCAACGCGACGTAAAGGCCACGATCGAACGGCTCTGCGCCGATTTCGATGACGCCTACTGGCTCGCCAAGGACCGCGAGGGCGGCTTCCCGCATGAGTTCCACGCCGCCATGGCCAAGGGCGGCTGGCTCGGCGTCTGCATGCCCGAGGAATATGGCGGCGCCGGGCTTGGGTTGACCGAGGCGGCGATCATGGCGCAGGCGATCGCCCAGTCCGGCGCCGGGATGAGCGGCGCCTCGGCCGTGCATATCAACATTTTCGGCCTGCAACCGGTGGTGATCTACGGCACCGACGAACAGAAGCGCCGCTTCCTGCCGCCGCTGATCGCCGGCCAGGAGAAGGCCTGCTTCGGCGTCACCGAGCCCAATACCGGGCTCGACACCACGCGCCTGCGCACGCGGGCGGAGAAGCGCGGTGATCGCTACGTGGTCAACGGCCAGAAGGTGTGGATCTCCACCGCCCAGGTGGCGGATCGGATGCTGCTGCTGGCGCGGACCACCCCGCTGGAGGACGTCAAAAAGGCCACGCATGGGCTGAGCCTGTTCTACACCGCGTTCGATCGCAGCCGCATCGAGGTGCGCGAAATCGAGAAAATGGGCCGCAAAGCCGTCGACTCGAACCAGCTCTTCATCGACAACCTCGAAATCCCCGATGAGGATCTGATCGGCGAGGAGGGCAGGGGGTTCGAATACATCCTGCACGGCCTCAACCCCGAGCGCGTGCTGATTGCCGCCGAAGCGGTGGGGCTGGGCTTCGTCGCGCTGGAACGGGCCACCCAATACGCCAAGGACCGCGTGGTGTTCGGCCGCCCGATCGGCCAGAACCAGGGCATCCAGCATCCGCTGGCCGAGAACTGGATGGAACTGGAAGCCGCGCGCCTGATGGTAATGAACGCCGCCTGGCAATACGACCAGGGCCTGCCCAATGGCGCCGCGGCCAACGCCGCGAAATATCTGGCGGGCGAAGCCGGCTTCAAGGCCTGCCAGCAGGCGGTGATGACGCATGGCGGCTTCGGCTACGCCAAGGAATATCACGTGGAGCGCTACCTCCGCGAGGTGATGCTGCCGCGCATCGCCCCCGTCACCCCGCAGCTCGTGCTGTGCTACATCGCCGAGCGCGTGCTCGGCCTGCCGAAATCCTACTGAGAGCGACCATGGCCGATACCGATACGCCCCCATCCGACAGCCCTCCTTACGACAGCACCGCCGAGACCCTGCGCCACATCCACCGCGTGCGCGACCATCTCAACACCGTCATCGCCACCCTGTTGGAGCGCGGCCGGGTGCATGACGCGAGCAAGTTCAGCGCCGTCGAGAAGCCGATCCTCGACACTATCTACCCCAAGCTGCGCGGCCTTTCCTACGGCACCCCCCCCTATGTGGAGCTGGTGAAAGAGGCCTGGCCCGGCCTGCAACACCACTACAAGCACAACACCCATCACCCCGAGCACTACGTGGAGGGGATCGCGGGGATGGATTTGTTCGATCTCGTCGAGATGTTCTGCGACTGGAAGGCCGCCTCCGAGCGCAATCCCGCCGATGGCGTGAAGATCGACCACAACGCCCGCATCTACAAAATAGCCCCGCAACTCGCTGAAATCCTGAAAAACACCATCGCCCGCTGGCCGGAGGGGAAGTAGCGCCATGCGCGTTGTCATCATCGGCGGCGGCGCGGTGGGCTCCTCCACCGCCTATCATCTCGCTCGCGACCCCGAATTCACCGGCAGCATCACCGTCATCGAGCGGGACCCGACCTACCGCATCGCCTCCTCCTCGCTCTCCTGCGCCTCGATCCGCCAGCAATTCTCCACCCCCGTGAACGTCGCGATGTCCCGCTACGGGTTCCAGTTCCTCGAACAGGCGCATGACCTGCTGGCCGTCGGTGACGACAAGGCCGAGGTCAGCCTGAAGCGCCAGGGCTATCTCTTCCTCGCCGGCGAGGACGGCATTGCCACCCTGCGCGAGGTCCACGCCATCCAATGCGCCGCCGGCGCCGACGTCGCGTTGCTCTCCCCCGGCGAAATCCGCGATCGCTTCCCCTACATGAACGTGGATGACCTCGCCGGCGGCACGCTCGGCATGTCGAGCGAGGGCTGGTTCGACGGCCCCGGCCTGCTCGCCGCCTATCGCCGCAAGGCCCGCGCGCTCGGCGTCACCTACATCGCGCAAGACGCCACCGGCCTCACCCGCGAGGGCGACCGCGTCACCGGCGTGATGCTGGCCGATGGCGCCGTGGTGCCCTGCGACGTGGTAGTGAACTCCGCCGGCCCCTGGTCGGCCCGTGTCGCCGCCTGGGTCGGGATCGACCTGCCGGTCCGCCCGCGCAAGCGCATGGTCTACGTCTTCAAAAGCCAGGCCGACCTCGCCGGTTTCCCCATGCTGATCGACAATTCCGGCAATTTCCTTCGTCCGGAAGGCCCCGGCTACATCTGCGGCCGCTCGCCGGATGACGGCGAGCCGGACCCTGACGAGCCGCCGCTCGAGATGGAGGACGCGATGTTCCAGGACTACGTCTGGCCCGCCCTGGCCCATCGCGTGCCCGTGCTGGAAACCCTCAAGCTCACCGGCGGCTGGGCCGGCTACTACGAGCTGAACCTGTTCGATTTCAACGGCTTCATCGGCCCGCACCCCGGCTGCGCCAACATGATCTTCGCCACCGGCTTTTCCGGCCACGGCATGCAGCACTCCCCGGCCACCGGCCGCGGCGTCGCCGAACTGATCGCCCATGGCGGCTTTACCACGCTCGACCTCTCTCCGCTTGCAACCACGCGCCTCGCCGAGGGGCGGAAGGTGATCGAACTCGGGATTGTTTGAAGTGATGAAGCAGGAAGGAAGGGCTTCTTTTTGAAAAAAGAAGCAAAAACTTTTTATCCGTTTGCTTGGGTGCCTCCCCGGAGGGCGCAAAGCCAACGGACAAAAGTTTTTTGGTTCTTTTTTTCAAAAAAGAACCTCTTTCTTCCCTTGCCTTAGAAGAAAAAAAGGAAACGAAATGTCCTACAACGTGGGCGACCTCGTCGCCGAGTTCCTGTCCGCCATCAACGTCGATACCGTGTTCGGCATCGTCTCCGTCCACAACATCCCGATGCTCGATGGCATCGGCCGCCGCAACACCATCCGCTTCGTGATGGCCCGCGGCGAGGCCGGCGCCTCCCACATGGCCGACGGCTACGCCCGCACCACCGGCAAGCTCGGCGTGCTATTCTCCTCCACCGGCCCGGGTGCGGCCAACGCTGTGCCGGGCCTGGTGGAAGCCGGCTTCGCGGCCTCGCCGGTGCTGCACATTACCGGCCAGACCGGCACCAAGTTCATCGGCCGCGGCATGGGCACGGCGCATGAGGTGCCGGACCAGATCGGCATGCTCCGCTCCGTCAGTAAGACGGCCTTCCAGATCCTCTCCGCCCAGCAGGCGCTTGGCATCCTCACCCAGGCCGCCGTCACCGCCCTCAGCGCCCCGCGCGGCCCGGTGAGCGTGGAAATCCCCATCGACGTGCAGCGCACCGCCATCGCCCGCCCCGCCGCGCTCGACACGCTGGAACTCATCCTCCCGCCCCCGCTGGTCCCCTCCGAAGCCGCGCTCGACGCATTGGCCGAGCACGTCCGCAAGGCCAAGCGGCCGATCCTGTGGCTGGGCGCCGGCGCCCGCGAGGCCGCCGCCCCCGCCCGCAAGCTGCTCGACCTGGGCTTCGGCATGGTCACCTCCTGGGCCGGCCGCGGCACCATCGAGGAGGACCACCCCCGCAACCTCGGCGGCCTCAACGGCAACGGCGCGCCGGCGGTGCAGGCGTTCTATGCCCAATCCGACCTCATGCTGGTCGCCGCCTCGCGCCTGCGCGGCCATGAAACGGCGGAATTTAGCCTCAAACTCCCCGCCAATCTCGTGCAGATCGACATTGACCCCACCGCCGAGGGCCGCACCTATGCCTGTACCATGTTCGTCAACGGTGACGTCACGCTGGTGCTGGAGGGCCTCGCCAAGCGGCTGGCCGGCTGGGCGCCGGAGCCCGGCTACCAGGACGCCTTCGCCGCCATGAAGCGCCAGGCCCGCGCCGATTTCGCCGCCACCATGGGCCCCTACGCCACCTTCCCCGCCGACCTCCGCGCCGCTTTGCCGCGGGACACCGTGTGGGCGCGCGACATCACCATCAACCACTCCACCTGGGGCAACCGCCTGTTTGACCTCTACGGCCCGCGCGACAGCGTCTACCCGATCGGCGCTGCCATCGGCGCCGGCCTCGGCCTCGGCATCGGCGCCGCCATCGGCGCGCCCGGCCGCCGCACCGTGATGATGACCGGCGACGGCGGCTTTTTCCTCACCATCGCCGAGCTATGGACGGCCGTGCAGGACAAGGTGGACATCACCATCCTCGTGATGAACGACCGCGGCTACGGCGTCATCAAACACATCCAGAACGCCCTCTACGGCGAACGCAACTTCTTCGCCGACCTCACCGGCCCCGAATTCAGCAAACTCGCCGATCTCGCGGGGATCCCCTACTTCAAGGTTGACCGTGCCGAGGATTTCGGCCCCACCGTCGCCGCCGCCGGAAAAGCGCCCGGCCCCTCGCTGGTTGAGGTCGATATGACGGCGATCGGCACCTTCCCGCCCTACGCCCCCTACGACAAGAAGCGCAGCTAACCGAAGGTCACGGCGCCGAGGCGATGTGAAACCCGCCGCCGGAGATATCGAGCGTGCAGCCGGTGATGAACGAGGCTTCGTCGGACATCAACCAGGCGATCGGCGCCCCGGCTTCCGCGGCGGTACCCGGCCTTCCCATCGGGATCGAGGCCGCCACCGTCGCGGCGTGCTTGGCATCGGCGAGGCCCTTGGCCGTCATGTCGGTGCGGATCACGCCGGGGCGCACCGTCACCACCCTGATCCCCTCAAGGGCGACCTCCTTGGCGAAACCAACCCCGAAGGCATCGAGCGCGGCCTTGCTGGTGGCGTAGTGCGAATTGCCCGGCCGGCCGCCGATGGTGCCGGCCATCGAGCCGACGGTGATCACCACACCGCCCCGCCCGCCCTGCGCGGTCGACATGCGCCGCGCCGCCTCGCGGCAGCACAGCATCACGCCGATCACATTGACGGTCATCAAATGCAGCAGCGCGGCCGCGTCGAAATCCGCCACGCGCGAAGCCGGCAGCCCAATCCCGGCACTATTCACCAGCCCGTCGAGCCGGCCGAAGCGGGCATCCACGGCCGCGAACATCGCGGCGATGTCCTCCGGCGCGCGCATGTCGGCGGCGAAGGCCTCGGCCTCCGCACCAACGCCCCGCAGTTCGGCCACCAGGGCCTCCGCTTCGGCGCGGCGGGATCGGTAGTTGATCGCCAGTGACCAGCCATCGCTAGCCAGCCGCCGGGCCGCGGCCGCGCCGATGCCGCTGGCACCGCCGGTGATGAGGGCGGTTCGCCGCATCGCCGAGCCGCCCATCGCCGTCACACGCCGAGGACGGAGGCGGCCGGCTTGAACGCCACGCCGAGATCATCCGCCACCGCCTTGTAGGTGACGACGCCGGCATGCACGTTGAGCCCGTTGCAGAGATGAACGTCGTCGATCAGCGCCTGCCGCCAGCCCTTATTGGCGAGCGCCATCACGAAGGGCAGCGTGGCGTTGCCGAGCGCGATGGTCGACGTGCGGGCAACGGCGCCCGGCATGTTGGTCACGCAGTAATGCACCACGCCTTCCTCGATATAGGTCGGGCTGGCATGGGTGGTGGGCTTGCTGGTCTCAAGGCAGCCGCCCTGGTCGATGGCGATATCGACCACCACCGAGCCCGGCCGCATCTGCTTCACCATCGCGCGCGTCACCAGCTTCGGCGCCGCCGCGCCCGGCACCAGCACGGCGCCAACCACGAGATCGGCATCCACCACCGCGGATTCGATCGACGCGGTGGTGGAGAACATCGTCTGCACCTGCGAGCCGAACTGCGCCTCGATCTCCTTCAGCCGCGGCAGCGAACGGTCGATCACCGTCACATGTGCGCCGATGCCGACCGCCATGCGCATGGCATGCGTGCCGGAGACGCCGCCGCCGATGATCACCACCTTGCCGGCCGGCACGCCAGGCACGCCGCCGAGCAGCACGCCGGCACCACCCTGCTCCTTCTCCAGGCAATGCGCGCCCACCTGGATCGACATGCGGCCCGCGACTTCGCTCATCGGCGCCAGCAGTGGCAGCGCGCCGCGCGCGTCGGTGACGGTCTCATAGGCGATGCAGGTGGCGCCGGATTTCATCAGCCCGATCGTCTGCTCCTTGTCGGCGGCAAGATGCAGATAGGTGAACAGCACCTGGCCCGGCTTGAGCGCGGCGATCTCGGAGGGCTGCGGCTCCTTCACCTTCACGATCATGTCGGCCGCCGCGAACACCTCGGCCGCGGTCGCGACGATGGAGGCGCCGGCCGCGCGATACGCGTCATCGGTGAAGCCGATGCCAGTGGCGGCATCCTGCTGGACGACGACCTCGTGGCCATGCACGGTAAGCTCGCGCACCGCCGCCGGGGTCAACCCCACGCGGTATTCGTGGGTCTTGATTTCCTTGGGGACGCCGACCTTCATCTGAACCACTCCATTGCCGTCGTTGAATCTGTTGGACTCGAAATACGCCGCGTGCTGCGGTGCACCATCATAGAAGGGAGATCGGCGTGACGAAACCCGTAGTCCTGCATGTCGGGCAAATCGTCGAGCCCTGCGCACCGCGCTACCATGCGGCTTTCGACGTCATTGAGTATCTCCCCGGCGGCCCATTGCCCGCCAACCCTGGCGAAATCATGGCAATCATCGCCGCCGCCCCGGTGCCCGCCGCGCTGATGGACGCACTCCCCGCCCTCACCATCATCGCCGCCTTCGGCGCCGGCGTCGACAAGATCGACCTCGCACACGCGAAATCCCGCGGCATTCGCGTCGCCAACGCGCCAGACCCGACGGTAGGCTGCGTGGCCGACATGGCGATGGCCCTGCTGCTCGCGGTGGCACGCGGCATCGTGGCGGGGGATACCTTCGTCCGTGCCGGCCACTGGATGGCCGGCCAATTCCCCCTGCTACCCCGCATCCACAGCCGCCGCATGGGCGTCATCGGCCTCGGCCGCATCGGTGGCGCCATCGCCCGCCGCGCTCAAGGCTTCGACATGCCAGTCGCTTACCACAACCGCACCCCGGTTTCAGGCGCGCCATACACCTACATGCCTGATGCCCGCGCCCTCGCCACCTGGGCCGAGGTGCTCGTCGTCGCGTGCCCCGGCGGCGAAGCCACCCGCCATCTGGTCAACGCCGATGTCCTGCGCGCCCTCGGCCCAACCGGCATCGTGGTGAACATCGCCCGCGGCACCATCATCGACGAGACGGCCCTGATCGCGGCCCTTGAGACCGGCGAAGTCGCCGGCGCCGGCCTCGACGTCTTCGAGGCCGAGCCCTCCGTGCCACCCGCACTTCGTACCGCCCCCAACACCGTCCTGATGCCCCACCGCGGCGGCGGCACCATCGAAACCTGGGCCGAAACCGCCGACACAGTCATCGCCTCCATCACCACCCACCTCACCGGCGCCCGCCCACCCGGAACGCTCCCCGGTTTCTGAACGAACCCCGCTTGCGTTCTCCCCCCACGCGTGTATTTTCCCGCCGCTTCCGAGAGGCCGGAGAGATGGCCGAGCGGCTTAAGGCGCACGCTTGGAAAGCGTGTGTGCGTTAACGCGTACCGTGGGTTCGAATCCCACTCTCTCCGCCAGTTTTCTTTCGAATCGCTCTCTCCGGCTCGGCCGGTAGCGCCGTGAGGCGCAGGTTTCCTGCGGTTTTAGAAGAGGACCTGTTGACCGGCTCGCCGGCTGTGAGGCCGAAGATCGCTCTCCGAGGGCGGTTTCTCTCCGAACCTGTGGACTGGGGTGATGCACTACGGTGTGAAAATCCTATTGTTTTCAATAATCTAGACCCGTCGACCACCTGTGGACCTTGGCTATCGTAGTCTGGTCACTAGACGCGGGGCGCAAACAGTCGCAGGGGCCGAGCGTCCAGAGTGCGAATTTCGGTGCTAGCTGCCATGCGGGGTTCTCAGACGATTGTCAGCGCCGATGCGCCTTTGCTGCCTTTGCCGCCTTCTTGGCGTCCTCGCGCTCCTTGTGACGGTTTTTGAGGTGGACCTCGATGGGTTTCGTGTCGAATGGCCAGAAGAGGTGGCAGTAGGTTTCGTTGGGTGCCGGGACCATGGCATGGAAGTCCTGGACCTGCTTGGGGGTGCCGACGAGGTAGGTCGGAATATCTGGCTTTGGCACGAAGGCGGCATAGCCGCTCGGCATGACGGATTGCGCGACCTGATCAAGAGCTGGGTGGCGTTTGCGTTGGAGCATCATCGCCAATAATTGCCCGTTGCCTGGGATTTGGGCGCCCGAGAGGTAGGAGGCGGCGTGGCGGTAGCCCGGCCCTTCCTGGAGCCACTGCGCCGTCAGGTTCTTTTGGTAACTGCCCACCAGCGCGTCCAGATAGCCGGTCTTCACGCGGGAGATGAACCCCAGTCCGTGATATGCGTAGGCGTTGGCAAGTGCCTCTTCCAGCGGGTTGTGGGCGTGATCCGCAAACTTTCCCGCGCCAACGGCAATTCGGTAGTTCACGTACGACGGAATTGGGGCACCGATGGCGTCGGCAAAGATTTCCATTGTCGTCGCCGCACATTCCGCCAAGTGGTGGTAGAACTCGTGGTGGAAGACATCGAACAGAACGAGGTGCAGCAAGACCTCCTTCGAGACGCCCGCCAGGAACGGGGCAACGAAGCGTACCTGGGTTGCATACGACATGAGGTGTTCGACATAGATGTAGATACCCCAGCGGTCGAAGGGCTCGAGATGAAACGGCCGGTAGAACGCCACCGCGTTGACCGGCAGGCGTCGGAGGTCAGCAAACAGCTTCGGGTTTCGATCCAACAGATCGTCGAGATCCGCTGTGGATGCGGGCTGTCCGGTTACTCCGTCAGCCTGTGCCTTGGCGTCGCTCCATCGAGCTTCGATGGCTTCGAGTTGTTCCTTCTTGTGCTTTTCGGACCGCTCTGCGGGAAGGGTTAGAACCGTCTGGGCGGGGTCGGGCACATGCTCGCCGGTTCGGATATCGCGGAAGTCGATCGGCAAGGTGGTCGCGGTCAGCCCCGACAGGCGGAGCCAATTCTGGGTGTGAGCCAGGTTCCTCTCCTCGCTGCTTTCAGCCGGTGGTGGGCTCATTCGTGCGCTCCACCCATTGTCATGCCGCCCAGCTCCGGACGGTGCCGTCGGCGACACTAACGACCCACACTAGTCGCTCTGCAATCGGTGTCATTTAAGACGACGCCCGAGCTATAGCGCCGGGATCAATATGAAACCCAACAGCCTGAAGTCGCTGGACGAGCTTGGGCACGACCTCCTTCACATGGTCATTGAACGGCATATAGATGATCCCGGCGACATCTGACGGATGCTCGACATGGCCTTTTTGGAGTATCGCTACCCTCGCCCGGGTTAGCGAAGCGAGCAGCATACCCATTTCAAGAATCACGTTTTGCCGAGCGCGGGGCTTTGCCTCGGTTGACCCGTCCTTTTTCGCGTAGCCCACATCGTCGGGCGTCAGGAGGACGATGCCAAAGGCTGAAGAGGCATTCTTCCCAATCTTTTCCTCCAGCTGCTCGATAATTGTCATTCCCCCGCCGTCGGT
>CAIPLM010000178.1 GCA_903865895.1 uncultured Rhodospirillales bacterium | reverse complement strand
TTTTGCCGGAGCCGGTGCGGGCGGACACCAGTAGGTCGCGGCCCAAGGCCTCCGGCTGCAACACGGCGGATTGCACCGCAGTCGGTTCAAGATAGTCGCGCGCTATGAGCGCCGCGTCGAGCACGGGATGGACGGGGGGAAAGGGCATCCGCGGCGGATAGGCCCATCCGGGCCACAACACAAACCGCCATACGTCATACCGGCTGCCCGACAGCGGCCGCTATGGCAAGGGCCTCAGATACGATTTTGAAAGAACAACGCCGCGCCCAAGCGCGTACGCCCGCGCATCGCCCTCAGGCCATGCCGGTTATCCAGCCCGAATTGGTCGCATGTCGCCCAGGCGGCCCCGGCCCGAACGCGACGAGCCAGGCCTCAGCCCACAAGCCGCGCGGCCGCGCCCGCAGCAGGAAGCGCGTGCGAAACCGCCCCTGCCCCGCCCGCCACGGCGCCGGCACCGCGACCCATTCCACCCACTCCTCAAACAGATCCTCCGCCGCGTCCGCCTCGGCCCGCAGCACCGCCGCCACCGTCCCATCCAGCGAAATCGCGTCGCGGCGCCCCCGCCTGCCCCTCAACAGGGCAGCCAGCAGGACGCACAGCAACGCGCCGATAATGGCGGCGAGGCCGGGCGGCGCTTCCGGGAAATTGCGGGGCAGTCGGGTCATACGGTGTCGGTCACTCCTATTTTCATCGCGGAATTTATAGATAACTACGGAGTCACGCGCAAGATAAATTTTCTCCCGCGGCCGATCTTTTTTCCTCCCCCGCCCGCACCAGCATTGCGGCGGTCCGGACGAAGGAATTCATCACAGAGACACAGAGGACAGGGAGAGGGACGCCAGCCAGTCTCCCCGCCCACTGTGGTCACTCTTCATATTAACCGAAGCGGTGGACCCTTCGGCCGCAAATTCCCGTTGTTCCCAGTTAAACGATCTGCACGGCGCAATGACGATGCAACCGCTCGCGGTCCCTGCTCAGAAACCTTTCCATCGTCCGAATGTGTGCCATCGAGCCAATTCACGAACCACGCCGTCGAGAGTCTCAGCGCTTCTCCATCTCAGCCAAAATCGAAGAAAAATGTAGAAATGGTATTGAAACTTCGACCGACAGATTTTCCCCGAAGAGCTTAAATTCGAAATCCACTTTGCTCCCAGCAGTCTTCCGCGCGTCTGACAAAGGTATCGAGACCAATACTATTTCACTATAAGAGCACGGAGAATGGGAACAATTTATGTCGACTTTCCCATTCGTCACGACCAATTTTGACCGCGTGATGGTCCTTCCTTCGGAAAACCGAGATGCTCCCCGAGATATATGCAACACCAACAGGCTTGCATATATCTTTATTTCTCCTGTCTTGCGGTCTTTCGAGCCACTCAAACTGCTCGTTAAATATGGTGTATTCTTCGAAACCAGCAGTTTTATTGACCCGCTTTCGACCGGAGGTTTGGTCTCGTATGTGATGAACGGCGCAAATCGATCGTCGTTCACCTTAACGGTGACCTGGCTGAACGCACTAGTCGACCAAATTCCGATGATCGCGCTGAGCAACGCGAACATGATATTGCGGCCGATACCGCGCTCTTGATCCCCAGTCTGCATCGCGGCACCGACTCCTCTCTATTTTCATGCGAGCCTAGTCGTAGCGGCATCAAAACACTCGAGTGTCCTAGCCTGTAACCTTCTAACTAGCGTACTTACCGCCTCTGCGGTGAACCTTGTTACCAACCGGGCGAACCGCGCCCTATCACCGCAAGAGCCGCCATCCTCAATCCCAGCTCAGAAACCCCTCCATCGCCGAAATCGGCGCCGCCGCCTTCAGCTTGGAGATATCCGGCACCGGCCGCGCCGTGCGCGCATCGCCGGCCAGCGCCGTCTCCAGCGCCTGCGCCACCGCCAGCACGAAGGCATCGCCGCCGCGCGGGCCGACGATCTGTAGGCCGAAGGGCATTCCGTTATGGTCCAGCCCCACCGGCAGGCTCACCGCGGGGTGGCCGGGGATGGTCACCGCGTAGGCCAGCGACAGCCAGTGGAAATAGGTCCGCGTCTTCACCCCGTCGATCTCCGCCGGATACAGCTCGCGCCACGGGCGGGGCGAAAGCGTGATGGTCGGCGTGATGATCACGTCATGGTCGCGGAAGAAGGACTGCCAGCGCCGGTAGATCTGCGTCTGCGTCTCATGCGCCCGCGCCACGTCGACGGCACTGTATTTCAGCCCCTCCTCGACGTTGACGCGAATATTCGGTCCGATGTCCTGCGGCCGGTTCCGGTAGCGATCGAGCTGCGCCGTCAGGTAGCCCGTCGCGCGCAGCACCTCGAAGGACTCGTTGGTGCCCGAGCAATCCGGCGTCGCATCCGAAGCCTGGCCGAAGGCACCGCGGAACAGCGCCGTCTTCTCGGCGAACACGGCGCGGATATGTTTTTCGGTCGGCGTAAAGCCGAAATCCGCGGTGAAGGCGGCGCGGATGCGCGAGAGGTCGATCTGCTCGGCCGGGTAGTAATCGCCGGGCGCGCGCACCTGCTTGCCGTAGATGGTGGTGGCCAGCGGATCCCCGCCATCGTCGGAAGCCAGCACCGACATCAGCAGGCAGGTATCCGCGACGTTGCGGCCCATCGGCCCCTCAACCCCGAGGCCGGACCAGCCGAGCCCGCGATTTTCCGCCGGCACCGCGCCGGGCGTCGGGCGGAAGCCGACGATGCCGTTGAACCCGGCGGGGTTGCGCAAGCTGCCGCCCATGTCCGAGCCATGGCACAGCGGCGCCATGCCGGTGGCCAGCACCACCGCCGAACCGCCGGAGGACCCGGCGGCGGACATCACGGGGTTGAACGGGTTGCCCGTCGCGCCATAGACGGAGTTGCGGGTATTGGCGCCCGCGCCCCATTCCGGCGTGTTGGTCTTGCCGATGATGATGCCGCCGGCCTCGCGGATGCGGCGCACCAGCCCGGCATCTTCCGTCGGCACATGGTCACGGAAAATCGGCGAGCCCCAGGTGGTCCGCAGCCCCTTGGTGGGGGTCAGGTCCTTGATCCCGACCGGCAGCCCATGCAGCGCGCCGAGCCGATCGCCGCGCAGCACCGCCGCCTCGGCCTGCTTGGCGCTCTCCCGCGCCCGGTCGAAATCCCGCGCGACCATGGCGTTCACCGCATGATCCACCGCCTCGATGCGGGAGATGCAGCTCTCCAGCAGTTCGACCGGCGAAAGCTCCTTGCGCCCGATACGGGCGCGGGCCTCGACGGCCGTCAGTTCACAGGGCTCGCTCATCGCTCTGTCCCCCCCAATCCTTAATAACCAAGCGCCAGGCCGTCCTTGCGGGGGTCCGACCCACCGACCAGGACACCACGCTTGCGATCGATGAAGATCGCCTGACCGCCGCCATGCGGGCCGGCGATCGGCTCCGGGGAATGGCCGAGCCGGGCCAGCTTCTCCACCACATCCATGGGGATGCCGCGCTCCACCTGAATTTTGCCCTTCAGCGGCATCAGGCGCGGCAGGTCGATTGCCTCCTGGATGTCGAGCCCGTAGTCGAAGTGGTTGGTGAGGAACAGCGAATGGCCCATCGGCTGGAAATGCCCGCCCATCACCCCGTACGGCATGATCGCCTCGCCGGCGGCGTTGGTCACCATGCCCGGGATGATCGTGTGCATCGGCCGCTTATTGCCGGCGATGCAGTTGGGGTGGCCACGCTCAACACGGAAGCCAAAGCCGCGGTTCTGCAGCATCACGCCCGATTTCTCGGCGAGAATGCCGGAGCCGAAGCCCTCGAACAGCGAGTTGATGAAGGAGCAGGCATTGCCGTCCTTGTCCACCACGGTGAGGTAGATGGTGTCCTTATGGCGCGCGAGATCGCTCTCGCCCGGCAGGGGGAGTTCCTCCATCGCCGCATCCGGCCGGATCAGCCCGGCCATCGCCTTGAGGTAGGCGGGGTCGAGCAGTTTCGCCACCGGCACGTCAACGCGGCCGGGGTCGGCGAGGAAGGCGTCACGGTCACGGTACGCGAGGCGCGCTGCCTCGATATGGCGGTGCAGGCGCTCGACGGAGAGCGGACCTTCCTTGGCCGGATCGAAGCTGCCGAGCATGCCGAGGATCATCAGCGTCACGATGCCCTGGCCATTCGGCGGGCACTGCCACACGGTGTTGCCGCGGAAGCCGATGGAAATCGGGTCAACGAAGCCCGCCACCGTGCGGCCGTTGGCGAAATCCTCCTCGGTGTGCAGCCCACCCTTCTCGCGCAGCGTCGCCACGATGTCGGCCGCCACCTCGCCCTCATAGAAGGCCCGCGCGCCGTGCTTGGCGATCTTGCGCAACGTGGCGCCGAGTTCCGCCTGCACGAACATGTCGCCCACCTTGGGCGCCCCACCATTGGGCAGGAACTTGTTTGTGCCGTTCTTCTGCAGCTTGGGGATGCTGGCTGCCCAGTCATTCGCCACGCGCGGATGGATCGGGTGGCCGCCCTCGGCGAAGCGGATGGCCGGCTGCAACAGCTCGTCGAGCCCCTTGGTGCCGAAGCGCGCCAGCAGCGTCTCCCAAGCGGAAATCGCGCCCGGGACGGTCACGGCGAGCGCCGAGGTGTTCTCGAGCGCGGTGATCTGCCGCTGCTCGAACCACTCGATGTTGGCCGCCGCCGGCGCCCGGCCGGAGCCGTTCAGCGCATAGACCCGCTTTTCGCCGGCCGGCGCGTAGAGGCAGAAGCAGTCCCCCCCGATGCCGGTCGAGGCCGGCTCGATCACGCACTGCACCGCCACCGCGGCGATAGCAGCATCGATCGCATTGCCCCCGGCGCGCAGCACGTCGAGTGCGGCGAGCGTCGAGCCCGGCATCGAGGTCGCGGCCATGCCGCTGGTGGCGAAGACCGGGCTGCGGCCCGGAAAATGAAAATCGCGCATCGGACGCTCCCCAATATGACAGGCTCATTGCTCGCATCGCGCGTCCCCATTGGCAACCCGCCCGCCGCGCGCAATAACCCGCGATACAACAACCCGGACATGACCGTGGCGACCATCGAGGACTTCGACAAACTGGATATCCGCGTCGGCACCATCGTTGACGTGCAGCCGTTCCCGGAAGCGCGCAAGCCGGCCTACAAGCTGTGGATCGATTTCGGCGGCGAGATCGGCGTGAAATGCTCCTCCGCGCAGATCACCGTGCATTACAAAATGGACCAGTTGCTGGGCCGTCAGGTGATGTGCGTGGTGAACTTCCCGCCCCGCAAGATCGGCCCCTTCAAGAGCGAGGTCCTCACCCTCGGCGTGCCCGATGCCGAAGGCGCCGTGGTGCTGCTGAAGCCCGACCTGAAGGTGCCCGACGGCGGGAGGCTGTTCTGATGGCGCAGAAATACTACGCCGTCACCTGGGACCAGCTGCACCGGGACGCAAGGGCGCTGGCCTGGCGGCTGATAGAGCGCGGCCCCTACAAGGGCGTGGTCGCCATCACCCGCGGCGGCCTCATCCCGGCCGCCATCATCGCGCGTGAAATGGAGGTGCGCCTGGTCGAGACCGTCTCCATCGTCACCTACGGGCGTGAGGACAAGGAATGGACCGAGATCGGCGAACCCCAGGTGATCAAGGCGCCGGTCGCCGCCGGTGACGGCGAGGGCTTCCTCATCATCGATGACCTCGTCGACACCGGGACCACCGCCAAAGTGGTGCGCGCTCTGCTGCCCAAGGCGCATTTCGCCACCGTCTACGCCAAACCCGCCGGCAAGCCGCTGGTCGATACCTTCATCACCGAGGTGAGCCAGGATACCTGGATCATGTTCCCCTGGGACACCGAGCCGCAATTCTCGGTGCCGCTGGCCAAGCGCGACCGCAGCGAAGGCCAGTCCTAGGCCGCCTTCCAATCATTCAGGCATTCATACCATGACGATTTCAGCCAACTGGAACTACCCGACCTCCATGCGCGTCGGCGCCGGGCGCATCGCCGAACTCGCGGATGCCTGCAAGTCCGCCGGCATGACGCGCCCGCTCCTGGTGACCGACCCCGGGCTTTCCGGCCTGCCGATGATCGCCCGCGCCCGCGAAATCTGCGCCAAGGCCGGCATCCCCGTGCTGGTGTTCGATCGCGTGCAGCCCAACCCGATCGACCGCAACGTGGCCGATGGCGTCGATGCCTTCCGCGCCGGCGGGCATGACGGGGTGATCGCCTTTGGCGGCGGCTCCGCACTCGATTGCGGCAAGGTCATCGCCTTCGCCGCCGGCCAGACCCGCCCGCTTTGGGATTTCGAGGACATCGGTGACTGGTGGACCCGTGCGGACGCCTCAGCCATCGCCCCCATCGTCGCCGTGCCCACCACCGCCGGCACCGGCTCCGAGACCGGCCGCGCCGGCGTCATCACCAACAGCGAGACCCACACCAAAAAGGTGATCTTCCACCCCCTCATGATGCCCAAGGTGGTGATCGCCGACCCCGAACTCACCGTCGGCCTGCCGAAATTCGTCACCGCCGGCACCGGGATGGACGCGCTGTCGCATTGTCTCGAAGCGTATAGCGCGCCGGGCTACCACCCGATGGCCGATGGCATCGCGGTGGAAGGCGCCCGCCTCGTGCACGAAAACCTGCGCATCGCGGTGCAGGACGGCGGCAATATCCTCGCCCGCACCAACATGATGGCCGCGGCCTCCATGGGCAGCACCGCCTTCCAGAAGGGGCTCGGCGCCATGCATGCCCTCGCCCACCCCATGGGCGCCCTGCTCAACACCCATCACGGCATGACCAACGCGGTGTTCATGCCCTATGTCCTCGCCTTCAACCGCCCGGCCATCGAGACCCGCATCGCGCGCCTCGCGGCCTATTGTGGCATGGCACCAAGCTTCGACGCCTATCTCGATGCCGTCCTGGCGCTCCGCCGCGACGTCGGGGTGCCGCACACGCTGAAGGAGTTCGGCGTCGATCTGGCCCAGATCGAGCTGATGTCCGACATGGCGATCGTTGACCCCACCGCTGGCGGGAACCCGGTGCCACTCACCCGCGAGATCGCCATGGCCCTCTACCGCAAGGCCTATGACGGGACGCTCTGATCCCCCTCCCCACCCCCGGGGAGTCCGACTAGACTGCCGTCCAACAACAAATCCCCGGGAGTCCCAAGCCATGCGCCTCACCCGCCGCTCCGCGCTCGCCAGCGCCGCCACGCTCTTCGCCCCCGCCATCGCACCCTCAATTGCCCGGGGCCAATCCGCCATCGTGCTGCGCTGGGGTGACGTGCAGGCGCCGACCCACCCGGCCTCCCAGGCGGCCGAGCGGGCGGCCAAGGAGGTGAAGGAGAAGACCGCCGGGCGCGTCGAAATCCAGACCTTCCCCTCCGGCCAGCTCGGTGGCTCGCGGGACATGGTGGAGGCCACCTCCTCCGGCGCCATGGGCCTGGTGACCGAAGGCGGCGCGCTGATCGGCCAGTTCCTGCCGCAAATGTCCATCATCGAGGCGCCTTATATCTGGAAGGACGCCGCCCATATGGGCCGCGCGCTGGCGTCCAGCTTCATCGAGGACCTCAACAAGAGCCTGATCGAAAAGCGCGACCTCCGCATCGTCGCCTCCACCTATTACGGCAAGCGCCACCTCACCACCGGCAAGAAAGAGGTCCGTACCGTCGCCGACATGGCCGGCTTCAAACTGCGCGTGCCCGAGGTCGATACCTTCGTCGCGATGACGGAAGCCTGGGGCGCCAAGGCCACGCCGATGAATTTCGGCGAGCTCTATCTCGCCCTCTCCCAGGGCGCGGTGGACGGCCAGGAGAACCCGCTGCCGACCATCCAGGCCGGCAAGCTGTTCGAGGTGCAGAAATACCTCGTCCTCACCGGCCACATCATCACCCCGCGCTTCGTGGTGGCCAACGAGACCACCTGGCGCAAACTCACCGCCGCCGACCGCGAGACGGTGGCCGCCGCCATCAAATCCGCCGCCGCCTGGAATGACGCCGAAATCCTCCGCCAGGAGGACAGCCTGGCCGAGACCTTCAAGAAGGCGGGGATGACGGTGATCGCGCCGGACGTGGAAAGCTTCCGCAAGCCGGTGCTCGCCAGCCTGCCCAAGAAGTTCGAAGCCAAATGGGGCAAGGGCCTGTGGGACCGCCTGCAGGCGATGTGACCGCGCATTTGATTGCCCGTCTCGACCGCGCGCTGGCCCTCGCCGCCCTTGTCCTGCTGACCGTACTGCTCACGGTAGTCACCCTAGGGGTGATCACCCGCGCCGCCGGGGACCCGCTGGTGTGGACGGACGAGGTCTCGCGCTTCCTGATGATCTGGCTCGCCTGCGCCGGCTGGATGCTGGCCAGCCGCAAGCGCGGCCATATCCGCATCCGCTACTTCGCCGACAAGCTGCCTGCCCTGCCCAAGCGCGCCGTGGAATTCCTCCTCCAGGCCGCCGTTCTGCTGTTCGGCCTGCTGGTCGCCCGCCACGGCTGGACCCTGCTGCTCCGCAACCTCGACCTTGAGGCGACCACGATCCCGGTACCCATGGCGGTGATGTACGTGCCCATCCTCCTGGCCGGCGCGCTCACCGCGCTGCAGGCGGCATCGGAATGCGTGGAAACCCTGCGGGGCGCGCGATGACCACGCTGATCGTCGAGATCGGCGCCGCCTGGCTGGTCGCCATCCTCGCCGGCCTGCCGCTCTACGCCTCGATGGGGCTGGCCGCCTTCGCCTTCGTGCATTTCGGCGGCCTCAACAATAGTATCGTGCCGCAGAAAATGGCGCAGGCAATCAACTCCTTCCCGCTGATCGCCGCGCCCCTGTTCATCCTGATGGGCAATATCCTGGGTGCTGCGAAACTGACAGACCGCATTGTCGCCTTCGCCTCCGCCTGCATCGGCTGGGTGCGCGGCGGCTATGCCCATGCCTCCATCCTCGCCTCGATGATTTTCGCGGGGATGGTCGGGTCCGCCGTGGCCGATGCCGCCGGCACCGGCGCCATCGAGATCCGGGCCATGCGCCGCGCCGGCTATCGTGCCGAAACCGCCGCCGCCATCAACGCCGCCGCCGCCACCATCGGCCCGATCATCCCGCCCTCGCTGCCGATGGTGATCTACGGCATCACCGCCGACGCCTCGATCGGCCGGCTGTTTCTCGCCGGCGTCATCCCCGGCATCATGATGGGCATCGCGCTGATGATCATGGTCGCCATCGTCGCCCGCCGCCAGGGCTTCGAGCGTGACGTGTTCGGCGGCTGGCGCAACATCTGGGTCACCTTCCGCGACGGTTTCCCCGCTTTGATGGCCCCGGTGCTGCTCCTCGGCGGCATGTTCAGCGGCCTCTTCACCCCCACCGAGGCGGCAGCGGCGGCAACCCTCTACGCCCTATTCCTCGGCTTCGCCGTCTACCGCACGCTCAAAATCGCCGACCTGCCGGACCTGCTGATCGACAGCGCCGAGACCACCGGCCTGGTCACCGTGCTGGTGATGGTGGCAGGCTCCCTCGGCTGGTGCATGTCGATCTCCCGCCTGCCGCAAACGCTGACGCCCCTGCTGGTCGGCACCATCGGCAGCCCGCTGCTGTTCCTTTTCGCGGTCAACCTCATCCTGCTCATCGTCGGCTGCTTCATGGAGGCCCTGGCGGCGATCCTGCTGCTGATCCCGATCCTGGTGCCGGCCGCGATGACCTTCGGGATCGACCCGACGCAGTTCGGCCTGATCATGATCTTCAACCTCATCCTGGGTACCATCCACCCCCCCGTCGGCGTGGTGCTATTCGTCACCTCCCGCATCGCCGGCATCAGCTACGAGGCGATGTCGCGCGCCATCCTGCCCTGGCTGATCCCTCTGCTTGCCGTGCTGCTGCTGATCACCATCTTTCCGCCACTCACCACATTCCTGCCGAACCTATTGATGCCCTGAGGCGGAGACCGAAGACTTGAAGAACATCATCGTCTGCGCCGACGGGCTGTGGCCCACGCCCGGCCGGGCCGACTATCCCCAGACCACCACCAACGTGTTCCGCCTGTTCGTCAATCTCGACGGCACCGACACGCCGGACAGCCTGCTGCGCGCCGGCGAGCAGGAGCGCATCGCCCGCGCCGAGGATGGCCGCATCACCCAGGCCGCGCTCTACTTGATGCAGGGCGGTGACCCCGCGGACCAGCTGGCGCGCCTGCTGCGCGATGCGCCAGGCGGCCGTTTCCTGCTGCCCGTGCTGCGCGGCTACGGCTTCATCGCACGGCATTACGATCCCGGTGACCGCGTGGTGCTGGTCGGCTTCAGCGCCGGCGCCACCGCGGCGCGCACGTTGGCCGGGCTGATCGCCGCACGCGGCCTGCCCGACCGCGTGCTGGCCGACCTCCGTGCGCCGAACGCCGCCGAGCGCATCGGCGCCGCACTCTGGCAACACTGGCGCCGCGCCCTCTTCGCCCGCCGGGCCTCACTGGTCCGCGCGCTCGACGCGGTGCTGGCCGAACTGCCCGGCTTCTTCGCCGCCCCCGTCACCGCGCCGCGCCATGAGAGCGTGCCGATCGAGGCGGTGGCGGTGTGGGAGACCGTTGGCGCCCAGGGCATCCCCGAACATTTCGGCCTCTCGCCGGATATCGACCTCCACCGCTTCGCCGACGTGACCCTGCCGCCCGGCACCGTCTACGGGTTCCACGCGCTCGCCATCGACGAACGCCGCGCCGATTGCGCGCCGACCTACTGGGAGCCCGACGCCCGGGTGTTGCAATACCTCTTCCCTGGCGCCCACGAGGATGTCGGCGGCGGCCATGGCGCGGCGAATGGCGAGAGCGGATTGTCTGACGCGGCGCTGGAATGGATGATCGACAATCTCGCCATGCTCGGCCTGCGCTTCGCCACCCTGCCCGGCTGGGCCGCAGTGGCGGATCCGTGCGGTGTCGCCCACCAGCCCTGGCGCGATCCGCCGTACAACAGCCGCGCCCAGGGCCCGCGCGAATTGCCGGAAGGGCTGTCGCTCGCCCGCGTCACCCGCGAGCGGCTCGCAGCAGGCCCGGTGCAGGCGGCGCCCCACCTAGCTGCCCGCCCGTGGCGACCGATCAACCTGTCCGGCTACGCCTGACGCTTCGGCGCCCGCCGCACCCCGCCGCCAGTAGACACCACCCGCCGCGGCGCGGGTGACACGCAGGCACGCGCTCCCCTGCGTGTCGAGCGCCGCATCCCCATCGGTCCAGCACAACCCGTCCTCCGGCGCGTACCATCCCGGCGCGCCCGACGGTACCGCCACCGCCCGCCCGTCCAGCGCCAGCGCAATCACGGCAACGCCGAGGCGGCGATGATCCTCGCCCCCGCTCCAACTCGGCCGAAAGCTGCGGCAGCGCAGCCGCACCTGCGCGCAGCCCGGCGGCAGATCGGCCACCAGCACCTCGCCCTCCCAGCGCGCCGGCAGCGCCGTCTCGCCGGCGAACACCGAAAGCCCGGCATCCCCGCCACGCGACCACCCCAGCGCCGCAGCGCGATGCAACAATTGGTCGCGGATAGCCGCCAACCCGGCCCCACCGAGCAGCAGCGGCGCGCAGGCCCGCTCGTGCCATGCCGAGCCGGATACGGCGGCGAAATCGGGGTGCAATATCGAAGGAACCTGCCCGGCGAAGGCCCCACGATTGCCGGTATCCAGATACGTCTCCACCGCCGCCCCCTCCGCCAGCACCACGTCATGCCGGTCCAGTTCGACATGCCAGTAGGTGACCGACTCCGCGTCGATCTGCGTGATCGTCGCGCCGTTCACCAACAGATGCGCGGGGATGAGGGCGCCGCCGAGATGCAGCGCATGGTCGGGCGAGAGCAGCAGCGCCCGATGCGGCACCCCCGCCGCCAGCGCCCCCGGCGCGATCCGCACCGGGCGCACGCGCGAGGGTTCCGGATGGCGCGCCAGGTCGATCCGCCGTTGCCCCACCCAGCGGATGCGCGCCAAGCCACCGCCCAACACTGTCGCCACACGATCGCCCGGCCGCAACGCCTCCACCGGCCGCTCACCCGCATCGGTGAGCAATCGCGTTCCCTCGGCGAAACAGGCTACCTGCAGAAGCAAGGTGAACTGGGGATAGTCATCGACCACGCTGTTGATCCGGTAATCCGACGGCGCATGTGCGCCGCCAAAATCGACGAAGATCGGCCCATTTCCGAAGTCGAGCATTACGCCCCGTCGACGTAGCTGATGTCGTGCAGGTCCTGATGACGGAACACGATCAGGTCATCGGAGCGGAAATTCACCACCGGACCGTTGAGCACCCAATTGCCATCGAGCGTGAGGAACACACTTCCGGTCGCCCCGAAATCGACGGAGGCGATGCTGCCGCTGATGGTTCCCGCATTGAATACAGTACCGCCAGCGCCGGAAAACCGCACGCCAGCCTCCGCACCGGCGATGGTGCCGTAATTGGTCACATCCGCGGCGACGTTCTTGATGTAGACGCCGCTCTCCCAACCGCTGACCAGCGCCGAACTTCCGTAACTGGTCCCGTTGGTCACCGTGCCGCCGGCCGCCAACGCCACCGCGCCGGGCAGCAGCGGCGGCGAGGTCGGCGCGCTCGGCAGCGCGGTAATGCTGCCGAAATTGGTCACCGTGCCGGCCCCGAGCCTAAAGCCGAGGCCCGACTTGTTGCCGGCGATCAGCCCACCGGCATCATTGCTCACCGTGCCGCCATCGAACAGGATCGCGCCGTAGAACCCCGTCCCAGTGATAGTGCCGCCATTTAGCACCGTGCCGCCGCGTGCCAGCCCGATGCCACTGCCGAGCCCGCTGCTGGCGCCGATCGAGCCGGTATTGACGATCACGCCCGGCGCACCGTTGTCCCCGGCATAGATGCCAAAACTCGAACCTCTGATGGTGCCGGCATTGGTCAGCGAAATCCCGCCGCGCACATAGACCGCCGTCTGCGGCCCGCCTGCGAGGATGATGCCGGCGTTGCTGATTGTCGCCGCACCCGGCGCGTAAACGCCGGCGACCGGGATGCTCGGCGCGATTCCGCCAAGCTCGGTGATCACCAGCGCCTCGCCGGTCAAATAATACCCGCTCGTCATCGTGCTGCTGATGGTTTTCGTCATGTCGCGCCCCCGGCCGCCACTGAACCATAGCTCCGTCGCCAGAGTCGCCCGTAGGCCGCGTCGCTGCTAGTCTCAATTCGATCCGCAGGGAGGCTCAGACCCATGATTCCGCTCGCCGCCGATACGCTCGACACGCTGCGCCAGGTCAGCACCGCCACCATTACCGCCCAGCTCATCAAGATCGCGGGCATGCGCAGCCGTTCCCCCCTCGGCATCGCGCCGCTTGACCGCAAGCGCGCCCGCTTCGTCGGCCCGGCGGTGACGCTGCGCTACGCCCCGATGCGCGAGGATCTCGACGGGCGGGCCAGCACCGTCCACGCCGAGAACCCCACCCGCCAGGCCATCGAAACCGCGCCACCCGGCAGCGTGCTGGTGATCGACATGGGCGGCAGCATCGGCGGCGGCGCCATCGGTGACATCCTCGCCGCCCGCCTGATCTATCGCGGCATCGCCGGCATCGTCGCCGACGGCGCGATGCGCGATGCCGGGCCGCTGGCGGAGATGACGATGCCGATCCACAGCCGCGGCTTCACTCCGCCGCCCTCGTCCGCCGCCCTGCTCGCGGTCGGCACCGGCAAGCCCATCGGCTGCGGCGGCGTGCTGGTGGAGCCCGGCGACATCGTCTGCGCCGATGAGGACGGCATAGTGGTGATCCCCCGCCACCTCGCCGACAAGGTGGCGACAGACGGGCTGGAGCAGGAACTGATCGAGGTCTTCATCAAGGCCCGCGTGCTGGCCGGTGAGCCGATCGACGGGTTCTATCCCGCCACCGAGCGCACCAAGGCGGACTACAAGGCCTGGATCGCCGCCGGCCGCCCGGCCATCACCGCGCGCGCCTGATGGAGGCACTCGCCGCCGAATTGCTGCGCCGATCGCTGCTCGATGCCCGGGCGCTGGAGCGGGCGCGCGGCGTCGCCACTGAGACCGGACGGCGCCTCGATGCCGTGCTGGTGCAGCTCGGCATCGTCGGCGAGCGGGCCCTGGCCGAGACACTCGCGGCGGTGAGCGGCCTGCCGCTCGCCACCACCGCCGACTACCCCACTTTGCCCGTGCTGCCGGACCGGCTGCGCCCGGCCTTCCTGCGCGCCGCCCGCGCCTTGCCGCTGCGCTGCGATGATGACGAGGTGCTGCTCGCGGTCGCCGATCCGCTCGATGACTTCACCACCCGTGCCGTCGCCGCCGCATCCGGCCGGCGGGTCAGCCGCATGGTCGCGGTGCCGGTGGAACTCGAGGCCGCGCTCGCCACCCTGTTCCCGGCCGAGGAGGCCACCGCCGGGGACGACCTCACCGCCGAGCCGATCGGCGCCGAGGAGGCCGAGCGCCTGAGGGACATGGCGAGCGAAGCGCCGGTGATCCGCATCGTCAACCAGGTCATCACCCGCGCGGTGGAGGCCCAGGCCAGCGACATCCATATCGAGCCCTTCGAGGACCGGCTGCGCGTGCGCTACCGCTTCGACGGCCTCCTTCACGAGGCGGAAACCCCGCCCGCGCGCCTTTCGGCCGCCATCGTCTCGCGCATCAAGATCATGGCCCGGCTCGACATCGCCGAGCGCCGCCTGCCGCAGGATGGCCGCATGCGGCTGGCCATCCGCGGGCATGACGTCGATTTCCGCGTCGCCACCGTGCCCTCGCTATGGGGCGAAACGGTGGTGCTCCGCGTGCTCGATCGCTCGGCGGTGGCGTTCGACTATGCCCGCCTCGGCCTCGCCGCCCCGGTGGTCGCGCGCCTCACCGCGGCGCTGGAGCAGCCCAACGGCGTGCTGCTGGTCACCGGCCCCACCGGCAGCGGCAAGACCACCACGCTCTACACCGCGCTGCTCGCGTTGAACGCGATGACGCGCAAAATCATCACCGTGGAAGACCCGATCGAGTTCCACCTCGCCGGCATCAACCAGATCCAAGTGCGCCCGCAAATCGGCCTCACCTTCGCCACCCTGCTGCGCTCCATCCTGCGGCTTGACCCTGACATCATCATGATCGGCGAAATCCGCGATACCGAGACCGGGCAGATCGCGGTGCAGGCGGCGCTGACCGGGCATTTTGTCCTCTCCACGCTTCACACCAACAGCGCGGCCGCCACCATCACCCGCCTGCGTGACATGGGCATCGAGGACTACCTGCTCACCTCCGTGCTGCGCGGCGTGCTGGCCCAGCGCCTGGTGCGCCGGCTCTGCACCGCCTGCCGGCAAGCGACCGACGTGCCGCCCGAGATCGAAGCACGCTACGGCATCGCCGCCCGAACCGAAGGAAAGCCGCATCTGTGGCACGCCGTCGGCTGCCCGCGCTGCAACAACACCGGGTATCGCGGCCGCCTCGCCATCGCTGAATTCCTGGTGCCGGATGCCGAGACCACGCGGCTGATCCTCGCCCGCGCCGACGAAGGCGAGATCGAGGCCGCCGCCATCGCCGCCGGCATGCGGGGCATGTTCGAGGCCGGGCTCGATGCCGCCACCGCGGGGGAGACCACCATCGAGGAAGTCTACCGCAGCATCCGGGCGGAGGGCTGAATCCGTATGCCCCGTTTCCGCTACAGTGCCATCGGCCAGGACGGCGCGACCCAGCCGGGCGTGATCGAAGCCCCCGACGAGCGTGCCGCGGTGCTGGCGCTGCGCGAGCAGGGCAAGCTGCCGGTACGCGTGGAGCCTGACGCGCCCAAGGGCGCAATCGGCCGCCTGCTCGCCGCCGAATTCGCCTGGCGCCGCGGCCTCGGCGCCGCCGATGTGGCTGAGGCGATCCATGAGCTCGCCACCATGCTCGCCGCCGGGCAGGACCTCGACCGCGCGCTGCGCTACATCGCCGATACCGCGCCGCGCCGCGCCACGCGGGCGTGCTTCACCGATCTGCGGCAATCCGTGCGCAACGGCGCCTCGCTCGCCACCGCGCTCGAGCGCCATCGCGCCAGCTTCACCCCGCTCAGCATCGCCGTGGTGCGCGCCGGCGAGGCGGGCGGCCGCATCGCCGAGGCGCTGGAGCGCCTGGCTGTGATGCTGGAGCGCGAGCGGGCGATGGCGCAGGCCATCCAGTCCGCGATGATCTACCCGGTGCTGCTGCTGGTCGCCGCAATCGGAGCGATCGCGGTGATCCTCACCCAGGTGCTGCCGCAATTCGTCCCGCTCTTCGCCGAGGCCGGCAGCGCCCTGCCCCCCTCCACCCGCGTGCTGCTGGCGGCCGGGGATTTCGTCGGCGCCTACGGGATGCTGCTGCTGCTCGTCCTGCTCGGGCTGGTCGCCCTGGTGCAGGCGGCGCGGCGCAATGAGGGGGTGGCGACGCAGATCGATCGCTTGCGCCTCAATATGCCGATCTTCGGCGTGGTGCATCGCGAGATCCTGGCCGGGCGCTTCACCCGCACCCTTGGCACCCTGCTCGCCAACGGCGTGCCGCTGATCGCCGCACTCCGCATCACCGGCCCGGTGCTGCAAAATCGCGTGGCGCTGCACATGGTGGAGGAGGCGACCGAGGCCAGCACCCGCGGCGCCGGACTCTCCGGCACCATCGCCGCCTCCGGCATTTTCCCGCTGCGCACCGGGCAGTTGCTGCGGCTCGGCGAGGAGAACGGCGAGCTCGGCGCCATGGCGCTGCGGGCGGCGGATATCCATGAGGAGCGTGCGCGCCAGATGATGCAGCGCCGCCTCGCCATGCTGGTGCCCGGCATCACCATCCTGCTCGGCGGCGTCATCGCCGGCATCGTCGCCACCCTGCTCACCGCCATGCTCAGCCTCAATGACCTCGTCGGCTAGGAACGCGCAGTCAGGGGGTTTCACCCTGATCGAAATCCTGGTGGTGCTCGCCATCATCGCGCTGATCACCGGTGCCGTGGCCGAGCGGGTGCCGGGGCGGCGCATCGGGCTGCAAGGCCGCGCCATCGCCCATGAGTTGCGTGACACGCTGCGCCTCGCGCGTGCCACCGCGATCGGCGAGAACCGGCCGGTGATCGTGGCGCTGGAAGCCGAGGGCCACCGTGTGGGCGCTATGGGCCTGAAGCCCCGCGAGATACCGCCGCCCTTCGTCGCGCGCATGGAGGCGACGGCGCGGGAGAACATCATCGTCTTCGCGCCGGATGGCAGCAGCAGCGGCGGGCGGATCGATATCGCTGCGGGGAATAGCCATTGGCCGCTGCTCGTCGAAGCGCGCACCGGGCGGGTGAGTCTTGTCCGCGCGAACTAGCCAGACCGGCTTTACCCTGATCGAGGCGCTGGTGGCACTCGCTATCGCCGGGATGGTACTCGGCCTGTTCCTGGCCAATCTGCGTGGCGGGCTGCGTGCCATAGAAGCCGCCGAGCAATCCGCCCGCGCGCTGTCCTTGGCGCGCTCCTATCTGGAGGCCGCCGGCATCACCGCGCCACTGCGGCCGGGCGCCAGCGAGGGCGAGGCCGGACTCGGCTTCCGCTGGCGGCAAAACGTCACGCTGCGCGAGCGGCGGCCGGACAGCCCGGCGCTGTATGACGTGCAGGTGGATATCACCTGGGAGGACGGGGGCCGCAGCCGCGCCATCTGCTTGTCCACCCTGCTGCTCGCCATGCCGAACGGGCGCGTGCCATGAGACGCCGCGACGCCGGCTTCACCCTGATCGAGATGCTGGTGACGGTGGTGGTGCTCGGCCTGCTCGCCGCCAGCCTGCTGCAGGGCACCCGCCTCGGCGTCGCAGCCTGGGACGGCGCCGAGCGACGCCAACGCGAGATGATGGCGGCCGAGGCGGCGGAACGCCTGCTGCGTGACGTGATCGCGCGCATGCTGCCGCAAGGCGGAGCCACCCCGCCCCTGATCGGCACGCCCGGCACCATGGCCTTCCGCGCCAGCCCCATCGGCGCTGGGAACCAGGACGCCGCCAAGGCCCCGCAGGCAGCCGCACCAACCGCTGCGCCGGCCATCGCCATCGGGCTCGGCCTCGACGCCGCCCAGCGGCTGGTGCTGCGCGAACTCCCCCCCGAGCCGCCGCCCGGACAGCCGCGTGGCGGCGTGCGCGAGACGGTGCTGCTAGAGGGGGTGGAACGCATGGCATTCGCCTACTGGCAGGGCGATGCCTGGCAGACCGAATGGCGCCGTGATGGGCTGCCGCGGCTGGTACGGGTGCAGTACCAGCTCGCCGGGCGCAACCGCCGGCAGTGGCCACCCATCGTGATCGGCATTCCCGGCGATGGCGCGGCGCCATGAAATTTGACAATGAATCTGCGAAATCATGCTATTACGGTGCGCCGTTTAGGTTCAGACTGAAATAATGGCGCGGGACACGCTGACGCGATGACGCTGAACGACATCTTCCGCTGGTGGTGCGGCGAGATGGCGGCACTGCTGCCGTTGCGCCGCCGGCCGGGCGCGGCGGATGCCTATGTGCTCGCACTCGACGGCGCGCAGCTCCGCCTCGCTCACCGGCGCGGCACGTCGCTGCGAGACCTCGGCAGCTTCCCCGCCGAGCCGCGTCAGGGCGCCCAGGCACGTCGGCGCATCGGGCGCGGCATGGCCGGGCTGCTGGTGATGGTGGATCCACAGCATCTGCTGGAGCGCAGCATCGTCCTGCCGCTCGCGGCCGGGCCAGACCCCGCCGCCATCCTGCGCTATGATCTCGACCGGCTGACCCCCTTCGAGCCAGGCGAGATCTGCTGGGCCTACGAGGTGACCGAGCGTGACACGGCCCGCCAGCAAATCAGCGTCCGCCTCTCCGTGGTGCCGCGCGCCGCGGTGCAGGACACGCTGCGCCTGCTTGAGCGGATCGGCCTGCCACCCGCCGGGCTCACGCTGCACGGCCCAGATGGCGGCTGGCGCGACATTGCGCTTTCCGGCGCCCCTACGAGGCGTGGCGGATTTGACCGCGCTGCCCTGCGGATCGCCGCCACTGCCTGCGCGCTGGCGGCACTGGCCACCCTGGTCATGCCGGTGCTGCGCACCGAGATGCGGATTGCGGAGGCCGAATCCGGCATCGCGCGGCTGCGCCCGGTGATCGATCAGATCGACACCATGCGCCGCGGCCTCGCCACGGCCCAGGCCGCGGCGATGGCGCGGCTCGATGCCGGTAGCGGGACCGGCCCACTGGACGCGCTCGCCACACTCACCGCTCTGCTGCCCGACGACACCTTCCTCACCGAATTCTCGCTTGCGAACGGCCACCTGCTGCTGCGCGGCCAATCCGCCAGTGCTGCGCGGCTGATCGGGCTGCTATCAGCCGACAGTAGCCTGCGTGCGGTGGCCTTTGCCGCGCCGATCACACGCGCGGTGGGCGACACGGCGGACAGCTTCGCCATCCAGGCCGAACTGGCGGGGCGCCGATGAACGGCCTGCCTCACGGACTGGCCGGGCGCCTCTTGGCTGGCAGCGTCACCCTGCTGCTGTTGCTTACGCTCGGCCTCGGCATGATCATGCCGGGCTTTTATTGGTATCGCGACCGAGTGGAACTGCGCGACCAGCGCGAGGCGATGGTGCGACGCATGGCCGGACTGGCCGCCGGGCTGCCGGCGATGCGCGCCGCCTACGCCGAGCGCGGCCGCGCGGCGCCGCCCGCTTTGCTCGACGGCGCTACCGACGCCATCGCGGCCGCCACCCTCCTCGCGCGCGTACAGACCATGGCGCGCGAGGCCGAACTGTCCGTCGGCAGCATTGAGACCCTGCCGGCCGAGCCCCTCGCCGGACCTAATGGGGCCGCGACCCTGCGCCGTGTTGGTGTGCGGCTCAGCGTCGATGGGCGATGGGAGCCGCTGATTGCCCTGCTCGCCGCCTGTGCCAGCGCATCGCCGCGCATGACAGTGGATGAACTGCGCCTCGCCGTCATCGCCCCACCGGGCGGCGAGCCGGCGCGGTTCGAAGCCAGTTTCAACGTGATCGCCCTGCGCACGGGCACGCCATGACCCGCGCGGCTTGGCTTCTGCTCTCGCTCGCGGCCGCGCTGCTCGGCGCTCTCGCACTGCATGAAGGCGAGGCGCCACCACCACCGGGTGCCCCGCCTGCCGTGGCGACGCCGGCGCCACACCCCCAAGCGCCGGGCGGCGATGCCGGGCAGGTCACCACCATCCTGGCACGGCCGCTGTTCAATCCGTCGCGCCGCCCGCCGCCCGCCGCCGAGGCGGCGGCCGCGCCGCCGCCGGCCACC
>CAIPLM010000177.1 GCA_903865895.1 uncultured Rhodospirillales bacterium | reverse complement strand
GCTGCGCAAGCAGGATCCACGGACCGTCGAGGCCACCTGGCGATCCATCGGCACAGTGCTCGAACGCTTTACCCAAAACGAGTGTCAACAATACCTCGAACACGCCGGATACAAGTCAACTTGAAACAATCTTGCTCTAAGCGCAGCTCAGTTCAGGTCGATCTCGGCAGTGATCATGTAGCCCAGCGTGCTGCCGACCTCGACCTCCGCCCACTGCACCTGGGCGCTGGTGAAGGTGCGGCGCACGACGATGGGCATGCCGAGTTGCAGCGTCGCCATCGCGGGCGCGCTCTTGTCGGGCTGCCGATACGCCACCGCGCGGGCGGCGCGGACCACGCCGACCCGGCGCACCACCGGGCCATAATCCGGCTGCGCCGTGGTGGGCGCGGCGCTGGTGACCGGCCCGGGCAGCGCAATTCCGGCGGTGGCGACGGCACCTGGCCGGGCGTTTTCCGCCACCGTGACCAGCCAGCCAATAGTACCGGCACCCGCCAGCGCGAGGGCAAACACACCGAAGATGATGTAGCGGATCTGCGAGCTGTTGCGCGAGGCGGCGGCCCGGCTTCGCATCGCGTCGATCTGGGTGACCAATGCATCGCGTTCGATTTCGAGCGTGCGGTAATTGCTCTCCATCAGGCGCAGGCTCTTGCGCAGCACCGACAGCTCGCGTTCCTGCCGCTCCTGCTCGGCATTGGACGTGGCCGGCCGGCCACCGGCAACGGCGCCGTAGAGGAACATCTCCTTGAGCTGCCCACCGGTCAGCCCGAGGCGGCGGGCGAGTTGCGCCACCGCGCGGCCGGCATTGGCGGCCTCGCCCTCTTCCGACACCATCATCGCGAGCCGGTTCGCCAGCCGCTCGGCATCCTCGTCGGTAACTTCAGCCAACCCAGAACTCCGTTACGAGCCGCATCAATTACCTGCTGACGGCGGGGCGCGTCTACGCCATCTTATGCCATCCTTGCCCAGCCGGCGAGAGCGGAACAAAAGCGCCTTGCCGAACGTCTGCGCAGGATGGCGTGCCTTCGCAGCCTTGCGACTAGCCGCCCCACCAAACCAATAGGAGCGACCCCGATGACCGCCACCCCGCTGTCCCGTGCCGTGCTCGGCTTCATCGCCGCCGCGATATCGGTGCTGACCTTCCACCAATTGATGCTTGGCCTGCTCCATGTGCTCGCCATCCCCGGGCTTGAGATCGCCGCCACCCCCTATCGCTTCGCCCCGGTGCCGCCGTTCGGCGTGCCCGTTCTGTTGAACCTCTGCTTCTGGGGCGGGCTCTACGGGTTGGTGTTCGGGGTGGCTTTCCCCAAGATCACCCTGCCGATGTGGTTCGCCGGGCTGCTGCTCGGCATCCTCGCCGTGCTGGTGGGCTTCTTCGTGGTGCCGACGATCAAGGGAGGAGCGATCGGCGGCGGTTGGGTGATCAACAACTGGATCCGCTCGATCCTGATCAACGGCTGCTTCGGCGTCGGCGTCGGGCTGATCTATCCGTTCCTGGCCGGGCGGGTGTTCCGCCCGGCCTGATCTAAGAGGGCTGATCAGCCCAGCTTGGCGATCAGGGCCGCCCAACGGTCGAGTTCGGGGAGGATCACATCCGCCTTGCCGCTCGGCAGGCTGACGATGATGCGCTCCACCCCCGAGGCGCGGTCGCGCTCGAGGATCGCGAGATCCTCCGGCGCGCCCCAGATCGTCACCGGCACCTCGTCCGCATTGCGCCCGGCCTCCGCCACCAAAGTGCGGAACTGCGGGATGAAGGTGGCAACGTCGGGGTAGTTCGGTCGCCTGCGGTGCGGCATCCAGCCATTGCCGTAGCGGATGGCGCGCCGCGCGCCATAGGGGAAGGCGCCGCCGACGAGGATCGGCGGGTAGGGCTTCTGCACCGGCTTGGGCCAGGTCATCATCGCATCGAAATTCACGTGCTCGCCATGGTACTCCGCCTTGGAGCGGGTCCAGATCTCTTTCATCGCCTCGATCCGCTCGCGAGCGATCTTGTGGCGGGCGGCGAAGGGGGTGCCGTGATCCGCCATTTCCTCGGCATTCCAGCCATCGCCTACGCCGAACAGGAAGCGCCCGTCGGATATCAGGTCGATCGAGGCGACCAGCTTGGCGGTCTGGATCGGATCGCGCTGGGCGACCAGACACACGCCGGTGCCCACCTTCAGCGTGCTCGTCGCGGCCGCCGCGGCGGTGAGGGCGACGAAGGGGTCCATCACGTCATAGTACTGCTTCGGCAGATCGCCGCCGGAGGGAAAGGGCGAGGCGCGGGAGACCGGGATATGGGAGTGCTCCGGCGACCACACACTGTCGAAGCCGCGCTCCTCGAGCGCGCGGGCCAGTTCGCCCGGCCGCATGGAATAATCGGTGAAAAACATCGCCGCGCCGATGCGCATGGGCCGTCCTCCGCGTTTTGCCGGAGGATAGCGGGAGGCGCGGTTCGCGCAAACCGTGGCTCAGAATTCGGTGGGGTCGATCCCGATGATGAACAGCCCGGCGGCATCGGCGGCGGCCACGCTCGCCTCGCGCTCGGCGAGCAGGGCGCCACCGGCCTCGAAGGCCACGCCGCGCAGCCCGGCGGCGGCGGCATTGGCGATCGTCACCGGCCCGACTGTCGGTAAATCGGCACGGCGCTCCTGGCCGGGCTTGGCGATCTTCACCAGCACGCCGCCCGGGCCGCCGCGCCGCAGCGCACCCGCGCGGGTGAGCATGGCATCGGTGCCCTCGATCGCCTCGACGGCGAGCACCAGCCCGTTCTGCACCACGCAGCCCTGCCCGACATCCACGCCGCCGAGCGCGCGGGCCACCGCGACGCCGCGCGCGATGTCGCCCATCGCCACCGCATCCGGCCCGATCCGCCCCAGCACACCCTTGGGCGCCAGCGCCTGCGTCAACACCTCATGGGCGCCGATGACGCGGAACCCCTCCTCGCCCAGCACCTTCACCACGGCGGCCAGCAGCGTGTCATCGCCGCCGCTGAACACCGAGCGGCCGACGCGGGCGATCAGTTTGAAGCCATAGCCGTCCGGCCGCAGGTCAAAGAATGAGGGCCGGCGCACCTTGCCGATCATCACCACCTCGGCGCAGCGATTGGCCCGCAGCAGTTCGATCACCCGCCCTGCGGCACCGATGCGGGCGAAATCATGCGGGTAGGGCGCCAGCACCGGCTTCTCCGCGAAGCCTTCGAGCCCGACGATGAACACCGTCCTGCCCGCCGCCACGGCCGCCGCCGCCACCCTGCCGGGCAACGGGCCGCCGCCGGCGAGAATGCCGAGCGGGTTCACCCCGCGGAGTCGTCCTGCGCGGCGACGCCCGAGCGGATCAGTCCACGCTTGCTCGGCGCATCCATGAAGGCGAGGATTTCGCCGATCAGCGGATCATCGCCTGAGCGCGCCCGCACCGCGGCGACGCGGGCGGCGAACACGCCGGGGCTCCAGAACATCTCGTGGAAGGCTGCCCGCACGGCGTGGATCTGCGCCCGGTCGAACCCGCGCCGGCGCAGGCCGATCACATTGAGGCCGGATAGCCGGCCCCGATTGCCGATCACCATGCCGAACGGCACGACATCGGCCTCGACGCCCGAGACGCCGCCAATCATCGCCGCCCGGCCGATGCGCACGAACTGATGGATCGCCGCCGCGCCGCCGATCACCGCATTGTCACCGATCACGACATGCCCACCCATCACGGCGTTGTTCGCCACCACCACGCCGTTGCCCAGCGCGCAGTCATGCGCGACATGGGTGACCGCCATCAGCATGCAATCCGCGCCGATGCTGGTAAGGCCGCGCCCGCCGGGCGTGCCGCGATGGATGCTGACATGCTCGCGAATGAGGGTGCGGGGGCCGATTTCGGTGCGGGTCGGCTCGCCACGGTATTTCAGGTCCTGCGGCGCCATGCCCACGGTGCAGAAGGGGAACAGCTGGGCGCCATCGCCGACCACGGTATGGCCGTCGACCACCACATGGCTGACCAGCCGCACGCCGTCGCCGATCCGTACATCGGGGCCGATGGTGCAGAACGGGCCGATCTCCGCACCGGCGCCGATGACGGCGCCGGGAGCGATGATGGCGGTGGGATGGATCTGGGTCGGCCGAATGTCACTCACGGGGATTTGGCTGCCTTGTCCTCGGATTTGGTCACCACCATCGCGGTGAATGTCGCCTCCGCCACCTTCGTGCCATCCACCCAGGCGATCCCGCTGAACCGCCAGACCTTGCCGTGGTTACGCTCCTTGGTCACCTGCAGGCGCAACTGGTCGCCGGGCACCACGGGCTTGCGGAACTTCGCCGATTCGATGGACATGAAATAGACGGTGTTGGTGAAGCCCTCGTTCAGCCCAAGTGTCTCGATGACCACCACACCGGCGGTCTGGCACAGCGCCTCGACGATCAGCACGCCGGGCATGATCGGATTGCCCGGGAAGTGTCCCTGGAAGAATTGCTCGTTGATCGTCACGTTTTTGATGCCGACCGCGCCCTCGTCGGGCACGAAGTCGACAATGCGGTCAATCAGCAGGAAAGGGTAGCGGTGCGGCAGATCCTTCATGATCCGCGCCGTGTCGATCACCCCAGCCCCGCTTGATTTGCGTTCGCTCATGGTTCCCCCACTTGTCCCGCCTCGTCCGGCGAGGATCGTTTGCGCGACGCCAAGCGCTTGACGACTGCGACCTGGCGGAACATCTCGCGGGACGGCATGGCCGGGCTGCCGACCCATTGCTGCCCGGCCGGAATATCGCCGATCACCCCGGCTTGCGCGCCGATGCGCGCCCCGCGGCCGATGGTGACATGTCCCACGATGGCGGCTTGGCCGCCGATCATCACGAAGTCCTCGATCGTCGCCGACCCGGCGATGCCGACCTGGGCCACCACCACGCAGCAACGGCCGAGCCGCACGTTATGGCCGATCTGCACCAGGTTATCGAGCCGGCAGCCCGGTCCGATCACGGTATCCTGGGCGGAGCCACGGTCCACGCAACTATTGGCGCCGACCTCGACGTCATCGCCGATGCGCACGATGCCGAGTTGCGGCACCGTCTCCGGCCCGGCGGGGCCGATGGCGAAGCCGAAGCCGTCCTGTCCGATTCGCGCGCCGGGATAAATGTAGACGCGGGCGCCGAGAATGGCGTGGGAGATGCTGGCATGCGGGCCGACGCGGCAATCCGCGCCGAGCACGGTGCCGGCGCCGATGAAGGCCCCGGCGCCGATGCGGCAGCGCGGGCCGATTTCGGCGGCCGCACTGATCACCGCGAGCGGGCCGATCTCGGCGCTCGCGTCGATCACCGCCCCGGGCTCGATCACCGCCGAGGGATGCACACCCGGCCGCACCGGCGGCGGCGGGAAGAACAGGGAAGCGGCACGGGCCCAGCCGAGATAGGGCTCCTTGGTGATGATCGCTCGCGTGCCCGCCGGCACCTGGCCGGCAAGGTCGGGGTGGACGATCACCGCACCCGCCCGGGTCTCGCGCAGCGCGGCGACGTAGCGGCGATTATCGAGGAAGCTCAACTCGTCCGGGGCGGCCGTCTGCAATGGGGCGATGCCGGTGAGCAGCAACGCGTCGTCCACCGTCGTGCCGCCCGCGGCCGCCGCCACTGCCGCCAGCGTATGCGGCCCGGTGCGGGCGAAGAACCGCGCGTCGCCGGTCATCAGGGCTTCTTGGGCGCTGCCGGAGACGCCGTGGACGGCGCATTAGGGGATACGCCTTCCGGCGGGAGCTGCACGGTGGGGATCAGCCGGTTGAGCTGTTCGACCACCTGATCGGAAATATCGAACTCGTTCATGTTCAGCGCCACCTGGGCGCGGTGCAGCACCAAGTTGATACCGCGGCTTTCCGCGACCTGGCGGATCACCGCGATCAGCGAGGCCTGGATCTGGTTCAGCCCGAACTGAGCCGCCTCCTGGATGATGCGGTTGCGCGTCTGGAAGCTGCGCTGCGCATTGGTGATACGGTCCTGCAGCTCCTTCTCACGGGTGCGGATCTGCTCGGGCGAGAGGGTCGCGCGCTGGCTGGCGAGGGTCTGCTGGAGGTCACGCCAGGCCTGCTGCTCCTTTTGCGCCTCTTCGTTGAGCTTCTCGCGCCGCTCGCCGATCACCTTGTCAACCTGCTGGGCGGCGGTGGAGGCCCGCATCACCTCCGGCACCCCGATGATTCCGAGGACGGCGGCGGGCGGCGCCGCGACGCGCGGCAGAGCCGGGAGTTCCGGCACCGGCGGCATTGGGGCCTGGATCGGCGCCTGCGCTTCAACATCCGGCTGCGGGACCGCTGGTTGCGGCGCCGGGCGGGCGGGGGCCGGCGCTGGGCGGCCCTGTGCCGGCGGGCGTGCCGGGCCGGACTGGCCAGGCCGCTGTTGACCGGGGATAAAATAATCCTGCGCCATCGCCGAACCGGCGACAGCGAGGCCCATCGCCAATGCGGCGAAGGTTGCAATAATGCGCGTCATATCCGTCAGAACCTCGTACCGAAACCGATTCGGAGCAGCTGTGTTTGGTCGAACGGCTTCTTGATGAGCGGCTCGGCGATGTCCAGGTTCATCAGTCCGAGCGGCGTCTTCCAGGAGATGCCGAAACCGGCGGCCGCGCGCGGCGATGCGTCATTGGTGACCGGAACCGTGGTGCCGCTGATGGTCAGTTTCTTCAGCTGCGACAGCGCGCCGATATCGACGAACGCACGGCCGACGATGCCGAGATCCGCGGAGACCGGCAGCGGGAAACGCAATTCGGTCGACTGGGTCCACAGCAAACGCCCGCCGACGCTGTCATTGGCGCCGGTGATCGTATGCGGACCGACACCGCCGGTCTGGAAGCCGCGAAGATTTTCGCCGCCGAGGAAGAAGCGGTCGATGATCCGCTCCTGGCTGCCGAGGCTGAACAGGTTGCCGACGCTGCCCATGAAGGCAAGCACCCAATCATTATCGCCAAGGAAGCGCTCAAGCGGCACGTAGATCGAGCCGTCTAGCTTGGTGCGCACGTAGTTCACGTCGCCGCCGATACCGGCATAGTCGGTACCAAGGCGGGCCACCCAGCCGCGATGCGGGTCCACCCGGCTGTCGCGGAAATCGAGCGTCAGCGTTTGGCCGATCTGTGAGAGCAGCGAGGTGCCCTTCGAGTCGAGCACGTAGGTGGATGCGGTCGAGCCGACGTCGTACACATAGCGCTGCACCAGGGAGTAGGTGATCAACTGGCGGAGATGCTCGCTGAACTGGTAGCCGACGCGAAGGGACGTGCCGGTGCGCCGCTCGCGATAGTCGGCGATGTCACGGTTGTTCTGGATGACATGGAACACATCCACGCCGGCGACGATGTTGCGGTCCATGAAGTAGGGGTCGGTCAGACCCAGATTCACCTGGGTCTGCTTCTGCGCCAGGATGGTACTTATTGCACCGTCGACGCCGGTGCCCACCAGGTTCTTTTCGCGCAGGCCAACCGTCGCCAGTGCGCCGATATCGGTCGAATAGCCGCCGCCGATGCTGAACTGGCCGGTCGCCTTTTCCTCGACGATGGTGTTGAGAATCACCTTATCGGGCGACGCGCTGGGCTGGGACTGGATGTCCACCTTGCCGAAATACTCGAGATCGTCGATCCGCTGGCGCGACAGGCGCACCAACGAGGTGTTCAACGCGTCACCTTCGGCGACCCGGAACTCGCGGCGGACCACCTTGTCCATCGTGCGCTGGTTGCCGGTGATGTCGATGCGCTCGATGAAGATATGCGGACCATCGGCGACGTCGTACATCACCTCGATAGTGTGTTTCTCGCGATCGCGCTGGACGCGGGGCTTCACGTCGACATGCGGGTAGCCGCGGCCCTGCAACTCCTCGGCGAGCGTGTTGGTGGCGCGGTCCACCGCATCGCCGTCATACCAGTCACCCACATCGAGCGGCAGGAAGGATTCGAGTGACTCGGCGGTCACGCCTTTGAGCGTCACGTTCAGCCCGGTCTTGGAGACCGAGTAGCGCTCGCCCTCGTTGATCGTATAGGTGATGAAGAAGGCGCTGCGGTCCGGCGTCAGCTCGGCCGTGGCGCCGGTGATCTCGACATCGGCATAGCCTTTGGAGAGGTAGAACTTCCGCAGCTGCTCCTTGTCGTAGTTCATCCGGTCGGGATCGAAGCTGTCCGAGGAGGAGAGGAACCGCCACCAGGCCTGCTCGCGCGAGGTGATGATGTCGCCGAGCTTGCTCTCGCTGAACGCCTTGTTTCCGACGAAGACGATCTTGGCGGTCAGCGTGCTCGGCCCCTCGTCGATCTCGAACACCACGTCCACGCGGTTCTGATCGAGGGTGATGATCTTGGGCTCGACATGCACAGCATAGCGGCCGCGGCGCGCGTAAAGATCGAGGAGGCGCTGGCGATCGGCGCGGGCGACGTTGGCGGAGAACACGGCACGGGCACGCAGCTGCACTTCGGGGCGCAGCGATTCGTCGGTGACCTGCTTGTTGCCCTCGAAGGCGATCCGGTTGACGATCGGGAACTCCACGACCTTCACCACCAGCACGTTGCCCTCGCGCTTCAGCGAAACGTCGCTGAACAGGCCGGTGGCAAACAGGGTCTTGAGGCTGCGGTCAAGCTGTTCAGGGTCGAACGCATCGCCGGGGCGCACCAGCATATAGGAGCGGATGGTGCCCTCCTCGATGCGCTGGTTGCCGTCGACGCGGATGGAGCCCACGGTCCCGCCCTGCAACTGGGCGATCTGGAACGGCACGACCTGCGCCGGCGATTGCACGGCGAGGCCGGAAAATACCAGGCAGATGACGGCGAGCAGCGCTGCACGTATGCGAGTCAAAGCAAATACCCCTGATTGCAGCGCCGCCCCACCGATCGAGGCAGCTGTCCACGTGGGGGGCGGAGAATAGCTCCGCCCGCCGCCCTGCGCTACCCGCCCCCTGCCGGATTCACTGATCCGTCAGCCGATGAGCGAGGCGACCCAGCGGAAGAGGCCGATATGGCCGAGGTCGTTCCAAGTGGCAAACACGAAAAGTCCAATCAGCAACGCGAACCCTGCGCGATAGCCGTATTCCTGCGCGCGGGCCGAGAGCGGCCGGCCGCGCAGCGCCTCGGCGGCGAAGAACATCAGATGGCCGCCATCGAGCACGGGAATCGGGAAGAGATTGATCAAACCGAGGTTCACCGAGAGCAGGGCGATGAAGGAGACCATGCTGGCGAATCCGAGGCTGGCCACCTCGCCTGACATCTGGGCGATGCGCAGCGGCCCGCCGAGATCCTCGCCGGAGCGGCGATGGGTGATCATGCCCCAGACGCCATCGAGCGTCTGCACCGTGATGCTCAAGGTCTGCGCGCTGGCGTTGGTGAAGGCTTCCACCAGCGATATCGGCTCGTAGACGGCCTGGGGGCCGACGCCGATGCGATAGATGGGTGTGCCGCCTTGTGCGTCTGCAATCGGCTCTGGGACCGCAGTGATGTCGATCTTGGTGGTGCCGCGGGTGATATGCAGGGTGATCGGCTTGCCGCCGCCGGCGAGCACGATGCGGCGAATATCGAGGAAATGCTCGATCGGGGTGTCATCGATGGCGGTCACCCGGTCACCGGCTTTCAGGCCGGCCTTGGCGGAAACGGAGCCGGCGACGACCTCGCCGATCACCGGCGCGGTGTCCGCAACCGGGCGGCCCATGGCGGCATAGAGGGCAAAGTAGAGGACGATGGCCAGGACGAAATTGGCCAGCGGCCCGGCGGCGACGATGATCGCGCGGGAGAGCACCGATTTCTCATGGAACGTGCGGCCGGCAATCCAGCCCGCCCGGGTTTCGGCCGAGGCATCCTCGGGCCGTTCCTGCCCGTGGAGCTTCACATAGCCGCCGAGGGGCACCCAGCCGAGCTTCCACACCGTGCCCAGGCTGTCGCGCCAGGAATACAGCGCCCGGCCGAAACCGATGGAGAAGGCCTCGACATGCACCTTGCGCCAGCGGGCGGCGATGTAGTGGCCGAACTCGTGCACGAAGACCAGGATGCCGAGCACGATGATGAAGGCGATGATCGAGCGCGGCAGGGCAGGCAGGAAATCAAGCACGATTTCGTCCTTCGAGATTAAATTTGCGATAGTCTTCGTTTTTTGACGCGCGATTTTTTAACCCATTCCGGCGCCCAAAGCAAACGACTCGTGTTTTCTGGCTGTATTTCGCCAAATCAGGCGGCCGGGCGGGCGCGTTGCAGGCAGAGCGCGGAGGCGAGGTCGCGGGCAGCCGCATCATGCGCCAGCACGGCTTCCAACGAGGCCGCCTCCGGCGCGCCCAGGCGATCGAGCACGGCGGCGGCGATGTCGGCGATGGCGAGGAAGCCGATGCGCCGGGCGAGAAACGCCTCCACCGCCACCTCATTGGCGGCACTCAGGATCGCCGGCGCCCCGCCGCCCGCCACCAGCGCCTCGCGGGCGAGCCGCAAAGCGGGGAAGCGATCGAGGTCCGGCGCCTCAAAGGTGAGTTGGCCGATGGCCGCGAGATCGAGCCGCGGGGCGGCGGTGGCCAGACGTTGCGGCCAGGCGAGCGTATGGGCGATCGGCACCCGCATGTCCGGGCTGCCGAGCTGGGCCAGCACGCTGCCGTCGCTGTAATGCACCAGGCCGTGGATGACGGATTGCGGATGCACCAGCACGCCGATGCGCTCCTCCGGCAGCCCGAAAATCCGCGCCGCCTCGATGAGTTCGAGGCCCTTGTTCATCATCGTCGCGCTGTCGATGGAGATTTTCGCCCCCATCGACCACACCGGATGCTTCAGCGCCGCCGCCGGCTCGGCGCGGGCCATCTCCTCGCGGCTGGACAGCCGGAAGGGGCCGCCGGACGCGGTGAGCACGATTTTTTCCACCGCGCCGTGATTGCCGTCGGCCATGGCCTGGAAAATTGCGTTGTGCTCGGAATCGACCGGCAGCAGGGTGGCGCCATGGGCGCGCACCGCCTCCAGCATCACCTCGCCGGCGCAGACCAGCGCCTCTTTGTTGGCCAGCGCCACCGCGCCGCCGCCGCGGATCGCCGCCAGCGTCGGCTCGAGCCCGGCTGCCCCGGTGATCGCCGCCATGGTCCAGTCGACCGGCAGCGCCGCCGCCTCGATCACCGCCGCCCGGCCGGCGGCCACGCGCACGCCGCTGCCGGCGAGTGCCGCCACGAGATCGCCATGCAATGCCTCATCGGCGACCACCGCCCATTCGGCGCCGAGCGCCCGGGCCTGGGATGCCAAAAGCGCGACGTTGCGCCCGCCCACCAGGGCCCGCACGCGAAACTGCTCCGGCGCGTCCGCCAAAAGGCTCACCGTCTGGGTGCCGACGCTGCCGGTGCTGCCGAGGATCGTGACCGTTTTCATCGCCACAACACTTCGCCGCGCCACAGCACGATGGCCGCAGCCACCGGCGCCACCGTCAGCACGGCATCCAGCCGGTCGAGCAGGCCGCCATGGCCGGGGATCAGATTGCCGGAGTCCTTCACGCCGAAATGGCGTTTGACCGCGGATTCCAGGAGGTCCCCGGCCTGGGAGACCACGCCGAGCACGGCCGCCGTCAGCATCGCGGTGGCGAACACCCCGCCGCCAAGCGCCGCCGCGGCCGCGCCGACGCCGAGCGCCGCCAGCAGCCCGCCCACCGCGCCGGAGCGGGTCTTGCCCGGCGAGATCGAGGGCGCGAGCTTCGGCCCGCCGACCAGCCGGCCGACCATGTAGGCGCCGATATCGCTCGCCCAGACAACGCAGAGCAGGAACAGCACATTGCCCATACCGCCCGGCTCACGCGCCCGCAGCCATTCAAGGCCGAGCACGGCGGGGAGGATCCACAGCATCCCGATGGGCAGGCTGATTGCATAAGGCAGCCCGGCCGCCATCGCACGCCATTCGCGCATCATCAGCAGCCCAGCCAGCAGCACCAGCGCCACCCACAAGCCGCCGCCCACCCAGAGGCAGGCGAGCGCGGCGGGCAGCAATACCGCGGCCGAGGCGGCTCGCACCCCAAGATCGCGCCAGCGGCCGGCCGGTTGCTTGGATGGCTCAGCCAGGGCGCGCACCGAAGCGGCGCTCGCGCCGGGCATATTCGGCCAGTGCGGCCTCGAACTGCTCGGGCCCGAAATCCGGCCACATCAGGTCGAGGAACAGCAGTTCGGCATAGGCGGCCTGCCAGAGCAGGAAGTTCGACAGCCGCTGCTCGCCGGAGGTGCGGATGATGAGGTCGGGGTCGGGGATGCCGGTGGTGGAGAGATATCCGGCGAACATGGCTTCATCGAAGGCGGCTGGATCGAGCGTGCCCGCCTTGGCGGCCTCGGCCACCGCCTTTGCCGCCGCGGCGATCTCCGCCCGCGCGCCGTAGGAGAGCGCCAGCACCAGGTTCAGCCGCGTGTTATGCGCCGTCTCGCGTTCGGCCAGGCCGAGATCGATCTGGATGTCCTGCTCGAAGCGGGCGCGATCGCCGATGAAGTAGAGGCGCACCCCCTTGGCCTTCAGCTCGGCGATCTCGCTCTTGAGGAAATGGCGCAGCAGGCCGGTGAGGTCCATCACCTCGCTGGCCGGGCGGCGCCAGTTCTCGCTGGAGAAGGCATAGAGGGTGAGCCATTCCACCCCGAGCGAGGCGGCGGTTTCGATGGTGCGGCGAACCGCCTGCACCCCCGCCCGATGGCCGGCCACTCGCGGCAGGCCACGAGCGGAGGCCCAGCGGCCATTGCCGTCCATGATGATGGCGACGTGGCGCGGCAAGGCGCGGTTCCCCGTGGCCGGTTTCCCGTCCACCTCCGCCGCTGCCTTCGCCGCCGCCGTTACCATTCTGCCCTCAGACCTGCTTGATTTCCTTGTCTTTCTCCACCAGCGCCTCGTCAAGCTTCTTGATGTAGGAATCCGTCAGCTTCTGGATTTCGTCAGTCCAGCGCTTCTCGTCGTCCTGGCTGATGATGTGCTTCTTCTCCAGCGCCTTGGTCTGCTCCATCCCGTCACGCCGCACGCCGCGCACCGCCACCTTGGCGCCCTCGGCATAGCGATGCGCCGCCTTGGACAGCTCGGTGCGGCGTTCCCCGGTGAGCTGCGGAATCGGCACGCGGACGAGCTGGCCGTCGGCGCCGGGGTTGAGGCCGAGGCCGCAATCGCGGATCGCCTTCACCACGCTGTTGACCAGGCTGCGGTCCCACACCTGCACGGTGAGCATCCGCGCCTCCGGCACCGCGATGGTGCCGACCTGGGTGAGCGGCACCTCGCCGCCATAGGCCTCGACGCGCACCGGCTCCAGCAGCGCGGGGCTCGCGCGGCCGGTGCGCAGGCCAGCGAATTCGCGGCGCAGCGTTTCCACTGCACCATCCATGCGGCGCGTGAGATCGGTCTTCAGTTCGTTCAAATCGGTTGCCATGGCAACCCTCCTCTTCGCTGATGCGTGCGCGCCCGACGATCGGCGCGCCGGCTCATGTCGGCTGGACGATGGTGGTGAATTTGCCTTCGCCCCGCATCACCTTGGCGAAGGCGCCAGGCGCGCGGATGTTGAAGATGATGATCGGCACGCCGTTCTCGCGCGCCAAGCTGATCGCGGCCGCGTCCATGAACTTGAGGTCGCGGGCCAGCACGTCATGGTAGGACAGCTCGTCGAACCGCTCGGCGCCCTCGACCTTGCGCGGATCGGCGGAATAGACGCCGTCCACCTGGGTGCCCTTGAGCAACGCGTCGCAGCCCATTTCCACCGCACGCAAAGCGGCGCCGGTATCGGTGGTGAAGAAGGGGTTGCCGGTGCCGGCGGCGAAAATCACCACCCTGCCCTTCTCCATGTGCCGCATGGCACGGCGGCGGATATAGGGCTCGCAGACCGACGCCATCGGGATCGCCGACTGCACCCGGGTGGCGATGCCCTGCTTTTCGAGCGCCGCCTGCATTGCCAGCGCGTTCATCACGGTCGCCAGCATGCCCATGTAATGCGCCTGGGCGAGATCCATCCCGGCGGCGGCTACCGACACGCCGCGGAAGATGTTGCCACCCCCAATCACCAGACTAACCTCGACGCCGAGCGCCACGACGTCACCGATATCGGTCGCGATCGCCGAGAGCGTGTCGTTATCGAGACCGAACTCCCGCGTCCCCATCAGGGCCTCGCCGGAGACTTTCAGCAGCACGCGCTTATATTTCGTTGTCATCGAACCCCGTGACCACCAATTCCCGCCCGGCACCGCCGCCCTCGACTCGTCGCCACCCGACTCGCCGGGCAGACGTGATCAGGGCGGACGGCACCCTAAAGGTCCCGCCCGCCCCGAACAAGAGAGCCCCGCCGCCGATCAGGCGGACGGCTTAGCAATCCCCGCCGTCGCCGCGACTTCCGCCGCGAAATCGCCGACTTCCTTTTCGATGCCTTCGCCGAGTTGGAAGCGCGCAAACGCGGTCAGCTTGGCGCCGGCCTTCTGCGCCACCGCCTTCACGCGGCTCTCGCCGTCATGCACCCACACCTGCTCCAGCAGCACCCCTTCCTCGTAGTACTTGCGGATCCGGCCTTCAACCATCTTCTCGATGATGTTCTCCGGCTTGCCCGAAGCGCGCGCCTGCTCGGAGAGCACCGCCTTCTCGCGTTCCAGCGCCGCCGGATCGACCGAGTTGGTGTCGAGCGCTTCCGGACGCGTGGCCGCCACATGCATGCCGACCTGACGGCCGAGCGTCTCGAGGGCGGAGACTTCGCTCGCCCCTTCGACCGCGACCAGCACGCCGATCTTGCCGAGACCGGGCTTCAGCGCCTGGTGCACGTAGCTCGCCACCGCGCCCTGCGGCACGGAGAGCACGCGGGCGCGGCGGAGGTTCATGTTCTCGCCGATGGTGGCGACGAGATGCACGAGTTCCTCGGCGACCGTGCGGCCGGTGCCCGGATAGGGCGCGGCGTTGATCGCATCGAGGCTCTCGCCAACATGCAGCGCAACCTTGGCCACTTCCTGCACGAAGGCCTGGAAGGCCTCATTGCGCGAGACGAAGTCGGTCTCGGAGTTGACCTCGACCATCGCGGCCTTGGCCGGCACGGAGGCGATGCCCACGAGCCCTTCGGAAGCGGCGCGGCCGGACTTCTTGGCGGCAGCGGCCAGGCCCTTCTTGCGCAGCCAGTCGATCGCCTCTTCCATCACGCCGTCGTTCTCAACGAGCGCCTTCTTGCAGTCGGAGATGCCGGCGCCGGTCCGCTCGCGCAGATCCTTCACCATGGCGGGAGTCACATCAGCCATCAGATTTCTCCTCGATCAGTCGGCCGCGCCGGCCGGGGCGGCAGCCTCAGGCAGGATCTCCGGCGGAAGCTCCTCGGCAGCGCCGATGTCGCGGCCGGAGGCCATCATCTCGGCGCTGATGCCGTCGAGCACGGCGCCGGCGATGAGGTCGCAATACATGGTGATGGCGCGGATCGCGTCATCATTGCCGGGGATCGGGTAGGTCACGCCGGCCGGGTCGGAGTTGCTGTCGAGCACCGCGATGACGGGGATGCCGAGCTTCACGGCTTCCTCGACGGCGAGCTTCTCCTTGTTGGTGTCGATGATGAACAGGATGTCCGGCAGTCCACCCATTTCCTTGATGCCGCCGAGCGCACGCTCGAGCTTCTCGCGGTCACGGGTGATGTCGAGCACTTCCTTCTTGGTCAGGCCCTGCGTGTCGCCGGTCAGCATCTCGTCGATCTGGCGCAGGCGCTTGATCGAGCCGGTGATGGTGCGCCAGTTGGTCAACATGCCGCCGAGCCAGCGGTGATTGACGTAGTACTGGCCGCAACGCTTGGCGGAGTCGGCAACGTAATCGGCCGCGGCCCGCTTGGTGCCGACGAACAGCACGCGGCCGCCAGCCGCGGTCACGTCACGCACCGCGCGCAGCGCGCGGTCGAGCATCGGGACGGTCTGCTGCAGGTCGATGATATGGACCTGGTTGCGCACGCCGAAGAGGTACGGCGCCATGCGCGGATTCCAGCGCCGCGTGTGGTGGCCGAAGTGAACGCCGGCTTCGAGCAGCTGACGCATGGTAAAATCGGGCATCGCCATGGGCGTGCTCCTTTCCTGTATCCGGTTGAACCTCCGCGGGGCCTGCGCCTCTCGGCACCGGATTCAGGCCTCATATAAGGCCGGAAAGTCGCCCCGCGTGTGAATTACCGGCGACACAATATCCCCGGCGGCCGCGGATATGCCCCAATCCACCCGCCGAGGCAAGCCCCGCGTCGAGGGGGGGTAAGAAGGCGAGGGGCGTTGCGCCCTCACCGCCCAACCGCGAAGCTCGCCAAGGCGGCGCCGAACTGGGCGTCGAATTCGGGTTCGAAGCTCGCCATGTGGCCGGTCGGCAGGGCGGGACGGTCGATGTGGAGGAAGGTGAGTCCGGCACGCCCAGCCGCGTCGCGGGCCATTTTGCCGCGTTCGGCGGGGGCGAGGTCGAAGGGGTCGTCGTTGAACTGGGCGAGAGCAAACCGCATCGGGCCGCGAGCGGCGTCGAGCCGTGACGCGAAATCGGCGAGCGCCTGCGGTCGGCGTTCCGGACGGGTGCCATGGGCGGCCGGCGAGAGCAGGATCACCGCCTCCACCAGGTCCGGCCGAGCGAGCGCGGCCATGCCGATGAAGGCGCCACGGGAGAAGCCGGCGACGATCACGCGGCGGTAGCCGGCGGCATGTAGGTCGGCGAGGCGGGCGATCAGCCGCGCCTCGCCCTCGGCCAGCGGGTCGCGTCCGGGGGTGCGGTTGAAGCGCCAGACATCCCAGCCCAAGGCCGGGAACCGGCCGAGCCAATCCGGTGCGGGCTGGCCGTCCGGCGTGTCCGGCGTCTCGAACTGGCCGGGACTCACCCCGCCATGCAGCCAGACGATCGCCCCGACCGCCGCGGCCGCGCCACGCCCGGGATAGGTCGCGGAGGGCCGGAACAGCGGGTCCGCGGCCGGCCCGGCGCACCCGGCGAGCAGCAGGAGCGTGGCGATCAGCCGAAACATGCCGCCATCAACAGCGCGAAAGCGCGGGCGCGATGGCTGGTGGCCTGCTTGCGGGCCGATGGGATCTCGCCATAGGTCCCCGTCTCGCCCACGGCCAGGAACATCGGGTCATAGCCGAACCCCGCCGTCCCACGCGGCGGCCACACGCAAACCCCGTCCACCCGCCCCTCGAACACCTCCGTATGCCCATCCGGCCAGGCGAGGCAGAGCGCCGAGACGAACCAGGCGCGGCGATCGGCGGCATCGCCCATCGCATCATTCACCCGCACCATCGCCGCGCCGAAATCCTTCGCCGGCCCGGCCCAACGGGCGGAGAGCACGCCGGGCGCGCCGCCAAGGGCCGCGACGCAGAAGCCGCTATCATCGGCGAGCGCCGGCAGGCCCGATGCAGTCGCGCTGGCCAGCGCTTTGATCCGCGCATTCCCCGCGAAATCCGGCGCCGGCTCCTCGGGCTCCGGCAGGCCGAGCTCCCCGGCTGACACCACGTCGATGCCGTGCGGCGCCACCAGCGCGCGGATTTCCACGAGCTTGCCGGGGTTGTGGCTGGCCAGCACCAGCCGGCTGCCGGGATGGAGCCGTCGTGCCATCAGGCCGCCGCCACCGCGGCCCGCTGCATCTCGAACAGGCGCGACGTCCCGAGCTTGGCGAGCCCCATCAGCTCCATGAACTGCGTCTCCGAGAACGCCGTCTTCTCCGCCGTCCCCTGGATCTCCACGATCCCGCCGCCATCGGTCAGCACGAAATTGGCATCCGCCTCCGCCCCGCTATCCTCGGCATAGTCGAGATCGAGCACCGCCGCCCCCTCCACCAGCCCGCAGGATACGGCCGCGACCTGCCCGATCAGCGGGATCGTCTTGATCACGTTCATCTTCACCAGATGCTTGAACGCGATATTGAGCGCCACCCACGCGCCGGTGATCGAAGCACAGCGCGTCCCGCCATCGGCGTTCAACACGTCGCAATCGAGCGTGATCGACATCTCGCCCATCGCGGCGCGATCCACCACGGCGCGCAGCGAGCGGCCGATCAGGCGCTGGATTTCCTGCGTCCGGCCGGACTGCTTGCCGCGGGCCGCCTCGCGATCGCCACGGGTATGGGTGGCCCGCGGCAGCATGCCGTATTCGGCGGTCACCCAGCCGAGTCCCTGGCCACGCAGGAACGGCGGCACTCGCGCCTCGACTGAGGCGGCGCACAGCACCTCGGTGCCGCCCATGCGGATCAGGCAGGAGCCCTCGGCGTGGTGCGAGAAGCCGGTGGTGAAGGAGACATCGCGCAGCGCATCGGCGGCGCGTCCGGAAGGACGGGTCATACTGGGTTTCCCAAAAGAGTCCCCCGCCCTATGACCGTGGGCGCGCGACGGCGCAAGAGACGAAGGAGACTTGCCATGTCTGACATCACCATCGGCGTCATCGGCGCGGGCATCATGGGCGAACGGATGCTCCGCGCCGCCATCGACCCCGCGCAGACCTCCGTGCGCGTCGGCAAGGTGTGGGACCCGTCCGCGGCGGCCCGTGCCCGCATCGCCGCCGCCCTGCCGGTGCAGATCGCCGATTCCGCCGAAGCCCTGATCGCCGGCTCCGACTGCGTCTACATCGCCTCCCCGCCCGCCTCCCACCTCGCCCATGCCAGCGCGGCCCTGGCGGCGGGCAAGGCGATCTTCTGCGAAAAACCGCTGGCGACCGATCTCGCCGCCGCCACCGCCTTCGCCGCCACGGCCAAGGGCGCACGGGCCGCGGTGAATTTCCCGATGGCGACCTCCTTCTCCGCCGAACGCATCGCCGCCTGGCTCACGCAAGGCGCCATCGGCACCCCGCAGTCGCTGGCCATCGAGGTCGCCTTCCGCCTCTGGCCGCGCCCCTGGCAGCACGGCGCCGCCTCCTGGCTCGACGGCCGCGCCGAGGGCGGCTTCACCCGCGAGGTGGTCTCCCACTTCCTCTTCCTCACCCGCCGCCTCGCCGGCCCGCTCCGCTTGCTGGAATCAACCGCCAGCTTCCCCGAGGACGGCCGTAGCGAACGCGCCATCACCGCCCGACTCTCGGCCGGCCCCATCGAGGCCACCCTCACCGGCGGCGTCGGCACCACCGAGAAGGACGACCACAACATCTGGACCCTCATCGGCGACCAGATCGCAGGCAAGGGGGGCGCCATCCGCCTGCGCGACTGGGCGATCGCCGAGCGCCTGACCGATGGCGTCTGGACCCCCGACGGCGACGCCATGCCCAACGAACGCGCCCGCCCATTGGTGCTGCAACGCCAACTCGCCGCCGTCGCCGCGATGACGCGGGGCCAGCCCCATCCGCTCGCCACCCTGCAGGAGGCGTTCGACGTGCAGCGCGTGGTGGAGGCCATCCTTTCCCCCTGATCCGCTTCGCCGCCCACCTATTTCGCCGCCGGGGTTGCGGCCTTGAGCAACCCGTTCAGCAATCCCATCACATCCGGCGGCAGGCCGACGATGGTGCTGGGCAGCTTGCCATCCGTGCGGTCGCCAAAGGCGCGCAGCGCATGGGCGGCGGCGAGTTTCTGGATGGTCTCGGCATGCGGCGCCAGCACCATGGCGATCGCCTGATCCTGCGCGGCGATGTAGCGGCGATTGACCGCCTCCTGGATCTCCTTGTCGAAGGCAAACGTGTCCGCCCAGCCCAGAAAATCGAGCGTAATGCCGACGCTGGCGAAATACGCCTCGGCCGCCTTGCGCACCGTCTCGATGATCTGGTTGGCCTCGGCATTGGCCTGATCGAACCCGCGGGCGGTGATTTCGGCGCACACCAGCGTCTGCACCTTCTTGCGGCCGACATCGTCCATCACCTCGGCCAACTTGCGGCTGTAATAGACGGAGTTGAAGATCACCCGGGGATCGCTGCGGTCCCCCGCCGCCGGCAGGGTGCCGAAGCGGTAGAGATACTTCGCCGCCGCCGCCTCCGGCACCGAGACGCCAACCGAAATCCCCACCGTCACGTTCAGCCCCTCCCGGCTCTGGCACGGGAAGCCCTCCTTGCGCCGCGAAGTGCCGCGATCCGTCGCGTCCACCCATTCCCGGCTATAGGGCGTGCGATCGACGATGATCAGCCGCCCCGCCGGCACGTAGAAATCGAAGAACCCGCCGGAGCCGGACAGCTTGGTATGCGGCACGATGAACCGCTTCAGCGGCACCTTGTTGGCGTTCAGATAGGCCTCGGACTCGAACTGCGCCTGGTTGTCCCGGTTGGCGCCGACATCGGGAATCCAGAAGGCGCTTTCATTGGGCAGGATGGTGTAGGCCTCGGTGAAGTCGGTCTTGTCGTAATAGGCCGAGGCCGGCCCGGCGGTGACGAGGCCGGCGACCAGCAAACCCAGGAACAGCGGCAGCAAGGCCCGCCGCAGCGGCCCGGCCCAAATCGCCGCCAGCACCAGCAGCAGCACCACGAAGGGCACACCGAGCTGGCCGAACAGGCCGGTGCGGAAATAGGCGGTCACGAATCCGGCCTCACTATTGGCGAATTGCGCCCCCGCGGCCTGGCCGGTCAGCAGAGTGGCGGCCGGGTTGAGGACGAAATTGATCCCCCCATAGGCGGCCAAGGCCAGAATCGTCCCGATCACACGTCCACGCATGGTGTCCTCGCGATGTTGGGCGCGCCAATGCCGGCGCGCGCGGAAACGGCATATATTCGTTGTGTTAGGGTGACGTCACGGCAAGCTGGCGCCCCCTGCGGATTTCGCTTCTCAGCCATGGCAATTCGCTGGCACACTGCGGCATGGACCATCCGCCGCTGCCCACTCCGGGCGGGCGTCCAATTCTGACGCCCCGCCTGCCCTCCACCCCCCGCCTCCCCAGCGCGCTCGACCAGCGCGCCTCGGCCGTGCTGCGCGAAATCGTCGAACAATATGTCGAGAACGGCGAACCCGTCGGCAGCCGCACCATCGCGCGCCGCCTGCCGCTCAACCTCTCGCCGGCCACCATCCGCAACGTGATGGCGGATTTGACCGATGCCGGGCTGCTCTTCGCCCCGCATACCTCGGCCGGCCGCCTGCCCACCGAGCTCGGCCTGCGTCTCTTCGTCGATGGCCTGCTGCAATTCGGCGAACTCACCGAGGATGAGCGCGAGGCGATCACCGCCAAGCTCGCCATTTCCGGCCGCAGTATGGAAGAGACCCTGACCGAGGCCTCCACCATGCTCTCCGGCCTCTCCGCCGCCGCCGGGCTGGTGCTGGCGCCGAAATCCGAGGGGCCGCTGCGCCATATCGAATTCGTCCCCCTCGGGCCAGGCCGCGCTTTGGTGGTGCTGGTCAACGCCGAGGGGCAGGTGGAAAACCGCGTCATCGAGACGCCGCCGGGCATGCCGCCCTCGGCCCTGCAACAGGCCGGCAACTACCTCAACAACCGCCTCACCGGCCGCGGCCTCGCCGAACTGCGCGGCATCGTCGCCACTGAAATCGCGGAAAACCGCACCCAGCTTGACGATCTCTCGGCCAAGGTGGTCGAGGCCGGCCTCGCCACCTGGTCCTCCGAGGGCCGCACCGGCTCGCTGATCGTGCGCGGCCAGGGCAAGCTGCTCGCCGATATCACCCAGATCGAACGCCTCGCCGCCATCCAGATGCTGTTCGACCGGCTGGAAACCCAGGAGACCATGCTCCGCCTGCTGGAACTCGCCGAGGGTTCCGAGGGCGTGCGCATCTATATAGGTGCGGAAAGCGGCCTGTTCGGCAATTCCGGCGTCTCCATGGTGGTGGCGCCGGCCCGCAACACCGCCAACCGCATCGTCGGCGCCATCGGCGTCATCGGCCCCACCCGCATCAATTACGGCCGCATCATCCCGGTGGTCGATTACACCGCCCGCGTCATCGGCCGCCTGCTGGGGTAGGAATGGCGGATTTTCGGTAATTGATAAATTATCGAAACAAATAGCCCACGCCATCCCCCTCAATCCCGCGGCAATTTTTTCGGCAGCAGCTTCATCGGCTTGCCCTCGGAGTTCGCATACCAAAGGTTCGCCTCCCGCTCCCTCCGAGTAAGCCGCCGCCTCCCTTCTCCCTCTCCCGGGTTCGCGGGAGAGGGCCGGGGTGAGGGAGGTTCCCCAGCCACCGGGCTCGCCTTGGTAGGCCGCCGCACCAACCGCGGCACACACGCCATCTCCAGCCCCAGCACATGAAACATCGGCCGCAACACCCGCTGCGCCTGCGGCGAGGCCGCCACCAGCGCCGCCATCTCCGGCTGCTCCAGAATAAACTTCAACTGCCCGGCAAAGCCGCGCACCTGATACCCCAGCGAGCCCACCCAGCCCCGGTGCCGCGGCAGCTTCATCCGCTCACGCGGCGTGCGTGCCTGCCCGGCGCGTGACGGCCGCGCCCGGAACACCTCGCCCGCCGCGATCCGCTGCAACACCCGCGCGAACCGCCGCGCCCCACCCATCAGATAGCGGTGCATCGGCACCGCATGCTCCCGCCACGGATGCAGCCGCAGCAGCAACCCCATCATCTTCACAAGGTTGAACATCACCCGCAGAAACGCCTCCCCCGCCGCGGCATGGGAGCCGGCGGCGGGCTGGGGAGGCTCAGCAGGGAACATCATAACTTTCATGCCGTAAATATTAACTAAATGCGCCACCGATTGCAAGAAAAAAATCACCCGACTGCGCAAGGTCGGTCGCATCGAGCCGGATGAGCTGCCCCTTCCCGAGCGAGCCACTTCCCGAAAGCCGCCGCTTCTGACTAGATGTCGGTCAAAGGAAACGACAATGAATGCATATGATCGCGCTTTGGCGGAATTTCAGACGGCACAGCACAATCGCCGGACGGCCGAGGAGTGGCTCGCGGCCTTCGAGGCCGCCCTCGCCACCCCGGACCAGGCGCGGCTTGCCGCCCTGTTCCACGCGGACTCGCACTGGCGGGACATCCTGGCCTTCACCTGGCACCTGACACCCACCGCCAGCGGTGACGCCATTGCGGCGCGCTTTGCGCGGGAACAGGCACGGGTTGGCGCGCACGGCTTTCACCTCCCGCCCAACCGGCGGCCGCCGCGCGACGTCACCCGCTACGGGATCGCCAGCATCGAGGCGATTTTCGCCTTCAAAACCACGGACGGCCGCGGTGCCGGCGCGCTGCGCATCGCGCCGGATACCGATGGCACGATGAAGGCATGGCACATCTCCACGGTGCTTGAGGCGCTCGACCGGCATGAGGAAAAGCTCGGCGCCAACCGGCCGACCGGGGCGGCTTATTCGCGCAACTTCGGCGGCGACAACTGGGCCGATGTGCGGCGCAAGGCCGTGGCCTATGAGGGGCGCGAGCCCACCGTCCTGGTGATCGGCGCCGCCCAGGCCGGTCTCTCAACCGCCGCCCGGCTCAACCAGCAGGGCATCGACACCCTCGTCGTCGAGAAATGGCCGCGCATCGGCGATAGCTGGCGCAAGCGTTACCATTCCCTGGCGCTGCACAACGCCGTGCAGCAGAACCACCTGCCCTACATGGAATTTCCGCCGACCTGGCCGAAATACATCCCCAAGGACATGCTCGGGAACTGGTTCGAATTCTACGCCGACGCCATGGAAATCAACTGCTGGACGGATACGGAGTTCGTAGCCGGCTCATGGGATGCATCTGCAAAATGCTGGTCGGCGGTGGTGCGGCGTGGCGACGGCACGGAGCGCACCCTGCGCCCCCACCATCTCGTCTTCGCCAACGGCGTCAGCAGCTACCCAATGGTGCCCGACCTGCCGGGCATCGAGAATTTCGGGGGGGATGTGGTCCACTCCGAGGGGTTCGACAGCGGCACCGCCTGGAAGGGCAAGCGCGCCTTCGTCATCGGCACCGGCAGCAGCGCCAATGATATCGCGCTCGATCTCTACAGCAACGGCGTGCAAACCACGCTGATCCAGCGCGGCCCCACCACCGTCATCTCGATCGACCCCAGCGCGCGGCTCGGCGAGCTGCCCTGGAGCGAAGGCAGCTCGCTCGAAGATGCCGATATCGTCGTCGCCGCCGCCACACCGCCTTTGACCGTAAAAGCCCTGACGGCCAACGCGAAGCGGATGTACGAATTCGACAAGGAGATGATCGACGGGCTGGTCTCGATCGGCTTCAAGCACGATTACGGCGCCGACGAGACCGGTCACCTGATGAAGTATTTCCGCCGCGGCGGCGGCTATAACCTCGATACCGGCAGCTCCGCCCTGATGATCAAGAGCGAAATCGGGCTACTGCACAACGAGAAGATCGCCCGCTTCACCGCCGAAGGCGCCCAGCTTGACGACGGCTCGGTGGTCCCCGCCGATCTCATCGTGCTGGCGACCGGCTATTTCCCCCAGGCCGAACTCGTCCGCCGCGCCCTCGGCCAGGAAATGGTGGACCGCATCGGCCCGGTCTGGGGCATCGGCCCCGATGGCGAGCTCAGCAACATGTACAAGCGCACCCCGCAACAAGGCCTGTGGTTCATCGCCGGCGGCCTGGCGCAGTGCCGCATCAACTCGAAATACCTGGCGCTGCAAATCGCCGCGATGGAACTCGGCAAGCTCGGGCCGCTCTGAGGGCACGCCTGGGCTTGCCGATCCTGCGATCGGGCAAGACCTGCCGCAGCCGCTTGCACTGGATCGCCCAGTAGCGCGCGGCGGCAGGCCGTCATCCCGCGCCTCCCTTCCAAGACAGTCTGACAGGCATCCGGCACGGCCCTGCCCTCGCCAAATAAAGCACGCTCAAATCTACGCAAAACAAACAAAAGAACCGCATATCAGCGCCCCATATGCGCGAATCGCAGTGATTCAGGGGCATGTAACGCGCATCCATTCTGCGATTCGTGATGAATTATATAAATTATACATGTAATACCAATGCTCACTGATCAGAACCCATGCGCCCAATCGCGCAGTCCGATGGACATGATGCGCCACGGTTGGGCTTCGAGTTTGTTCCATGCATCGCAGCAGTGATCGATGAGATCGTCGGCGTTGAGAAAGATGCG
>CAIPLM010000176.1 GCA_903865895.1 uncultured Rhodospirillales bacterium | reverse complement strand
GCGGGCTCTGGCATTTGAGGGGGCAGTTTGGATTTCTCCATATTTGAAACGAGATTTTTGGACACACCCGCGAGACCCACGAGCCTGTCTACCGCGATAGGCGGGCAGGTCGACATGCGTAGCGTTGGAAGAACGCCGGGATATTCGCGCAGTAGGGCAGGTGTAATGTCAGTCAAATTGGCCGTACGATCAAGCGCCTCTTCAACCTTTTTGGTGGCTTTGATCCGTGTTTTGCGGAAAGCTACCGGCGCAAAATTCATAAACCAGAGATTATACATATCGACCGAAAGGGCGATGTCTGCCTTCCACTGAAGTGGCTTATCGAGATTAACCGGCACGTTTAGCCTCACGATACAGTTGCCACATCTCCACCAGCAGTGCGTTGAGCGGTAGTTGCCGTCTTGCCGCTTCAACCTTGATCGCCTTGGCTGTGGGGATAGGAAGACGGAAGCCAATGATCTGGCTTTCCTCATGACGTATGCGCGCCTGCGACAGCTCTTTCATCTCTTCAGTCACAATTGTCTCCTTTGTCGACCAGTCGACTGAATATACCGGCACCACCGATTCTCGAAGCGAATACGTTCATGTGACTCCGCCCGGCACCCCCTCCTCAAGCCGAACCCGGACGAGCCGTCGCTCCATCAAGTCGAGTTCGTCCGGGTCGGTGATGCCCAGCGCGTTCTTGAGAATTGTTGTGCCGGGGTAGACGTACGGATCGTCGCTCATTCGGCCGCGTGAGGAACCCCGGCGGGCCGAGCGAGGCCCAGCAGATATTCGCGGCGCTTGTCGGGCGACCAGCCCTCGCGATCGAACATCTCGAACATCGCGACTTCTTCAGGCGTGAACGGATTGCCCTCGATCTCTTGCAACCGTATCGCCACGGAGCGCCGCTGGAGTGCCTCCACTGGTGACGACGGGGTGTACTTCAGCGTCCGATGCATGGTGCATGCTTACCACATGCGGGCCATCAACGGGAATATCTCGCGCGTGGCTCATCGCGTCGTCCGAATCCAACCCCGAGAAACACGCCCCGAGAAACACGCTGGTGTGGAGTGAAAGCGGGGTTGCCCCCGCCCTACGCGCTGATCACGCAACCGGCCGGCGAGCCTCGATGTTCGCCGAGGCGACGTAGTTTTCGATGCCGCGGCCGGGGGCCCAGGTGGCGATCATGGTGCGGCTTTCTGGTTTGACCTCGATGCGGATGGCGGTGAAGCCGGCTTCGGTGAGCCAGGCTTCGACTTGCGCGGCGGGGGCGGCGCCGGCGATGCAGCCGCAGACGAGGTCGTGGTCCTGAGCGAGATCGTCGGTGAGCGGGGTGGTGTTCACCACGTCGGAGATCGCGAGGCGGCCGCCGGGTTTGAGGACGCGGAAGGCTTCGCGGAAGACCTGCGCCTTGTCGGGGACGAGGTTGATCACGCAATTGGAGAGGATGACGTCAACGGTGGCGTCGGCGAGCGGGAGGTGTTCGATTTCGCCGAGGCGGAACTCGACATTGGCGGCGCCGAGTTTGGCGGCGTTGGCGCGGGCCTTGGCGAGCATTTCGTGCGTCATGTCCACGCCGATGACGCGGCCGGTCGGGCCGACTTGCCTTGCAGCGAGCAGGCAGTCGAATCCGGCGCCGCTCCCGAGGTCGAGCACGGTTTCGCCGGGTTGCATGGCGGCGATGGCCTGGGGGTTGCCGCAGCCGAGGCCGAGATTGGCGCCTTCGGGCACCGCGGCGAGCTCGTCGGCGGAGTAGCCCATGACGGCGGATTTGGCGTCATTCAGCGCGGCCGGGGCCGGGGCGCAGCAGGACGCGGCGGAGAGCGCGGGGGCGGCGGGTGCGCAGCAGGACGCGGCGGCGGGGGCCGGGGCGCAGCAGGCGGCGGCTTCGGACGGGGTGTCGCTCAGCGTGCCGGCGGCGATGGCGCCGTAGCGGGCGCGGACCATGTCCTTGACGTCGGTGGCATCCATGGTGGGGTTCCTTTTGGGGTTCAGGTGCCGGTGCAGGCCGGCGGGCAGGCGGCCGCATCGGCGCGGCCGCAGCAGTTTTCGGTGAGGAAGCCGAGCAGGCCGCTCATCGCGGCGTAGTCGGCGGCGTAGATGAGCTGGCGGCTGACGCGGCGCTGGGTGACCAGGCCGGCGCGATGGAGGTGCTGGATATGGAAAGTGAGCGAGGAGGGCAGGATGCCTAGGCGCTCGGCGATCACCCCGGCGGACAGCCCATCCGGCCCGCGTTCGACCAGCATGCGGAACACGGCGAGCCGCGTGTCATGGGCGAGGGCGCCGAGGGCGCTGACGGCAGCGGAACTGTCCAAGCCGGGGACTCCGATATTTCACGAAGGATCAAAGCAAGAGGCGGGCGGTTTGTCAATGGCATTTCAAGGATTGTCGTAGGGAGGGTTGGAGCCCGGCGGCTTGACCGGTGCGGTTGGGGGGCGGGGTGGCGGGTTGCACTCGCTCCACGAATTTGGAAGAAAATTTGGCTGGAACGCTTGACATTAGTCTCTGTTCGATTTATGTTCACATCTCAATCGTCAACAAGGAGCCCCGATGTCATCCGCCCCCTTCCCTCTTCAGGAGATTTTGCGCCGCCTCGTGCTGCGCCTGATCCTGATGGTGGAGTCCGCCCTGTCGGCGCGGGTGGCGGGATTGCGCGGGCGGTTGGCTGGGATGGGCGCCGGGCATCGGCACCGGGTGCGGCTGGAGCGGGAGTTGGCGAGGGCCGAGCGCTATGCGGCGGTGGTGGCCGACCCTGCCTTCTGGGCGGAGCCGGGGGTGGCCGGGCGGGCGGCGGAGGTGGCGCGTGTCGTCAACGATGCCGGGCGGCTTGCGCTGGTGCGGCGGATGATATGGCCGCGGCGGGTGCGCCGGCCGCGCGCATTCGCGCTGGTGGCGGGGCCTTGCGATTGGGGTGGCCGATGTACCGGCGGGGTGGGGGATGGGTGGCTTTATGGATCGGGGCTGCCCCCCTCACCCAACCCTCTCCCCCCGGTGGGGGGAGAGGGCTTTGATTGGGGCTTGGAGGGCAGCGGCGGAGGGGGGCTTCCGGCGGCGATTTCGTGTGTACGGAGGGGGGAGCGGGGGGGACGGCTTGTCCGGCGCGGCGTGGTCCACGATGATATGGGCATGGAGGAGACGGCCCGATGATGTTTGAACTGTCCGAAGAGCACCGCATGCTGCGGGACCTGGTGGCGAAGTTTGTCGACCAGGAGTTGATCCCGCTGGAGCCCGCCGCGCTGGCGCGGGAAATCAAGGGGGAGAAGATGGGGCTCTCCGCCGAGGAGGAGATGCGGCTGCACGCGAAGTGCCAGGAGCTCGGGCTGTGGGGGCTCGACGTGCCGGAGCAGTTCGGCGGCGCCAATTTGCCGACGGTGGCGTTGATGGCGATGAACGAGGAGTTGGGGCGGACCTGCATCCCGTTCTTCTTCCCGCCCGACAGCCCCAACCTGCATATGCTGATGGCCGCCTGCAACGAGGACCAGAAGCAGCGTTACATGCTGCCTTATGCCAAGGGCGAGAAGAAATCGGCGATCGCGATTTCCGAGCCCGGCGCCGGCGGGGACCCTTCGGGGATGACGACACGCGCGGTCAGGGACGGTGACGATTGGGTGATCAACGGGCGGAAGATCTGGGTCAGCCGGGTGCCGTATGTGGATTTCACCATCGTCATGGCGCGGGTCGGCGAGGGGAAGCGGCATGAGGGGGTGACGGCGTTCCTGGTCGATAAGGGGACGCCGGGGTTCATCATCGAGCGCGAGATCGCCATGATCGGCGGGCAGCGCACCTATGAGCTGGTGTTCGACAATTTGCGGGTGCCGGACGCTCAGGTGCTGGGCGCGATCGGCCAGGGCTTCGCGCCGATGCAGCTGCGCCTGACGGTGCGGCGGCTGCAGATGGGCGCCTGGTGCACGGGGATGGCGGTACGGGCGCTCGGCATGCTGATCGATCACGCCAAGCAGCGCACGACGTTCGGCCAGAAGCTGTCCGATCGGCAGGCGGTGCAGTGGTGGATCGCCGATGCGGCGACGCGCATCCATGCGTGCCGTCTGATGGTGCTGCATGCCGCGGCGAAGCAGGATGCCGGGGGCGACGTGCGCACCGAGGCCTCGATGATCAAGGTGGTGGCGACCGAGCTGGCGCAGGATGTGATCGACCACGCCATGCAGGCCTTCGGCGCGATGGGGATGACGCGGGAGCTGCCGCTGCAGATGATGATGCAGAAGGTGCGGACCATGCGGATCTATGAGGGGCCGAGCGAGGTTCACCGCATGGTGATCGCGCGACGGCTGATGGATGCGCGAAAATAGTTGGGGGTCGCGCAAGGTTGCTTTGCTCGCCTGCGCGACCACTTCTATAAGTCGGTTCGATGTATTAGTGATGGATATCTGACACCATGCCCACCAAGGACGCCACCGGCCCGCTGAAGGGTCTTCGTGTACTCGATCTCACCCGCGTTCTCGCGGGCCCGACCTGCACGCAGATGCTGGGCGACATGGGCGCCGAGGTGATCAAGATCGAGCGGCCCGGCGCCGGCGATGATACGCGCGGCTTCGCGCCGCCGGCAATGCCGGGCACCGAGGAGAGCGCCTATTTCGTCGGCGTGAACCGCAATAAGCGCTCGGTGACGCTGGATATCGCGACGCCCGAGGGGCAGAAGATCATCAAGCGGCTGCTTGAGGACACCGATATCCTGGTGGAGAACTTCAAGGTTGGCGCGCTGGCGAAGTACGGGCTCGGCTATGAGCAGGTGCACAAGGCGTTTCCGTCGATCATCTACTGCTCCATCACGGGGTTCGGGCAGACCGGGCCTTACGCGCCGCGGCCGGGCTATGACGCGCTGATCCAGGCGATGGGCGGGGTGATGAGCCTGACCGGCGAAATCGAGGGCGAGCCGCAGAAGGTGGGCATCCCCGTGGCCGACGTGTTCGCCGGGCTGTATGGCTGCATTGGCATTCTCGCGGCGCTGCGCCATCGGGAACGGACCGGCCAGGGCCAGCAGGTGGATATCGGCATGCTGGATACGCATGTGGCGTGGCTGGCCAACCAGGGGATGAACTACCTGGCGACCGGCGAGAACCCGCCGCGGCTGGGCAACCAGCATCCGAATATCGTGCCGTATCAGGTGTTTCCGACGGCCGATGGGCATATCGTGCTGTCGGTTGGCAATGACCCGACGTTCAAGCGGTTCTGCGATGCCTTCGGGATTTCGCATTTGTTGGACGACGAGCGCTTCGCCACCAATCCGGCGCGGGTGCAGAACCGCAAGCTGGTGACGGAGACGCTGAACGAGACGATGCGGACCCGCACCACCGCGGATTGGGTGGAGAAGCTGGAGGCGCTGAAGATCGGCTGCGGGCCGATCAACACGCTGAAGCAGGTGTTTGCCGACCCGCATGTGGTGGCGCGCGGCATGGTGATCGAGATGGATCACGCCGCCGGGGTGCCGGTGAAGGTGATCGCCAATCCGGTGCGGCTGTCGGAGACGCCGGCCGATTACCGGGTGCCGCCGCCGGTGCTGGGGCAGCATACCGATGAGATCCTCGGCGATCTGCTCGGGATTAGCGCCAGGGAAATCAACAAACTGCGGGACAAGGGGATCGTGTAGCCCCCGCGGCTGACCTGACGGCGCGATTGGCGCTAGGGAAGCGGATTCCTCCGACGCATGCGAAATATGTCTTGCGTCTCGATATTTTTGTTCTATATAAGTTCTAGTCAAGGTGGCTTGGGGGTAAACGCGCCCGGGCCACCGCACACCGCTGGGCAATGCTGACCGGTATCACCTGGCCGGTGGATTTGTTCTTTTTCAATTGTATCGGACTGAGCGGGTCAGCTCGGGGGCGTTGCCCGGTCATAGGCCGGCACACCATCCGGCGGTTCCACCCAGGCCTGGCGGCTGGCGCAGAAGATGTGGCGCTGGGGGCGGACGATGGACGTGTCATCCAGCGTGCCGGCCTTGAGGATGACGAAGCCGGGATCGAGCCCGATTTCGCTCAGGATCGGCGAGCCGCACTCCGGGCAGAAGCGGCGCAGGACCTGGTTGCCGCTGTCGCCGCGATCGACGTAGGTCTTGAGCGTGCCGGTGTGGCGGAAGGCGGATTTCGGCACGCCGAGGTTGACGGAGAAGGCGGCGCCGGACTGCTTCTGGCAGTTGGTGCAATGGCAGGCGACCTGGAAGGCGGGCGCGGCATCGGCGCTGTAGCGCACCTGGCCGCAGAGGCATCCGCCGGTGAGGGCCATGATCAGTCCTTCGCGTTGAGGAAGCGGGAGAAGGCGATGAGCGTGACGTCGCTGACATGGTGCTCGATGCCCTCGGCGTCCTGCTCGGCAGCCTCGGCCGGCACGCCGACGCGGAGCAGCAGGTCCACCACCAGGCGATGGCGTGCTCGCACCCGCCCGGCCAGCGCCTCCCCGGCCTCGGTGAGGAAGACGCCGCGATAGGGCTTGGCGGTGGCGAGGCCCTCGCGCTTGAGGCGGGCGATGGTTTTGATGGCGGTGGCGTGGGAGACGCCGAGGCGGCGCGCGATATCGGTCGGCCGCGCTTCGCCGCCGCTGGCCAGGAGGTCGGCGATGAGTTCGGCGTAGTCCTCCAGCAGCGCCGATGCCTGCGCCGTGCGCGCCTTGCCGAAGCGGCGCGCCTGGGTGGGCTCGGCCGGCATGACGGTGGCGCCGGCGGCCGGCGCGGATGGCTTGCGTGGCGCCACCATGGGTCTCCCTGAACTGGACATCACCAAGAGCAAACCCTGGGCGGCTTGACAAGCATCTTCGCGCAACCACATCCTTGGCAGTGATTTGTAACCGAGGCTACATATTGGCGCCAAAGCCACACGGCACGCGGGATGACGACATGAGTGATACGGCTCTCCGGGGGAATTTGTCGGTCCGCACCGTCGCTGCCGGGCGCGAGGTGCTGGCGGGGCGGCGGCGGGGGGTGATGGCGTTTCTGCCCTTCGCCGGCCCCGCGGTGATCGCCTCGATCGCCTATATGGACCCCGGGAATTTCGCCACCAACATCCAGGCCGGCGCCCGCTATGGCTATGCGCTGCTATGGGTGGTGCTGGCGGCGAATTTGGTGGCGATGCTGTTCCAGTCGCTCTCGGCCAAGCTCGGCATCGTCACCGCCATGAGCCTCGCCGCGCATTGCCGCGCCCGCTACAGCGCCCCCGTGCGGATCGCCATGTGGGTGGCGAGCGAGATCGCGGCGATGGCGACCGATCTGGCGGAGTTCCTTGGTGGCGCCATCGGCCTCTCGCTGCTGTTCGGGATGGATTTGATGACCGGCCTCGCGGTGACGGGGGTGGCCACCTACCTCATTCTACTGCTCGGCAATCGCGGCTTCCGGCCGCTGGAAATCGTGATCGCCGTATTCGTGCTGGTGATCGGCGCCTGCTACGCGGTGGAACTGCTGATCGCGCCGCCGAATTGGGGCGGCGTGCTGCGCGGCCTCGCGGTGCCGAGCCTGCCGGATTCGGGCGCCGTCTCGCTCGCCGTCGGCATCATCGGCGCCACCGTGATGCCGCATGCGATCTATCTGCATTCCTCGCTCACCCAGGGCCGCATGCCCGCGCGCGATGACGGCGAACGGCGGCGGATCCTGCGTTTCTCCAACCGCGAGGTGCTGGTGGCGCTCGGGCTGGCCGGGCTGGTGAACATGGCGATGGTGGCGATGGCGGCCACGACGTTCCACCCCGGCCATACCGAGGTGGCGGAGATCGAGACCGCCTACCGCACCCTCGCCCCGCTGCTCGGCGCGGCGTCGGCGGCGGTGTTCATGGCCTCGCTGCTGGCGTCGGGGATGTCGAGCTCGGTGGTCGGCACCATGGCCGGCCAGACCATCATGCAGGATTTCCTGCACATCCGCACGCCGCTCTGGCTGCGCCGCACGCTCACCATGGTGCCGGCTTTCGTCGTCGTCGGGCTCGGCGCCAACGCGACGGATAGCCTGGTGATGAGCCAGGTGGTGCTGAGCCTCGCTTTGCCGGTGCCGATGATCACGCTGCTGCTGATCACCTCGGACCGCAAGGTGATGGGCGACTTCGTGAATTCCGGGCTGGTGCGCATCCTCGCCACCACAGCCACCGCCGCGGTGCTGGCGCTGAACGCCATCCTGCTCCTCACCAGCACCGGCGTGCCGATCCCCTTCCTCGACTGAGGGTTACCCCAACCGCAGCCAGCGCCCCTCGGCGTCAGACTCGATGCAGCGATCCAGCACCTGCTGCACGGTGGCGGCCCGGCGGAAATCGGGCGTGCCGTTCACCCCCGCGCGCAAGGCCGCGGCGAAGCGCTCGGCATTGCGCGGGGTTGGCGGGCAATCGATCAGCCGCCAGGCCTGCGTCTCGATATCGGCGCCGAGACAGGCCTCGAGCTTCGAGGCATCGGCATCCGCCCAGATGCGCAGCGCCCCCTGATCGCCGTGCAGGGTGAGGAACAGGTCATTGCGATGGCCGGTGGCGTAGCGGGACATGTGGATGACGCCCAGCGCCCCGTTGGTGAACTCCACCGTCATCGCCGCCGAATCATTGGCATCCAGGCGGTACGGCCCGATCGCGCCACCGGGTGCCTTGTCGAACGTATGCAGCCGGCCCTGCAGCGCCGCGATGTCGAGCCCGGCGCCGAAGGTGGCGAAATCGACGATATGGACGCCGACATCGCCGAGCACGCCGGTGGAGCCATGCGCGGTGGAGAGCCGCCACAGCCAGCGCTCCTCCTCCCGCCAATCGCCCCAGTATTTCGCGGCCAGCCAGCTCTGCCGGTAGCTCGCCTCGACATGGCGCAGCGCCCCGATCGCCCCCGCTGACACCATCTCCCGCGCCTTCTGGATGGCGAACGCGTTGCGGTAGGTGAGGTTGACCATGTTGATCAGCCCCGCCTTTTCCGCCGCCTCGGCCATGGCGGTGGCGTCGATATGGTTCACCGCCAGCGGCTTTTCGCAGAACACGTGCTTGCCCGCGGCGAGCATCTGCATGGTGGTGGGGTAGTGGACGGGATCGGGCGTCGCGTTCACCGCAGCGTCGAATTCACCCCAGGCGAGCGCGGCCTCGAGGCTGGTGAAGCGGTGCGGAATGGAGTGGCGCTCGGCATAGGCGGTCACCCGCCCCTCATTATTGTCCACCGCCGCCACCAGGGCGCAATCGGCGATGGCGGCGAAGTTGATCGCGTGGCGCTCGGCGATCGACCCGGTGCCGAGGATCAGGATGCGCCAGGCCATCAACGGAACCCCGGCTCACCCGGCTTGTGCACCGATCCGCCACGCAGCGTGATCGGCTCCGGTGACCGCTCGACCGGCACGTTCGGTGCCTTCTCCACGCCCTTCCACGCCGCCGCCGGATTATGCGCCCAGCGCACCGCGTTGCGCAGCACGGTCTGCACGTCGGGGTTATGGTAGATCGGGTAGACCTCGTGACCCGGGGAGAAATAGAACACCCGCCCGGCGCCGCGCTGATAGGTCACGCCGGAGCGGAACACCTCGCCGCCCTGGTACCAGGAGATGAACACCGTCTCCATCGGCTCCGGCAGCAGGAAGGGCTCGCCGTACATCTCGGAGTTCTCGATGACGATCGAGGGCCCGATGCCCTGGGCGATGGGGTGCGAGGGGTTGATCGCCCAAACCCGCTCCCGCTCGCCGGCCTCGCGCCAGCGCAGGCTGCAAGGGCTGCCCATCATCGCCTTGAAGATCTTGGAGAAATGCCCGGAGTGCAGGACGATCAGCCCCATCCCCTCCCACACCCGCTGCTGCACCCGACGCACCACCTCGTCGGATACGCTGCCATGCGCCTTGTGGCCCCACCACAGCAGCACGTCGGTTTCATCGAGCCGCGCCTGCCTCAGCCCGTGCTCCGGCTGATCGAGCGTGGCCGTGGTCGCGGTGATCGACGGGTCGGCCGAGAGGGCGCTGGCGATGGTGGCGTGGATGCCGTCGGGGTAGATCTCCCGCACATCGGCATCCTCCCGCTCATGGATGAACTCGTTCCATACGACTGCCCTGATGCTCATCCGCCGCTCCCTTGCTGACCGCCTGCGCGCCTTCTAGCGGCACACAGCCTAGGCCGTTTCGCCCGCCGCGGAAACCTCGGCATCACTGCGCCGAATTAATGTCGGGTTAACCCCCGCGCGACGCGCGCGTGTCATAATACGAAGCGACTCGGGATGTCAGACCACATCATGTGGTGGCCCGATGGAGACTCCGATGCTTGATGTGGGTGATCGCCTGGTTCTACTGCGCTGGTGCCGCGCCCGCCGGGTGCCATGGTCGGTCGCCGAAGGCGAGGCCGATGGCGCGGTGATCACCCTGCACGCAACCCAGGGGCGGCAGACACTGCGCATCATCGCCGGCCCCGCGGCGATGCGGCTCGAAACCGGAACCGGCGCCACGCTCGCCGCCGCCTCCGGGCTGCTCGCGCTGCTCGACGCCATCGACGCGGGGGTGGCCGACCTGCCGGACCTACCCTACCCCTCCTCCACGCTGCGGAACATCGCGGGGTCAGCGAGCACATAGCCTTGGCCACGCACCGCGCGGATCGCTGACTGCCCCGCGCCGAGCGCCGCAAGCTGCCGCCGCAAACTGAGAACCAGCGCATCGACCCGCGCCGCCGCGTCGCTCGCCACCCCGGGGACCGCAACCCGGGCCAGCCACTCCCGTGAGACGGCGGTGCCGCGTGCCTCGATGAGGGTGATGAGGATATGGAATTCCGCATCCTCCAGCATCACCGCCGCGGCCCCCGCGCAGGAGAGACTGCGGCTGCGCTGCCCGACCTCGATCGCGGCACCCGCCCCGGCCATGCGCCGGTGCAGCGCCCGCACCCGCGCCACCACCTCGCCGACATGCAGCGGCGGCGCGACATGGTCATGCACCGCGCCCTCCGGCTCCACCGCATCGGCGATCGCCAGCACCAGGCAACCCGCGGCGGCGAAATCACGCGCCAGTTCGCCGCCCGCACCATCGGCCAACGCGAAATCGATCACCGCGACCTCCGGGCGAAACCGCTCCAGCAGCGTCCGCGCCTCCTGCGCGCCCGACGCCAGTTCCGCCACCATCCGCGCGCGCAGCAGGGCCGATTGCAGGGCGGAGGCGCGCGCGGGGACATCGGAGACGGTCAGCACCCGGGGGCGGCCGTCCGGCGCTGCCATCAGCCGCTGCCGGCGGCCTCGGCGGCAAGCTCCCGCCACTCGGCCTCGGTCATCGTGCGCACGCCAAGCTCCGCCGCCTTGCGCGCCTTGGAACCGGCATCGGCACCGACCACCACGATATCGGTCTTCTTCGAGACGCTGTCGGTCACCCGCGCGCCGAGGGTTTCGGCCATCGCCTTGGCCTCGGGCCGCGTCATCGTCTCCAGCGTGCCGGTGAACACGACGATCTTGCCGGACAGCCCGCCGCCTGCGGCCGCCGGCGCATCGGCGATCTGCAACTGCTCCGCCAGCGAGTCGAGCGCCTCGACGTTGCGGGGCTCCGCGAAGAACTCCGCCAATTCCTCGGCAATCGCCGGGCCGATGCCGAGAATGGCGCCGAGATCGCTGCGCGCCTCGGAGCCGATGGTGACAGCCGCCAGCATCTGCGTCCGCCAATTGGCGAAGCTGCCGTAATGCCGCGCCAGCAGCTTGGCATTGGCCTCGCCAATGCGGCGGATGCCGAGCGCGAAGATGAAGCGGGCCAGCGGAACGGCCCGCCGCGCCGCGATGGCGGCAACCAGGTTGCGAGCGGAGAGCGCCCCCCACCCCTCGCGCACCGCGATCTCCGCCTCCAGCGGCGGCAGGTTGCGGAAAATATCGGCGGGGCTGGCGATGATCCGCTCGGCGTGGAACTCACGGATGGTCTTCTCGCCGAGCCCCTCGATGTCAAAGGCGCCGCGTGAGACGAAATGGATCAGCCGCTCCTCCACCTGGGCGGCGCAGGTCAGCCCGCCGGTGCACCGCTTCACCACCTCGCCTTGCGGGCGGATGGCGAGGCTGCCGCAGACCGGGCAATGGTCGGGGAATACATAGGGCTCCGGCCCACGCGGCTGGCTCTCCACCACGCCGACAATCTGCGGGATCACATCGCCGGCGCGTTGCAGCGTCACAGTATCGCCGATCCGCACCCCCTTGCGGGCGATCTCGTCCTCATTGTGCAGCGTCGCGTTGCGCACCAGCACGCCGCCGACATTCACCGGGGTAAGGCGCGCGACCGGGGTGAGCGCCCCGGTGCGGCCGACCTGGATGTCGATCCCCTCCAGCACGGTGGTCGCCTGTTCGGCGGGGAATTTCCAGGCAATCGCCCAGCGCGGCGCCCGGCCGACGAAGCCGAGGCGGCGCTGGAGGGCGAGATCGTCGAGTTTGTAGACCACGCCGTCGATGTCATAGGGCAGCGCCGCCCGCTCGGCGCCGATGCGCGCCTGGAAGCCGGCCGCCTCGGCGCCGTCAGCTAGGCGCTCGGAGAGCGGGTTGACGGTAAAACCCCAGTCCCGCAGCCGGGCGAGATAGTCCCAATGCGTCGCCGCCACCGGCTCACTCGCCTCGCCCTGCGCATAGGCGAACAGCGAGAGCGGGCGTTTGGCGGTGATCGTGGCATCGAGCTGGCGCAGGCTGCCGGCCGCGGCGTTGCGCGGATTGGCGAAGGTCTTCTCGCCGGCCGCCTCCTGCGCGGCATTCATCGCCAGGAAGTCGGCCTTGGACATGAACACCTCGCCGCGGATCTCGATCCGCGCCGGGAAGGGTGCCACGAGACGCTCCGGCAGAGACTTCAGCGTGCGGATATTGGCGGTGACATCCTCGCCCTCCGCCCCATCGCCGCGGGTGGCGCCACGCACCAACACGCCGTCCTCATAGGTCAGCGAGATCGACAGCCCATCAATCTTGGGCTCGGCGACAAACGCGAGGGGTTCCGGGCCGAGGCCGAGAAAACGGCGGATGCGGGCGCAGAACTCGTCGAAATCCTCCGGCGCGAAGGCGTTGTCGAGCGAGAGCATCGGCACCCCGTGCCGCACCTTGGCAAAGCCCGAGGCCGGCGCCGCCCCCACCCCGCCAGCGGGATCGCCGGCCTCCGGATGTTCCGCGACCAGCGCCGCATAGCGCCGGCGCAGCGCATCGTACTCGGCGTCGCTGATCTCCGGCGCATCGCGCTCGTGATAGGCGCGATCATGGTGCGCGAGTTGCGCCGCGAGATCGGCGATCTCCTCTGCCGGCGTGCCGCTCATGCCGCCCCCAGCAGGCTGCCGGCCGCCGCCCGCGCGGCGTCGGTCACGGTCTCCCCGGCCAGCATGCGGGCGATTTCCTCCTGGCGCTCCGAGCCGCTGAGCACCTCGACCCGCGTCTCCGCCCGGCCCTTGGCGACCTGCTTGGCCACCCGCCAATGCGCGGCGCCGCGTGCGGCGACCTGCGGGCTATGGGTGACCAGCAGCACCTGCACATTCTCCGCCACGCGCGCCAGCCGCTCCCCCACCGCCGCCGCGGTGGCGCCGCCGATGCCGCTATCCACCTCGTCGAACACCAGGGTCGGCACCGTCGATCCGCCGGCGAGCACGACTTTCAGCGCCAGCATCAGGCGCGACAACTCACCGCCCGAGGCGATCTTGGCGAGCGCACCAGGCTCCTGGCCGGGATTGGTGGCGATCAGGAAACGCACGTCATCCGCCCCCATCGCCCCCCAGGCCCGCTCGGCGAGCGGCACCACGGCGGCGGTGAAACGGGCGCGCTCCAGCTTCAGCGGCGGCAATTCACGGCCCACCGCCCGATCCAGCTTCTCGGCCGCCTTGCGCCGTGCCTCCGACAGTTTCTGGCAAGATGCCGCGAAGGCACGCAAAGCCGCCGCAGCCGCCATCTCCAGCGCCTCCACCTGGGCCGTTCCGCCATCCAGCGCCTCAAGCCGCGCCCGCAGCGAATCGCGCAGCCCCGGCAGTTCGACCACGGCCACGCCGTGCTTGCGGGCGGCGGCGCGCAGCGCGAACAGCCGCTCCTCCGCGCGCTCGAGCAGCCGCGGATCGGCCTCGGCCTCGTCGGCGAGGCGGGAGAGCAGCGTCTCGGCCTCCGCCAGCGCCTCCTCGGCACGTTCCAGCGCGGCGATCGCGGGGGCGGCGGGGTTTACCGCCTCGGTGGACTGGGCGGGCAACAGCCGCTGCAACGCGCGCCCGGCCGCCCGCAACGCCGCCGCCGGCCCGGAGGAGCGGCGCTCGCGCGGGTTCAGCTCGGCAATCGCGGCCGCCAACGCCTCGGCGCGCTTCTCGCCCTGTTGCAACCGCTGCCGCTCAGTGGCGAGCTCGGCCTCCTCGCCCTCGCGGGGCGCCAGAGCCGTGAGTTCCTCGACGGCGTGGCGCAGCCATTCCTCCTCGCGCAGCGCCTGGGCGATCGCCTCGCGCGCCGCCTCCAGCGCCACCACAGCGGCCCGCCAGGCCCGATGATCCGCCGCCACCGCAACGCGCAGCCCGGGGGGTACGCCATAGGCATCGAGCAGCCCGGCATGGGTGGCGGGGTCGGCGAGGCCCATCTGATCGTGCTGGCCCTGGACCTCCACCAGCATCGCCCCGAGCCGCCGCAGCAGCGCCACCCCCACCGGGGCATCATTGACGAAAGCGCGCGACTTACCGTCCCGCGCCACCACACGGCGCAGCACCAACTCGTCCTCCGGCTCGATCCCCTGCTCCGTCAACACGGCGAACACCGGATGCCCCGCGGGCGGCGCGAATACGGCGGCCACGCTCGCCTGCTCGGCGCCGGCGCGCACCAACCCCTGCTCGGCACGGCCGCCCAGCGCGAGGCCAAGACTATCCAGCAGAATCGACTTGCCGGCCCCAGTCTCCCCGGTCAGCACCGTCAGCCCGCGCCCGAGCGCGAGATCCAGCCGCTCGATCAGCACGACGTCGCGGATGGCGAGCGCGGTCAGCATCGCCCCGGCCCCTCGCCGGCGGACCGCGGAGCGCGACGCGCCGGGCGGCCCATCGTGCTCAGAACACCGATCGCCAGATGCGCTTGAGCAGGCCCGGCGGCTCGGCCAGCCCCTCCTCGGGCGGCAGCTTCTCCGCCTCGCCGGCCTTGGCGAGCGTGTTGTAGCTATCCTGATACCAGTCGCTGCCCGGATAGTTGTGCCCGAGCACGGCGGCGGTGCGCTTGGCCTCCTCGGCCATGCCCAGCGTCAGGTAGATCTCGGTCAGCCGGTGCAGCGCCTCGGCGACGTGGTTGGTGGTCTGGTAGTCATCCACCACCTTCTGGAAGCGATTGATCGCCGCGCCATAGAGCTTCTGGTTCTGGTAGTAGCGGCCGACCTCCATCTCCTTGCCCGCGAGATGGTCCCGCGCAAGATCGATCTTCAGCTTGGCATCGCGGCCATAGGCGCTGGCGGGGAAGCGGTTGACCACCTCGGTCAGCGCGCCGATCGCCTCCTGGGTGGCGCGCTGGTCGCGCTTGATGTCGGCGATCTGCTCATAGAAGCTGAGCGAGCGCAGGTAGTAGGCATAGGCGATGTCGCGGTGCGAGGGATGCAGCTGGATGAAACGGTCCAGCGCGCCGACGGCGTCGGTGTAGCGCTGCTGCTTATAGGCGATGTAGCCGAGCATCAGCTGCGCGTTCACCGCCCAGGTGGAATAGGGATAGGTCTGGTCCACCAGCTCGAACTGCTGGGTGGCCGCCTTCAGCGTGTTGCGCTGGATGGCGTCGAGCCCGCGCCCGTACAGCTCCTCGGCGGTGACGGAGGTGGGGTCAAACACCTCCTCTTCCTCCCCGAAGGGATTGATCTTGGCCAGCGTTGCGCACCCCGGCAACATCAGCAGCAACATGAGGGCCATGGCAGCGCGGCGGGCCGAGGCGCGGTCGAACATCATCAGGAAAATCACCGGTCGAGAATCTGAGAGCCGCTTATAGCACACCGGCTCCCGCGGCGAAGCCTCCCCGCAACCGGGCACTCAAACAGGGGCGGCGGCAACCGGGAGGCGGCGTTCCTGCCAGCTGCCGAGCTGCGGCAGGCCGGCGCTGCCCTCGCCTTGCGCGGGCGCACGGCCGTCAGCGGGCAGCCGCGCGCCCTCGATCCAGGCCCAATTCGCGTCATCGGCGAACAGCGCGCGCAGCAGGCGGTTATTGAGCGCATGGCCGCTCTTATGCGCGGTCACCCGCCCGATCACCGGGGCGCCGGCGAGCGCGATATCGCCCACCGCATCGAGCATCTTGTGGCGCACGAACTCGTCGGCCATGCGCAGCCCGCCGGGGTTGAGCACGCGGGCGCCATCCACCACCACCGCGTTCTCCAGGCTGCCCCCACGCGCAAGCCCGGCCGCTTGCAGCGCCGCGACGTCAGATGCGCGGCCGAAGGTGCGGGCAGCAGCGATATCGCGGCGGAAGCTCGACTCGGAGATGCGCAGCGAGAGCGACTGCTGGCCGATCACCGCCTCATCAAAGGCGATCGACATCGCGACCGTCATCTGGGTGTGGCCGGCGGCCGGGCGCAGCTCAACGAAGGCATCGCCCTGCGCCACCCGCACCGGCCGGCGCACCGCGATCGCGCGCTCCGGCAGCGGCTGGTCCTGCACCCCCGCGCAATCGATCAGGAATACAAAGCTTGCGGCCGACCCATCGAGGATCGGCACTTCCGGCCCATCCACCTCGATGATGGCGTTGCTGATGCCAAGCCCGGCGAGCGCGGCCATGACATGCTCGACGGTGCCGACGCTGGCCTCGCGCCGGCCAGGCAAGCCGATGACGGTGCACAGCCTGGTGTCGATCACATGGTCGAACCGCGCGGGAATATCGACCCCGAGATCAACCCTGCGGAACACGATGCCGGTGCCTGCCGGCGCGGGGCGCAGCACGAGGCGGCTCTGGCGGCCGGAATGCACGCCGACGCCGACGCAGTCGATCGCAGTGCGCAAAGTCCGCTGCATTCGGAGTGCACCCTGCATCTCGATCATCGCCGGCAATACGTCCATTCACCCCGTCTCCCGGCCTCACCACGCCTCCCAAAGGCGGCGAAGGTGATGGCATTTTTGGGGCACCCGACTCGGGCGCCTCCCGGTAGCCGCAGGCAAAAAGACAGCGGCCGATTCGCAAGGTATCCCTGCGCCCCGGCCGCTGCCAGTCAATGATTGTTGCAGTCTATTACAACATAACGCGTTGAAAAATCACGAACTGCTGCAGCGCATCAACGGCGCTGCAACATTTTGAGGACTAGGAGGACTGTTTGCGCAGGAAGGTCGGGATCTCGATCTTCTCATCCGAACCGGCCATCCGGGTCGGCTCCGCATACGAGTCCATTCGCACCTCAGGCTGCACCATCTCCGCCATGTGCTGCTGAACCGGGGGTGCCGCATGCGGCAGGCCGCCGCGGATGGCGCCGGTCACCTTGCTGAACAGGCTGCGCTTCGGCGCTTGCGCGGCCGACATCGGCTGCACGCGCGCCGCCTGCTCGGGTGCGGCGAACAGCGGGCTCTGCTGCGGCCCCTTACGGCCGGCTTCCGCACGCGCTTGCGCGGTACCCACGGGCTGCTGGAGATGTTCCGGGATCTTCCGCTTGGGCGGCGGCATATCGTCGGAGATCGGCTCCACCTCGCGCGGCTGCTGCGCCGCTGCGGGCTCCGCAGCCGAGGACTGCTGGCGCAGACCGGGGGTGCGCGGCGCCGTGTTCGGCACGGGCGGCGGCAGCGTGATGCGGCCGACGTGCGGCGCCACCGGAGCGGCCTGCGGCTGCTGCAAACCAGTCGTCTGCCCCGTCGCCGGCTGCAGGCGCGAGACCGGGGCGGCCGGCGCAACCTCGGCCGGCTCGGCCATCACTTGCCCGCCATTGACCACCTGGAGCATCGGCCGCGCCTCGGTCTTCGGCGCCGGGGTATCGATGCCGGTGGCGACCACGGAGACGCGGATCTTGCCTTCGAGATTGGGGTCGATCGCCGAGCCGAAGATGATGTTGGCCTCGTCATCCACTTCCTCGCGGATGCGGTTGGCGGCCTGGTCAACCTCAAACAGCGTCATATCCTCGCCGCCGGTGATGTTGATCAGCAGCCCACGCGCACCGGCCATCGAGGTATCCTCGAGCAGCGGGTTGTTGATCGCGGCCTCGGCGGCGCGAATGGCGCGGCCATCGCCCTCGGCCTCGCCGGTGCCCATCATCGCCTTGCCCATTTCGAGCATGACGGTGCGGATATCCGCGAAGTCGAGATTGACCATGCCGGGGGCGACCATCAGGTCGGTCACGCCGCGCACGCCCATGTAGAGCACGTTGTCGGCCATCTTGAAGGCCTCTTTCCAGCCGGTGCGCTCATTGGCGAGGCGGAAGAGGTTCTGGTTGGGGATGACGATCAGGGTATCGACGTACTGGGTCAGCTCGGCGATGCCGCGCTCGGCCTCGCGCGTGCGGCGATTGCCCTCAAAGGTGAAAGGCTTGGTGACCACGCCGACCGTGAGGATGCCGCGCTCACGCGCCATGCGGGCGATAACCGGGGCCGCCCCGGTGCCGGTGCCGCCGCCCATGCCCGCGGTGATGAACACCATGTGGGCGCCTTCGAGATGGCTATAGATGAGGTCCGCCGCCTCTTCCGCCGCCGCCCGGCCAATCTCCGGCTTGGCGCCGGCGCCGAGGCCCTGGGTGATATGCTCGCCAAGCTGGATGCGCCGCTCGGCCAGCGAATGCGCCAGCTGCTGCGCGTCGGTGTTGGCGACGATGAATTCAACCCCCTGGAGGTTCATCGCGATCATGTTGTCGACCGCGTTGGTGCCGCCGCCCCCCACGCCGATGACGCTGATGCGCGGCGTGAAGTCAGTATGCATGTGCGGAATCACAGTCAGATTCAGGGTCATTTGCGGCTCATCTCCCCAGCGGGTGTCTATTGTATCGTGCAATTGCGATTCGCACCGGCTTCACAGCCGCTGCTTCAAAAATTCGAGTACCCGGCGGAGCAAGCCGCGCGGGGTATCCTGGTCAGGGTCGAGGTCGTGGAAGGCGCGGCCCTCGCCGGCGGCCCAGCCGAGCAGGCCGACGGCGGTGGCGAAGGCCGGGCCGCTGGAACTATCGGGCAGGCCGCGCACCGGCACCGGGCGGGCGGTGCGCACATCGGCGCCAAGCAGGCGGGCGGCCATGTCGCGCGTACCGGGCAACTGGCTGGCGCCGCCGGTGAGCACCACGCGCTGGAGGGCTACGCGGGAGAGCCCCGCCGCCTCGATCCGTTCGCGCACGAGCTCGAAGGTCTCCTCCAGGCGCGGCTGGATCACCCGCACCACCATGCTGCGCGGCACCTTGGCTATGTGGTGGTCTTCCTCGCCGATCATCGGCACGGCGAGCATCTCGCGCTCGTCATCGGGGCTGCTTTGCGCCGAGCCGTACAGCGTCTTCAGCCGCTCGGCGTGGTTGGGCATGGTGTGCAGCACGTTGGCGATGTCGTTGGTGACGTGAACGCCGCCGATCGGGATCTGCGCGGTGTGCAGCAAATGCCCCTCGGCGAACACCGCGAGCCCGGTGGTGCCGCCGCCCATATCGAGCACCGTCGCGCCGAGCATGCGCTGCCCGGCCGTGAGCGTCGCCATGCCCGCCGCCATTGGCGCCGAAACCAGCTCGGCGATTTCGAGGTCGCAGCGCGCGAGGCAGGCGTCGAGCGAACGCAGCGAGGTGGTCACCGCGTCGATCACGTTCATCCGCGCGCCGAGCTTCTCACAGAACAGGCCGCGCGGATCGGTCACGCCCGTCGCCTCATCCACCGCAAAGCTCAGCGGCAGGTTGTGCACGATGCTGCGGCCCTCCTGCGTGGCCCGCAGGCGGGTGCCGGCGAACACGCGACGCAGATCGGCATCGGCCACCGCGCGGCCGCCGATCTCCCATTCCACGCTCAGCAACCGGCTTTCCGGCTGGCCGGCGGAGAGATTGACGATGACGGATTTCAGCCGCGTGCCGGCCTCCTCCTCCGCCTGCCCCACGGCGGCACGAATGGCGCGCTCGGCCTCCTCGATATCCACGATGGCACCGGCCCGCACGCCCCGCCCGCGCTGCCAGCCGCAGCCGAGCACGCGGGGCGAGCCGTCCGATTCGACCCGGGCGATGACACACACAATCTTGGACGTGCCGATGTCGAGCACCCCGAAGGCGCCGGAGTAGCGCGGCTTGAGGCGCGGGCGCTCGGCCGGTTCCTCGATCAGATCGACGGCCTGGGTGACGCCGCGCAGACGGGAAATCTCGTTCATGTCGGCTTCCTCGCGACAGGAGGCTTGTCGCCGGCCGGGCGGATCACCAGCCGGTCGGGCAGGCGGAGATCGACCGCCTGCAACGGGCGATCGAGCAGGGCACTGCTCGCTTGCAGTTCGGCCAGCTTGGCCAGCGCCTTCTCCTCGGCCCCCTCGGGCAAGAGGATATCGGTGCCGTTCTGCATCCGCAGGTTCCAGCGCCGCTCGCCCACCCGAACGGCGGCGACCATGCGGGACTGGATATCCGGCTGCTTGGCCAGCATCTCCATCAGCGCCGCCGCCGCCTCCGGCGCGCCGCGGCCGACGATGAGCGGCAATTCACCGGCGAAGGTCGCGACGTCGCTGTCCGTCACCATCGCGCCTTTGATATCGACCAGGGTGAACTTGCCGTCGAGCTGCCACACCGCGAAGGGCCGGCGCTCCACGATTTGCACCACCACCAGCCCGGGCAGCCGCCGCTCCACGGTGGCGGATTGCACCCAGGCGATCGATTCGAGCCGCGCGCGGGCCTCGCGCACGGAAATGCCGAGGATCGGGTCCCCCTCGCGTGCACCGAGCGCGGCACGCAGCAGCGGCTCGGGTGTCTTGAGCTGCGCCTCGAATGTGCCATCGGTCACGCGCTCGAACTTGATCTTGGACACCCGCAGGCCTAGCTGCCCGGTGGCGTCGGCCAGGCGCTCGCCGATGCTCGCCCCCTGCCCGATCGCCTGGGCGGCAAGGCCGATGATGGCGAGCCCGCCGAGCAGCACGGCGCCGGCCAGCGCGCGGCGCAGAATCTGGCGTTGGCGCTTCCAGATCAGCTTCCACTTGCCCGGCCGGTCCGGCATGCGCGCGGCGGCCGCCGGCGCGGGCGCAACCTTGGCGCGCGGCTTGCGCTTCACGCCCGACATGTCGCGTTCTCCACCATCCAGGCGCAAAGCTGCGGGAAGCTGTAGCCGACATGGGCGGCCTGCTCGGGCAGCAGCGAGGTCGGCGTCAGGCCTGGCTGCGTGTTGACCTCGAGCAGCACCAGCCGGCCGGGCTCACCAGCGGTGTCGTCGTAGCGGAAGTCCGAGCGGGTGGCTCCGCGGCATCCGAGCGCCTTGTGGGCGGCGAGCGCCACGTCGAGCGCCAGGGCGTAGACCTGCGGATGCACCGGGGCGGGGATGATGTGGCGCGAGCCGCCATCGGCATATTTCGCCTCGTAGTCGTAGAACTGGTTCTCGGAGGCGATTTCCGTCACCGCCAGCGCCCGGTCGCCCATCACCGCCACGGTGAGTTCGCGGCCCGGGATATACTCCTCCACCATCGCCGCGGGCCCATAGCTCCAGGCCGCGGCCACCGAGGCGCGGCGATTGCCGCCCTCGCGCATGATCTCGACGCCGACCGAGGAGCCCTCGTTGACCGGTTTCACCACATAGGGCAGCGCCATCGGGTCGGCGTGTTCGAGCGCGGCGATATCGACCATCCCGCCGCGCGCCACCGGCAATCCGTTGGCCGCGAACACCGCCTTGGCCGCCGCCTTGTCCATCGCCAGTGCCGAGGCCCGCACGCCCGAATGGGTGTAGGGAATGCCGAGCCAGTCCAGCACGCCCTGGATCGCGCCATCCTCGCCGAAGCGGCCATGCAGCGCGTTGAACACCACGTCGGGCCGCGGCCCGCTGGCTTCACCATCGAGCGCCGCGATCACCGCGCGCAGATCGTCCTTCACCTCGACCGGCACGACGTCGTACCCCGCCGCTCGCAGCGCCACGATCACCTGCCGCCCGCTCGAGAGCGAGACCTCGCGCTCCGCCGACATGCCGCCATAGAGCACCGCGACGCGCCTCATGCCGCATCCTCCGACCGTGCCGCGACGCCGATGCGGCGGATTTCCCAGTGCAGATCGACCCCGCTCATCGCCCGCACCCGGGCGCGCACCTCTTCGCCCAGGCCCTCGATGTCGGCGGCCGTGGCGTCCCCGGTGTTGAGCAGGAAATTGCAGTGCTTCTCCGAGACCATCGCGCCACCGCGCGTGAGCCCACGGCAGCCGGCGGCGTCGATCAGCTCCCAGGCCTTCTGGTCCGGCGGATTGCGAAAGGTGGAACCGCCGGTGCGGGCACGCACGGGCTGGGTCGCCTCGCGCGAGGCGCGAATCTCGGCCATCCGCCCGGCGATCACCGCGGGATCGCCCGGTGCCGCGCGGAAACGGGCGCGCACCACCACCGCCTCGGGCGGCAGCATGGAGTGGCGGTAGGAGAGCGCAAGCCGCGCCACCGGCAGGCGCACCAGGGCGCCCTCGCGGGTGACGATCTCCGCCCAGTCGAGCACGGAGGCGACATCACCACCGTAGGCCCCGGCATTCATCACCACCGCGCCACCGACGGCGCCGGGGATGCCGTAGAGGAATTCGAGCCCAGCGAGCCCCGCCGCGGCGGCATGCTCGGCGAGCGTGACATCGAGCGCGGCGGCGCCGGCGATCACCCCGTCCGCCTCGACGACGATATCGCCGAAGCCGCGGGCAAGGCGGATGGTGACGCCCGGGATACCGCCATCCCGCACGATGAGATTCGAAGCCGCGCCGATTACCGTCACCGGCATATCGTGCGGCAGGGCAAGCAGAAACGCGCAGAGATCCTCGACATCCGCCGGCCGCACCAGCGCCTCCGCCTTCCCGCCCACGCGGAACCAGGTGGCCGGCCCGAGCGGCGCGTCACGCTGCACCCGGCCGCGCAGCGGCGGCAGGTCCAGCATGTGCGGTGCGTCGAGGGTCATGCTCATGCCCCCCGCCGCGCGCCCTGCAGCGCCGCGAGCTGGCCCGGCAGCGCCGCCGCCCAGGCGGTGATGTTGCCGGCACCGAGGCAGATCACATAGTCGCCGGACTTGGCGATGGCGTGCACCATCTCGGCGAGATGCTCGGCGCCGGGCAGCGGCACCACCGAGCGATGCCCGCGCGCCCGCAGCCCCTCGACCAGCGCATCCTTGGTGACACCCGCGATCGGCTGCTCGCCGGCGGCGTAGACATCGGCGATGATCACCGTGCCGGCGTCGTTCATGCAGGTGCAGAACTCGTCGAACAGGGAGGCGAGGCGGCTGTAGCGGTGCGGCTGCACGATGGCGATGACATCCCGCGCCCCGGCCTGGCGGGCCGCCTTCAGCACGGCGGCGATCTCCACGGGGTGGTGGCCGTAATCGTCGATCACCGTGATGCCGCCGGCCTCGCCGGTCTTGGTGAAGCGGCGCTTGACGCCCTTGAAGGAGGCCAGCGCGCTGCGCAGCGTGGTGTCGTCGATCTCCATCTCCATGCCGATGGCGATGGCGGCCAGCGCGTTCTGCACATTGTGCTGGCCGAGCATGGGCAGGCGGAACGGGCCGGCCTTGCGGGTGCGGCCGCGCGCGCGATCGGCGACCGTGACCTCGAAGGTGGCACCCAGCTTGTCCGCCACCAGCTTCTCCGCCCGCACATCGGCCTGGGGCGAGAAGCCGTAGGTGATGATGCGGCGGTCTGCGAGGTCGGGGATCATGCGCTGCACGCCGGGATGGTCGATGCACAGCACCGCGAAACCGTAGAACGGCACGTTCTGCACAAACTGGTGGAAGCCCTGCACCATGGCCTCCGCGGTGCCCCAATGGTCGAGGTGCTCCGGATCCATGTTGGTGACGATGGCGATCGTCGAGGGCAGGCGGAGGAAGGAGCCGTCGCTCTCATCGGCCTCCACCACCATCCAATCGCCGCCGCCGAGGCGGGTATTGGTGCCGTAGGCATTGATGATGCCGCCGTTGATCACGGTCGGGTCCATATGCGCGGTCTCAAGCACCGCGGCGACCAGCGAGGTCGTCGTCGTCTTGCCATGCGAGCCGCCGACGGCGATCGACCAGCGCAGCCGCATCAACTCGGCCAGCATCTCCGCGCGGCGCACTACCGGCAGGAAGCGGGCGCGGGCGGCGCGCACCTCGGGGTTGTCAGGCTTCACCGCGGTGGAAACCACCACCACCTGCGCATTGGCGACGTTCTCGGCGGAATGCCCGATGGCGACGGGGATGCCGGCCTCGCGCAGGCGCTTCACATTGGCGCTGTCGGCGATGTCGCTGCCCTGCACCGCATAGCCGAGGTTGTGCAGCACCTCGGCGATGCCGGACATGCCGATACCGCCGATGCCGACGAAGTGGATGATCCCGATGGAGAGCGGCAGGGCCCTCATGCGCTGTGCTCCCGTGTTTGGTGGCTGGCGGCGAGGCGTTCCACCGCGTCCGCCAAGGTGGCGGCGGCATTCGGCCGACCGCAGGTCGCCGCGGCGGCTGCGGCGGCGGCAAGACGCTCGGGGGCCGCGAGCAGCCCGCCGAGCAAATCGGCGAGGCCCTGGGCGGTCAGATCGGCTTGCCGCACCACCACCGCGCCGCCGGCTTCGGCCAGCGCGCTTGCATTGGCGGTCTGGTGGTCATCGATCGCGCCGGGCAACGGCACCAGCACGCTCGGCCGCCCGGCGACCGCGAGTTCCGCCACGCTGGAAGCGCCGGCCCGCGAAATCACCAGATGCGCCGCCGAAAGCAGCGACGCGACGTCGGCGAAGAATGGCGCGAGGTCGGCCGCGATGCCGCTCGCCGCATAGGCGGCACGGACCCGCTCGATATCCTCGGCACGGCATTGCTGCACCACGCGCAACCGGCTGCGCAGCGCCTCCGGCAGGGCGGCCAAGGCGCCGGGCACCACGTCGGAGAACACCCGCGCGCCGAGCGAGCCGCCGAGCACAAGCAGCGAGATGGTCTCGCCGGGCGGCTGGTAGCCGAGGCCGAACAGGGCCGCGATGGCGGGACGGACCGGATTGCCGGTCAGCTCCGCGACAACCCCGGCGGGGATCGCGGCGGTGCCGTCCTGGCCGAGCGCCAGCACATCCGCCATCCGGCTCAGTAGCCGATTGGCGCGGCCAAGCACCGCGTTCTGTTCATGCAGCAGGATGCGCGGTCGGCGCCCCCCTGTTCCGGCGATGGGCATCCGCGCGCCCAGCACCGGCGCCACCGAGGGATAGCCGCCGAACCCGGCCACGACCGCCGCTCCCAGCATGCGCAGCTTCCGCCGCGCCGCGATTGTGCCCATCGCCAGCGCGAACATTGCGCGCACCGCCTTCACCACGCCGCGCCCGGCGATCCCGGCGCCGGCCAGCACGATGCGCTCGCAGCCCTCGAAGGCCGGCGAAACGAGCCCGCCCGAGCGCGCATCCGTCATCAGCGCCACGAAGTGCCCGCGCCGGCGCAACTCCGCCGCCAGCGCCTCGGCGGGGAAGAAGTGCCCGCCCGTGCCGCCGGCGGCGATGACGATGCGATATGCCGTCACGTCAGTTCACCGGGATAGCGCCGCCTTGTGAGCGCCAGCAGCATCCCCATCCCCAACGCCACCGCCATCACCGAGGACCCGCCATAGGAGACGAAGGGCAGCGTCATCCCCTTGGTCGGGATCAGATGCACGGTGGTCGCGAGGTTCACCAGCGTCTGCAGCCCGAACCCGCCGGCCAATCCGCCGGCTGCGAGCACCACGAACAGGTCCGGCTCGCCCTGCACCCGGCGGATGCCGCGCAGCACGATGAAGGCGAAAACCGCCATCAGGCCGAGGCAGACCAGCAGGCCAAATTCCTCGCCCGCCACCGCGAAGACGAAATCGGCGTGCACGTCGGGGATCACGTCCTTCACCCGCCCCTCGCCCGGGCCGCGGCCGAGCAGCCCGCCATTACCGAAGGCCTCCAGCGCGTGGCGCACCTGGTAGTTGCCCTCGCGGGTGATGTCCATGAAATCTGCCACGCGCTTCTGCACATGCGGCTTGATCATGTAGAGCAGCCCGCCCGCCGCGCCGGCGCCGAGGAGGCCGAGGCCAACGAAGGCGTAGTGCAGGCCGGAGATGAAAAGCTGGAGGAAGAACACGCCGACGATCACCGCGAGCATGCCGACATCGGGCTGCGACTGCAGCAACCCGGCGATGATCGCGAAGAACACGCAGGCGAGCGCCATGCCCGGGAACTTGCCGGGCCGCTTGCCCTCGGAGATCAGCCAGGCCGCCGCCACCGCGAAGAACGGCTTCAAGAACTCGCTCGGCTGCATCGAGAAGCCCGGCAGCGAAATCCAGCGCCGGGCGCCCTTGATCTCGGGGCCGGCCAGCGTCAGCAGCGTCAGCACCATCGCCACCAGACAGCCGGCCACCGCGACCCGCCGCACGCCGCGCGGCGAGAGCAGGCTGACGGCGACCACGATCAGCACCGCGATGGTAAGGAACACCACCTGCTTGAGGATGAACATGTCGCGGGCCTGGTGGATGCGCTCGGCCACCGCCGGGCTCGCCGCCAGCATCATGATGTAGCCAAAGCCGATCAGCGCCGCGATCGCCGCCAGCGTCCAGCGATCGACCGTCCACCACCAGCGGCCGATCACCGAGGTATCGGCGCGGGACAGCGAGGGCATCATGGCGCGGCCTCCCCGGACTTGGCTTCAGTGGCAGCAAGGTCTTGAGCAAGCGCCCGGAACCGGTCGCCGCGCTGATCGAAGCCGGTGAACTGGTCCCACGAGGCGCAGGCGGGCGAGAGCAGCACCACCGGGGCGGCAAGCTCCCGCGCGGCGGCGTATCCCTCGGCGGTGGCGCGCTCCAGCGTCTCGACGATGCGGTGCGCCACCCCATGCGCCGCCAGCGTCTCGGCCAGCATCGGCGCATCGCGGCCGATCAGCAGCGCGAGGGCGACGCGGGGGAAGAACGGGGCGAGCGGCGCGATGCCGCCCTCCTTGGCCATCCCGCCGGCAATCCAGATCACCCGGTCATAGCAGCCGAGCGCCCAGGCGGTGCTGTCGGCATTGGTCGCCTTGCTGTCATTGACGAAGCGGATGCCGTTGATCTCGCCCACCATTTCCTGGCGATGCGGCAGGCCGGGATAGCTCAGCAGCCCGGCCGCGATATCCTCCCGCGCGATGCCGAGTGCCTCGGCCATCAATACCGCGGCGGCGGCATTTTGCATGTTATGCGCGCCGGGCAGCGCCCGCGCGGCGGCGAGATCGGCGATGCGCCCGGCGCCATCACGCACCCAGGCGCCATCCGGCCCGGCATCGCCACCGGCCACGCCGGAGACGGTCAGCACGCGGGCCGGGCGGGCGCGCAGGGCATCGGCCATGGCACGCGACATCGCGTCGTCGATGCCGACCACGGCGATGTCCTCCGCCTCCTGGCGGTCGAATATGGCAGACTTGGCCCTAGCATAACCGGCCATGTCGCCATGCCGGTCAATATGGTCAGGGCTGAGATTGAGCATGCAGGCAGTATTGAATCGCAACGTCGCGATTCGCTCCAACATGTAAGAAGACATTTCCAGAACGTAAATACCGTCATCGCCCAGCAGTGGCAACGAGAGGGCCGCCGCGCCGAGATTGCCACCGGCCGCAACGGGGCGCCCGGCGGTAGCGGCGATATGGGCCAGCAGCGCCGTGGTGGTGGATTTGCCGTTGGTGCCGGTAATGCCGGCGAACCGCGCCTTGGAGCCCGCGGCACGCACGGCGCGATAGAGCAGATCGGCGTCCGATAGGATCGGCACCCCCGCCGCGATCGCCCGCGCGGCGATCGGGTGCACGCGTGGCAGGCGATGCGGAATGCCGGGCGAAAGCACCAGCGCCGTCATTCCGGCCAACACCGGGTCGGCGACCGTGAACCCCTCGGCGGCCGCGCCATCGCGGGCGGCGGGGCTGTCATCCCACACCACCACCTCGGCCCCCATCGCCACCAGCGCGCGCGCCGCCGGCAGCCCCATGCGGCCCAAGCCGACCACGGCGAAGCTCTGGCCCGCGAAGAGGGTGGCCGGGAAATTCATCGGATTTTCAACGTCGCGAGCCCGACCAGGGCCAGGATCATCGCGACGATCCAGAAGCGGATGACGATGGTGGGCTCCGACCAGCCCTTCTTCTCGAAATGATGGTGCAGCGGCGCCATCAGGAACACCCGCCGCCCCGTCCGCTTGAACCAGAACACCTGGATGATCACCGAGACAGTCTCGACCACGAACAGCCCGCCGACGATCATCAGCACGAACTCGTGCTTCACCGCCACCGCCACCGCGCCCAGCGCGCCACCAAGTGCCAGTGAGCCGGTATCGCCCATGAACACCGCCGCCGGGGGCGCGTTGAACCACAGGAAGCCGAGCCCGGCCCCGATCAGCGCCGAGCAGAACACCGCCAACTCGCCGACGCCGGCCACGGGGTGCAGTTGCAGATAATCAGCAAACACGCGGTTGCCGACGAGATAGGCGATCAGCGCGAACACCCCGGCCGCGATGATGGTCGGCACGATCGCCAGCCCATCGAGCCCGTCGGTCAGGTTCACCGCGTTGGAGGAGCCGAGCATGACGACCATGCCGAACAGCGGGAAGGCAAAGCCGAGAGGGATCAGCACCTCCTTGAACACCGGCACGGTCACCCCGGTGCCGAGCGGCCCCTTGGTGAGCCAGGCGATCCAAATGGACACGCCGATGCCCAGCACGAGCTGCACGATCAGCTTGCCGCGCCCGGACAGGCCGCGGAACGAGGCCTTGGAAAGCTTGATGTAGTCATCGACGAAGCCGAGCGCGCCGTACCCCAGCGTCAGCACCAGCACCGCCCAGACATAGCCGTTGCGCAGATCCGCCCACAGCAGGGTGGAGACGGTGAGCGCGCTCAGGATCAGCACGCCGCCCATGGTCGGCGTGCCCTTCTTCTCGATGAGGTGCCGCTCCGGCCCATCCGGGCGGATCGGCTGGCCGCCGCGCTGCACGCTTTTGAGCCAGCGGATCAGCGACGGGCCCATCACCAGGCTGATGATGAGCGCGGTGATGCAGGCCGCGCCCGAGCGGAAGGTGAGGTAGCGGAACAGGTTGAACAGGATCAACTGGTCGGCGAAGCGCGCCAGGTTCATCAACATCAGCGCGTCTCCCCAAGCCGTGAGCCGTTGGCCAGAATGGCGTCGACCACGATTTTCATTTTGCTGCCCAGGCTACCCTTCACCAGAACCGCATCGCCCGCCCGCAGCGCCGCCGCCACGATTGGCGCGAGGGCGGCGGACTCCGGCGCATGGGCACCGCGCAGGGACGCCGGCACGGCGTCATACGCGTGCCGGCTGAGCGGCCCGCAGGTGAACACGATGTCGGCGACATCGGCGATGTCGGGCGCGAGGCCGGCATGTTCGGCCGGGCCGCTCTCGCCGAGTTCGCGCATATCGCCCAGCACGACCACGCGGCGCGTGGCGTTCTGCAATCCCAGCACCTTCAAAGCCGCCCGCACGGCGATCGGCGAGGCGTTGTAGCTCTCATCCAGCAGCAGCGCCGGGCCGTTGGCGGTGGCGATCGGCTTGCGTGCGCCCCGCCCGGCCACCGGGGTGAAACCGGAGAGTGCGGCCGCAGCGCGGGCGGGATCGACGCCCATGGCGGCGGCGGCGAGGATCGCCCCGCAGGCATTCATCGCCATATGGGCGCCGGGCGCGGCGAGCCTTGTGCGTAGCATCGTGCCGCCAAGCGCGACCGTGACATCGGTGCCGGTGGCGTCGGCCTCGGCGGACACCAGCCGCGCCTCGGCAGTGGCGGCGAGGCCGAACAGGCGGGCACCGGGAGCGGTGGCGAGCATACGTGGCAGCATCGGCGTGTCGGCCGGCAGGATCGCCATCCCGCCCGGCTCCAGCCCACCGGCGATCGAGACTTTCTCATCGGCGATTGCTTCGAGGCTGCCGAGATAGCCGATATGCACCGCGGCGATGGTGGTGATCAGCACCACATGCGGCCGCGCCATCTGCGCCAGCGGGAGGATTTCACCGGCGTGGTTCATGCCGATTTCCACCACGGCGAAACGCGCCCCCGCGGGCAGCCGCGCCAGCGTCAGCGGCACGCCCCAGTGGTTGTTGAGTGAGGCGAGCGCCGCGGAGGTCTCGCCTTCAGCCGAGAGGATCGCCCGCAGCATCTCCTTGGAGGTGGTTTTGCCGACCGAGCCGGTGACCGCCACCACGCGGCCGCCGAAGCGCGTCCGCCCGGCCCGGCCGAGTGCCCGCAGCGCCTCGAAGGTATCGCCGACCACCAGCAGCCGCGCATCGCCGGCGAGGCCGGCTGGAATGCGATGCACCATCGCCCCGGCCGCGCCCTTGGCGAGCGCGGCGGCGACGTGGTCATGCCCGTCACCGACATCACCAACCAAGGCGATGAACAGGTCGCCCGGCACCAGGGTGCGGGTATCGATGGAAATGCCGGTGGCGTCGAACGGCAGCGCCATGCTGCCGCCGGTCGCGGTGCATAGATCGGCGGCGGTCCACAACGCGCTCATGTGGCACCCGCCAGGCGGCGCAGAGTGGCGACGTCATCGAAGGGCAGCGTGACGGTGCCGATGGTCTGGCCCTGCTCGTGCCCCTTGCCGGCCACCGCCAGCACATCGCCGGGGGCCAGCATGTTGAGCCCGGCGGCGATCGCCGCGGCGCGGTCACCGATATCGAGCGCATCCGGGCAACCCGCCTTCACCTCGGCGCGGATCGCGGCCGGGTTCTCCGTCCGCGGATTATCGTCGGTGACGATGGCGACGTCGGCCAGCCGTGCCGCCACCGCCCCCATCAACGGGCGCTTGCCGCGATCGCGATCCCCGCCGGCGCCGAATACCACGATGAGGCGGCCGGTGGCGTGTGGGCGCAGCGCGAGCAGCAGGCGCTCCAGCGCGTCCGGCGTGTGGGCGTAGTCGACATAGGCGGCGGCACCGGATTGCAGCCGCGCCGCCAGTTCCATCCGCCCGCGCACGCCCTTGAGCCCACCAATCAGATCAAGCGCGCCGGCGATCCCCGCCGCCTGGGCCAAGGCCGCGGCGACCAGCACGTTGTCGGCCTGGAAGCGGCCGGGCAAAGCGAGCGGGATGTCGCGCGTCACCCCCTCCGCACGCAGCGTCAGCACCATGCCATCCGGCGTCGGTTGGGTGCGCAGCAGATCGATCGCCGCGCCGCCCTCGCCGACGGTGGCCAAAGCGAGCCGGCGCCGGGCCGCGATGGCGCGGAGCGCGGCCAAGGTGCCGGCATCGAGCGTGGTGCTGGCCACGGCGGCGGCCCGCTCGGGCAGCAATTCGGCGAACAGGCGCAGCTTGGCGGTGCGATAGGCCGCCATGGTGCCGTGATAATCGAGATGGTCGCGCGTAAGGTTGGTGAAGGCCCCGGCGGCGAGGCGCACGCCATCGAGGCGGAACTGGTCGAGCCCGTGCGAGGAGGCCTCCATCGCGGCGTGGGTCACGCCCTCCCGCGCGATGGCGGCCAGGGTCTCGGCGAGTGCCACTGGATCGGGGGTGGTGAGGCCGGGGCCATTGGGGAAGCCGGGCGCCACCAGGCCAAGCGTGCCGAGGCTCGCGGCCTTCAGCCCGGCGGCGGCGGCGATCTGGCGGAAGAATTCGGCGCTCGAGGTCTTGCCGTTGGTGCCGGTGACGGCCACCACCACATCGGGCTGGGCGCCGGCCAAGGCGGCGGCGACAAGCGCGAGCTTCTGGCGCGGCTCGCGCTCCAGCAGCAACGGCAGCCGGGCCACCCCGGCCGGCCAGACCGTGCCGATCGGCGCCAGGATGGCAGCCGCACCCCGGCGCACCGCCTCGGGGATGAAATTCCGCCCATCCATCTTCGCCCCGGGCAGGGCAGCGAACAGGAAGCCCGGGCGCACCGCGCGACTATCCATCGCAACGCCGCGCAGGCCGAGGGCGGCGGCCTCGGGCCAGATCTCAGCAAGGGCGGGCGTGGTCAGCATCGCCTCAGCGGGCCGCGATGGCGGTGGGCTGGGCCAGCACCGGCGTGCCGGGGGCGGCCGGGCCGGCCACCGCCGAGGGCGGCGCGGGGCGCGGCCGGGCGGCCTGCGGCACCGACGCCGGGATCACCACGGGTGCCGCCATCGGCGCGCCCGGCGAAGGCTTGGCGCCGGCGGGGCGGCCGGGCTGCAGGGGGATGGAGAGCTGCGCGTTGATGGTCGTCGCGTTGTCGATCTCCGGCAGCAGCCCGAGCATCGGGCCGATCCGGGCGATCACCCGCCCGGCCGCCGGCGCGCTCACCCAGCCGGCGGTGGCGTAGCCGTGGGTCGAGGCGTTGGCCTTGGGCTCGTCGAGCATCATGTAGACCGCGTAGCGCGGCGCGTTCATGGGGAAGACGCTCATGAAGGCGGAGACGCGGGCGTTCTTGCTGTAGCCGTGCTTGCCCGGCTTCTCGGCGGTGCCGGTCTTGCCGCCGATATAATAGCCCGGCACCTCGGCCGTCTTGCCGAACCCGTCGGAGACCACGAGGCGCATCAGCCGGCGCATGGTGTCCGACGTCGATTGCTGCATCACCCGCAGCCCCTCGCGCGGCGGCGCGTCGGGGTTGGCGGCCAGCAGGGTCGGCCGGTAATACACGCCGCCATTGGCGATCGCCGCGGTGCCGGC
>CAIPLM010000175.1 GCA_903865895.1 uncultured Rhodospirillales bacterium | reverse complement strand
GGTCAGCACCAGCATCACCAGCCCCGTCACGAAGGAGTAGCCGATCCGCCCCCCCATCGCCTTCCAGCCGGGATGGCCGATATAGACGGCGTTGATGAAGGGGTTGCCGAGCAGGCAGCCGATCAGGCTGATCACCCCGTCCGCCGTCAGCACCCGCGTGGTGGGGAAGCTGTCGCCGGCGGCCGAGGCGCTCTCAACGTTGTCGAGCGCCTCGATCAGGTCGTAGATGCCGAAGGGAATGGCGGTCACCAGGATCACGCCGAGATACTTGAAGCCGCCGAACGCCTCCGCCACCGCGGGAAGCGGGAAGGAGAAGCCGAAGCTCGAAAACGAGCCGCCGAGCTTGGCCAGGCTGAGATCGCCGTAGCCGAGGCCGACCAGCGTCGAGACCCACGCGATCACCGTGCCGGCGCCGATCGCGACCAGCCCGCCTGGCACGCCACCGAAGAAGCGAACGCCGCCGAACCAGCTCGACATGATGATGGCAAAGCACACCACGCCGATGACCGGAGTCGAGAACACCTGCGCCGCCGGGCTCATGGAGATGAAGGTGACCGAGATCCCCGCCAGCGAGCCGAGCAACGCGGCGCGCGGGGTGATCTTGCGGACGTAGGGGCCGATGAAGCCGCCGGCCATCAGCACGAAGCTCTGGATGAACACCCAGGTCAGCCCGGCCTCCCAGGCCTGGATCGGATCATTGGTGGCGAGCTTGATCGGCAGCATCACCACGAATGTGACGACGAACATATGCGGCACGCTGAGCCCGGAGGGCAGGGCGCAGACATCACTGCGGCCGGTTTCCTTGGCGAGTTTCCAGGCGAGATAGGCGTAGTACGCCGTGCTGAGGAATAGCATCGTGCCGAGCGCCGGCAGGATGCGGCCGAATACCAGCTTGTCCGGCATTTGCAGCACGAAGCGCAGCAGCCCCGTCAGCACCAGCAGATTGACCAGGATATTGGTCCCGAACCCGAACAGGGCGTTCCAGTCACCGGGCACCCAGAGCTTGGGCTTGAAGGCGGTCGATGCACTCATCACGCTGCTCCTTTGAGGGGGGATGCCGCTGCCATGGCGGCGAGAACGCTGTCCGAGCCGGTCACCCAGCCGAAAATTCCGCCCTGCGCCTTGATCATGGCGAGGCCGGCGGCGTGGAAGTCCGGGAAGTAGGAGCCGCAGCAATCCGCCAGCACCAGGCAGTCGAACCCGCGGTCATTGGCTTCACGCACGGTGGTGTTGACGCAAACCTCGGTGGTCACCCCGGTCACCACCAGCTGGGTGATGCCGCGATTGCGCAGGATGTGAGCCAGATCGGTGGCGAAGAAGGCGCCCTTGCCGGGCTTGTCGATCACCACCTCGCCCGGCAGCGGCGCGAGCTCCGGGATGATGTCGTGGCCTGGCTCGCCGCGCACGAGAATGCGACCCATCGGCCCCGCATCGCCGATCCGCACCGGCCCGCCGCCGCGTGCGTGCTTGCCCGGCGGCAGATCTCCAAGATCAGGCCGGTGGCCTTCGCGGGTGTGGATGACCGTAAGACCCGCGGCGCGCCAGGCTGCGAGCAAACGCTGGTTCGGTGCGATGGTTCGGCGGAGCTGGCTGACATCATTGCCCAAAGCCGCGCCGAACCCGCCGGGCTCCAGAAAGTCGCGCTGCATGTCGATGATCAGCAGCGCCGCCGCCTCGGGGCGGAAGGCGAAATCATAAGGCTCGGCCTCGATGTGCGCCGGTCCAATCTGCATGAGCCGTCCCCCTCGGGCGGTGATTGCGGGAAACGCTGCAAATGCCGGGCCAAGCGTGAAACGGCCCGGCACGTGGCTTGCTACGAGGCGGGGGACATCACCGCGAGGATTTCATGAAGCGCCGCACGTTGATCAAGGCCACCGCCGGGGCCGCCGCACTCGGCCTGCCCGCCATCCGCAAAGCCGGCGCGCAGACTGCCCCGACACGCAATGAAACCCTCATTCTGGTCCAGGAATACGGGCCGAACAGCATGGACATGCAAGGGATCGGCGCTGCCCAGCCCGTCAACGGCGTCTCGCTCAATTGCTACGACACGCTCGTCCGCTTCAAGCGCAAACCGGCCGGCGACGGGGTGACGGTGTTCGATCTCGAGAACCTCGAGCCGGGCCTCGCGACCTCCTGGCAGATCGCCAGTGATGGCATGAGCTGCACATTCAAGCTGCGTGAAAATGCACGTTTTCACAGCAAACGCCCGGTAACTGCGCGTGATGTGAAGTGGTCTCTCGATCGTGCCGTGAAAATAGGCGGCTTTGCCACCACGCAGATGGCGGCCGGGAGCCTGGAAAAGCCGGAACAATTCGTCGCGGTCGACGATTCAACCTTCCGGATCGATTTCGCCCGCCGCGACAAGATGACCATGCCCGATCTCGCGGTCACGATCCCCTTCGTGATCGATAGCGAACTGGCGATGGCCAATGCGGCCGGCGATCCGCTCGCCAAGGAGTATCTCAAGAACAACGTGGCCGGCAGCGGCGCGTTCAAGGTCGAATCCTGGAAGCCGGGCACCGAGACCATTTATGTGCGCAATGATGACTGGGCTTGCGGTGAATTGCCCAAGCTGCGCCGCATCATCGCGCGCGATATTCCCTCGCCCTCCACCCGCCGCGCACTGATCGAGCGGGGTGATGCCGATATCTCCTACGGTCTGCCGCCCAAGGATTTCAAGGATTTGGCGGATGCCGGCAAGGTCCGCGTGGCCGCCGTGCCGGTGCCCAACGCGATCTGGTACGTGGCGATGAACGCCGCCAATTCGCCATTCAACGACGTGCGGCTGCGTCAGGCTGTCGCCTGGGCGGTGCCGTACGAGAAGATCATGTCGGCCGCGCTGTTCGGCCGCGGCGTGCCGATGTATGGCGGGCCTGACCGGGTGGGCAAGATCGGCTGGCCGATCGCGTCGCACTACAAGACGGACATGGAAAAGGCCAAGGCGCTGGTCGCGGCGGCAACCGGTGGCGCCGGCCTCAGCACCAGTCTGGTGTTCGATGCCGGCTCGGCCACCATCGCCGAGCCGATGGCGATCCTGGTGCAGGAAAGCCTCGCGCAGATCGGCATCAAGGTGGAACTCAACAAGGTTCCGGGCGCGAACTTCCGCGGCGAGTTGAACAAGAAGACCGCGCCGATGGTGATCAACCGCTTCGGCGGCTGGCTCGATTTCCCCGATTATTTCTTCTTCTGGAACTACCACGGCAACAACTCGATCTTCAACGTCGCCTCCTACCAGAACAAGGCGATGGACAAGCTGATCGACGCGGCCCGCTTCGCAACCGATCCCGCCGCCTATGAGCGCGACGTGCGGGCCTTCCTGCAGATGGGCATGGATGACGTGCCGATGGTGCCGGTCTGCCAGCCCTTCCATGACGTGGCGATGCAGAAATACATCGGCGGCTACCACTACGCGCCCTCGCGCGAGCCTGATTTCCGCTACCTCACCAAAGGCGCCTGATGCGGGCGGTCCTGCTGCGGTTCGCCGGCGCGATCCCGACCTTGTTCGGGGTCGTGCTGGTGACCTTCCTGCTCACCCGCGTGCTGCCGGGAGATACGGCGACCTACTTTGCCGGGCCGACCGCGAGTGCCGAATCGATCGCCCAGATCCGAACCAGCCTGGGGCTCGACCGGCCCTTGCCGGAGCAGTTCTGGCGCTATCTGAAGGACCTGTCGCACGGCGATCTCGGCATGTCCCTCACCACCGGCCAGCCGGTCAAGACCGAGCTGATCAACCGGCTGCCCGCCTCGGCGGAACTCACCTTGAGCGGGCTGCTGCTGGCGATCGGCATCGCCGTCCCGCTTGGCGTGCTGGCGGCGGTGCGGCAGGGCTCGCTGATCGATCACGCCTGCCGAGTGGTGACGACGGCCGGCGTGTCGCTGCCGGTGTTCTTCACCGGGCTGGTGCTGGTCTACGTGTTCTATTTCCTGCTCGGCTGGATGCCGGCGCCGCTGGGGCGGCTCGATGCCTTCGCCAGCCCACCGCCGCAGCGCAGCGGGTTCTATCTGCTCGACACACTGCTGGCCGGTGACATCGAGACCTTCCGCGCCGCCGCGGCGCAGATCGTCCTGCCGGCCGCCACCTTGGCCCTCTTCGCCCTGGCGCCCATCGCGCGCATCACGCGGGCCTCGATGCTCGCCGTGTTGGGCTCGGAATTCATCCGCACCGCGCGCGCCAGCGGCCTCTCCGGCCCGACCGTGGTGATCACCTACGCGCTGCGCAACGCGCTGCTCCCGGTGGTGACCGTGCTGGGCATGGTGTTCTCCTTCCTGCTCGGGGCCAATGTGCTGGTGGAGAAAGTGTTCGCCTGGCCCGGCATCGGCAGCTACGCGGTGGAGGCCCTGATCGCCTCCGACTACGCGCCGGTACAGGGCTTCGTGCTCACCATGGCGATCCTCTACGTGCTGCTGAACCTCGCGATCGACCTGGTGAACCGCGCGATCGACCCCCGCGCGCGGCGCGGCGCATGAGCAACACGCTCGCCCATGCCCGCTACGTGCTGGCGGAAAACCCCGTCACCCTGCTGGCCGCCCTGTTGTTTGCGGCTTTCGCGGCAATGGCGATCCTGGGCCCGGCGATCGCGCCCTTCGATCCGCTGGCCAGTGACACCATGCGCGCCTTGCAGGCCCCGACATGGCGCCATCTGTTCGGCACCGACCAGTTGGGGCGCGATATCCTCAGCCGGGTGATCGTGGCCGCCCGCATCGATCTCGGCATCGCGCTCGCCTCGGTGGCGCTGGTGTTCGCCGCCGGCGGGCTCGCCGGCCTGGCCGCCGGGTTCTTCGGCGGCTGGGTCGATGCGGTGGTCGGGCGCGTGGCCGACACCATCATGGCCTTTCCGCTCTTTGTGCTGGCGATGGGCATCGTCGCCGCGCTCGGCAACACCATCCCGAACATCGTGCTCGCCACCGCCATCATCAATTTCCCCCTCTACGCCCGCGTCGCCCGCGCCGAGACGATGACGCGGCGCGAGGCCGGCTTCGTTGACGCTGCACGCCTCTCCGGCCATCGCGACGGCGCGCTGGTGCTGCTGCAGGTGCTGCCGAACATCATGCCGATCATGGTGGTGCAGATGTCGCTGACCATGGGTTACGCGATCCTCAACGCCGCCGGCCTCTCCTTCATCGGCCTCGGCGTGCGCCCGCCGATGGCGGAGTGGGGCATCATGGTGGCCGAGGGCGCCGGCTTCATCGTTTCCGGCGAATGGTGGATCGCGCTCTTCCCCGGCGCCACGCTGATGCTCGCCGTGTTCTGCTTCAACCTGCTGGGCGACGGGCTGCGCGACATCGCCGACCCGCGGCGGCGCACATGAGCGCGGTGCTGCGTGTCGAGGACCTTTCGGTTGCCTTCCACACGCGGGGCGGCACCGTCCACGCGCTGGACCGGGTCGGTTTCACCGTCGGCGCCGGCGAAACGATGGCGCTGGTGGGTGAATCCGGCTCCGGCAAATCGGTCACCGCCTATGCCATCATGGGGCTGCTCGAGGCCGCCGGGCGGATCACCGGCGGCCGGGCGCTGCTCGGCGAAACCGATCTGCTGGCCACCGACCTCTCGCGCATCCGCGGCCGGCGGGTGGCGATGATTTTCCAGAACCCGCGCGCCGCCCTCAACCCGATCCGCGCCGTCGGGCGGCAAATCGCCGACGTACTGCTGCGCCATGGCGGGGCGACAAGCGGCAACGCTAGAGCCCGCGCGATCGAGGCGCTGCGCGCGGTCGGTATCCCCGATCCGGCGCGGCGCGCAAATGCCTACCCGTTCGAACTCTCCGGCGGCATGTGCCAGCGAGTGATGATCGCCATCGCGGTCGCCGCCCGGCCTGAACTGCTGATCGCCGATGAGCCGACCACCGGGCTCGACGTCACCACCCAGGCCGTCGTGATGGACCTGATCCAGGCAATGGCGGTGCAGACGGGGATGGCGACCATCCTGATCACCCATGATCTCGCCTTGGCCGCCGAGCGGGCGCAGCGGATCGCGGTGATGCATGCCGGGCACGTGGTGGAGGCGGCGGATACCGCGACCCTGCTCACCCGTCCGCTGCACCCCTATACCGCGCGCCTGATCGCCGCCACGCCCACCGCCGCCGGAAGCCTTGATGCCCTGCAATCCGTCCCCGGCGGGCTGCCCGATCTGCGCGGCTCCACCATTCCCCCCTGCCGCTATGCCGCGCGCTGCGAGCGCCGGTTGCCCGCCTGCGATGGCCCCCTGGTCACACGCTCAGCCGGTGACCACGCCGTCGCCTGCGCAAATCCTCTGGAGGCGGTGGCATGACGGCACTGCTCGAGCTCGATGGCGTCAGCAAGCGCTTCCCGATCGGCCGACGCCGGCTCTTCGCTTCCGCTCCGCCGCCCCAGGTGCATGCGGTCGATGACGTCAGCCTCACCGTGGCGCCCGGCGAAACCTTGGGCTTGGTCGGCGAATCCGGCTGCGGCAAATCCACCCTTGTGCGGCTGATCACCCGGCTGCTCGACGTCACCCGCGGCACGATCTCATTCGACCGCCGCGAGATCTCCGACGTGCCGGCGCGGCTCTTCGCGCGGGATGCGGCGCGCGTGCATATCCAGATGGTGTTTCAGGATGCCGGCGAGAGCATCAATCCCCGCTTCACCGCGGCGGACGCCATCGCCGACCCGCTGCGCCGGCTGCTCGGCCTGCGTGGCGCGGCCTTGCGTGCGCGGGTGGAAGAGGCGGCGGAGCAGTGCGGTCTGCCGCGGGAACTGCTCGGGCGCTTCCCGCATCAGCTCTCCGGCGGGCAACGCGCCCGCGTCGGCATCGCGCGCGCCATCGGCACCCGCCCGCGCCTGCTGGTGCTGGATGAGCCGACCGCAGCACTCGACGTCTCGGTGCAGGTCACGGTGCTGAAACTGCTCCAGCGCCTCAAGGCCGAACTCGGCCTCAGCTACATCTTCGTCTCGCATGACCTCAACGTGGTGCGCCTGCTGTGCGACCGGGTGGTGGTGATGTATCTCGGCCGCATCGTGGAACAAGGGCCGGCCCAGGCGGTGTTCGACGCGCCGAAGCACCCCTACACGCGCAGCCTCATCGCCGCCGTTCCCCGCCTCGATGGTATGCGGCCGGACGTGCCGCGGCTCGCCGGCGAGCCGCGCAGCCCAGTCGATCCCGATCCAAACGCCTGCCGCTTCCACGGCCGTTGCCCAGTCGGCGAAGCGCGTTGCGGCGCGGCGATGCCTGCCCTCCGCGATTTCGGCCAGGGCCGCTTCGCCGCCTGCCATCTGGCAGGCGAGGGTTAACCTCAGCCGTCGATCAGGCTCACATGGGCGGCGACGACGCGCCAGCCCTCCGGCATCCGCACCCAGGTCTGCATCTGCCGGCCGACCTTGCCCGGCGCGGTTGTGCGGTGGAACAGCGTCGCGGCGATCGCCATGTCGCGTCCATACGTGGTGATTTGCGTGCGGGAGAGGCTGCGCTGCAGGCCGGCCGAGGGGCGGGCGGCGCGAAACGCGGCGATCTCCGCCGGGCCGTAGAGATTCTCGCCCAGCCCGTAGCGGATGGTATGGGGGCCGGACCAGAACAACTCGTCCAGCACCGGCACGTCATTGCCGGTGAGCGCCGCCTCGTAGCGGGCGAAGGCGGCTTCGACTTCGGCGAGCACGTCGGGAAGGTTGATCTGCATCAGGGCTCCTGCGGGCGTTGCGCCACGGCGATGCCGGCGGCTTCGAGATGGCGGGCGATGCGCAGCGCGATGTCCTCGCGCCAGGGGGCGGTGATGATTTGCACGCCGGTCGGCAGGGTGCCCGCCACTGGTACCGCCGCCACGGGCAGGCCGATGAAGGAAATCGGCTGGGTGAAAATGCCGAGGTTGGGCCGCACCGGCAATTCCACGCCGTCGAGCATGAAGGTCTTCTGCCCCAGCAGCGGCGCTGGGCACGGCGTCACTGGCGCGATTATCGCGTCGACATGCTCGAACAGCCGCAGCACGGCATCGCGATACCAGCGGCGGAATTTCTGCGCCTGGATCACCAGCGACGCCGGCACCATGGCGCCGGCGATCAACCGGTCTCGTACGTCCGGGTCGAAATCGCCGGGCCGCGTGCGCAGGCGGCCGAGATGAAGTGCGGCGCCCTCGGCGGTGGTGATGAGGAAGGCCGCCGCCCGCGCGCGAGCTGCTTCTGGGATTTCGACCTCGCTCGCGATGCCCAGCGCGTCAGCGATATGCTGCACCGCGTGCGCAGCTTCGGGCATCATGCTGCGGCGGAAATACCCCCCGGCGCGGGCGATGCGCAGCCCGGCGATACCCTTGCCGAGGCTGGCGGAGACCGGTTCCGGCGGCCGGTCCGCGCAGGCAGGGTCCCCCGCGTCGTGGCCTTGCATAGCGTCATAGGCGGCCGCGAGGTCCTCGACGCTGCGTGCGAGCGGGCCGAGATGGTCGAAGCTGCCGACAAAGGGGAAGCTGTGCGTACGGGGCAGGCGGCCATAGGTCGGCTTCAGGCCAAACAGGCCGCATAGTGCGGCGGGGACACGGATGGAGCCGTTGGTGTCGGAGCCCAAGGCGAGCGGCACCAGCCCGCCGGCCACCGCGCCGCCGGAGCCACCCGAGGAGCCGCCCGTCATCCGCGCGAGGTCATGCGGGTTGCGCGACGGCCCGTCATGGCGGTTCTCGCCGGTGAAATCATACGCGTATTCGCCCATGTTGAGCGCGCCGAGCAGCACGCCGCCCGCGGCCTCCAGGCGGGTGATCAGCGGCGAATCATAGGCAGCCGGAGCACGTGTGCGATTAATGGCACTGCCCGCGCGGGTGGGCAGCCCGGCGATATCGAACAGGTTCTTCACCGCGAAGGGTACGCCGGATAGCGGGCCCATCGGCCGGCCGGCGGCGCGCGCGGCGTCCACCCGGTCCGCTTGGGCGCGTGCGCGCTCCGCGGTGATGTCGGTGAAGGCGTTCAGCACTGGGTTGCGCGCTTCGATCCGGGCGAGGGCCGCTTCGGTGACCGCGCGGGCGGTCAGGGCGCCGGTGGCAACCCTGCCGGCGATGGCGGTGGCGCTGTGCCAGGCGATGTCTTCCATCGCTCAGGCCTTGAACACGGGCGCGGGTTCCGCCTCGTCATCGAGCGGGAAGTCGAGCACCAGTGGCGCCATGCGGAAGACGACGGCGAGATTGGCGCGCACGGAAGCGCGCCACTCGGGATCGATCGAAATGCCGAGGGCGGCGGCGCTGGCGTCCATGAAGGCGTCGAGTTCGGCGTCGGTCATGCGGTCTCCTTCGCGGCAAGCCAGGCGCGCCAGCCGCCATGCGCGGTGATGTCGGTTGTGCCTTCCAAGGCGGCGGCCTCGGCGAGGAACCCGAGGCAGGGGCCATCCTCCAGCGCCACGGTGCCGAAGCCCAGCGGCGGCGGAACCTGGGCGAGCAAGGCACCGATGGCGGTGGTCGGCAGCGCCCAGACCTCGCCGGTGATCGCGGCGCCAGGGGTGGCGCGGGCAAGGCCGGGGCGCGGGCCGAGCGCGTGCAGCCGATATTCCGGCCGTGTCGTCGCCGCACGCAGGAACCGGCCACCGAGCCCTGTCACCTGACCGTTGAGCGGCAGGCCCGACATATGGGCGCCGATGCAGAACAGCGCGGTCTCCCCGGCCTCCAGCGGATCGGGCTCCAAGGGCGAAACACCCTCAGCGAAGGCGGCATGGATATGCCCGGCGATCGCCGCCAGCCGCCCCTCCGACCAGGCCGGGCCCAGCACCGTCACGCCGACCGGCAGCCCATCGGCGCCGAAACCAGCGGGCACCGCGATGGCAGCCATGTCGCAGAGATTGACGAAGTTGGTGAAGGTGCCGAGGCGGCTGTTCGGGCCGATCGGATCCGCCGCCAGGTCTGCGAGCGTCGGGCAGAAGGGTGCGGTCGGCAGAAGCAGCGCGTCATGCCGGGTGAACAACTCCGATGCCAAACGGCGCACCTCCGCGAGCCGATGAAATGCGTCGAACGCATCGACGGTGCGGCGCTCCAGTCCGCCGGCCACGATGGCACGCGTCACCGGATGCATGATCTCCGGCCGATCGGTCACCACCTCTCGCAGCGCAGCCGTGCGCTCGGCCACCCATGGGCCGTCATAGAGGAGACGGGCCAGCGCGAGGAATGGCGCCACATCCACCGTCTCGCTGGCAAACAGTGACGTGGCGCGATCGTAGAGACGGGCGACCTCGTGCGCACACAGCGCCGCCACATCGCCCACCGCGACGCGCGTTCCCGGCGGCAGCGCCGGGCTGCGCAGATACCCCGGCGGCAGCGCGCGGCTATAGGGATCCGTCGCGTCATACCCAGCGATCACCCGCTGTACCGCCAGCGCGGTGCCGACGTCGCGGGCGAATACCGAAATCGTGTCCACGGAACGGCAGGCCGGCACCATGCCGGTGGCGGGAGTGCTGCCGATGGTCGGCTTCAGGCCGACAATATTGCCGAATGCCGCCGGAACCCGGCCCGACCCCGCCGTATCCGTGCCGAGTGCCGCATCGACGATCCCCGCAGCGACGGCCACGGCCGAACCGGAGGAGGAGCCACCCGGGACATGGGCGGCGCTGAACACATTCCGCGGCACCCCGTAAGGGCTGCGCACGCCAACCAGCCCGGTGGCGAACTGGTCAAGGTTTGTCTTGCCAAGCACCAGGGCGCCGGCATCGCGCAGGCGCTGCACTGCCGGCGCCGAGTGGGCGGGCGTATAGGCATAGTCCGGGCAGCCCGCCGTAGTCGGCAGCCCCGCGACGTCGATATTGTCCTTGATTGCGACCACCATTCCCCAGAGCGGGCGGCCGCGCTGCCCCTCCTGCTCTAGTGCCGCCGCCTCGGCGAGAAAATCGCCATCGGGCACGCGGGTTATCCAGATCGCCGGATCATTCGTAGCGGCATCGGCGGCGATCGAGGCCTGTGCCGCGGCGACGGGGCTGCGGGGTGCGGTGATCAAGGCGCGGGTCCTGACGGTCATGTGGTTCGGCGATGCTGCTGCGCCTAAGCAAGAGTCGTGCCATCTTAGGTCCGGCGGATCCGGCCGCCCCATCGATCATTCTGACCAATTTATGGGCGGTTTGGCTTCGAATGTGGCTAAAGTCGCCAAGATATTACGGCAGCAATCGTGTGTACTGGTTTGGGGCGAGTTATCGCAGGCTGCGTCGGAAACCATCTTGGCGCCGCCCGGAACTGCCGGTTCACCGTCTGCGCGCAGTTCGGTTGGCGCGCGTGCGGATCACGCAGCCGGATGAAGGTGCGGCACCCATTTGCGCAGGGCTTCATGGAAGGCGGACATAGAAATCGGCTTCGTCAGGTAGTCATCCATCCCCGCTTCCAGGCACGCCAGCCGATCTGCCTCCATCGCGTCAGCCGAAAGGCCAATGATCGGGGTGTGGATGCCGGCCGTGGCTTCGGCTTCGCGGATGCGGCGGGTGGCTTCGCGGCCGTCCATGTCCGGCATGTGGTTATCCATGAGGATGATGTCGTAGCGCTTGGCGGCACTCATGCGGATTGCGGTGGTTCCGTTCTCGGCCACCTGGGCCTCGCACCCCGCTACGCTCAGGAGGGCGACCGCCAATTCCGCATTAATCGGTACGTCCTCTACGACCAGCGCCTGAATGCGGCGCGAGAGGGTCGGCTTGGCTGTTTGCGGTCGAGGTTCGGTTGGGGGGGGGGCGGTGGCACTGCCGATCAGCGCTTCAACGAGTTGCCCGGTATTGAGTGGTAGATCGAGACGGGCGGCGGCCGGTGTCTCCGCTGAATGAGAACCGTCACCGATCAGGATGACACGGGGAGTCGGCGCCCCCGGCACTACGGGAGCGCCGGCCAGGCCGGATAGATTCGTATCAGCGATGATCGCATTGAAGGGCCGCTCCTCGCTGCTGGCTTGCCGGACCAACAGCATCGCCGCATCCCAGGTATCGGCCACCATCGAATAGATGCCGAAGCCCGAGAGGGTTTCGACCAGGGTGCGCTGTTCGATCGTGGCGCGGCTTGCGACCAGGACGGACATGCCGCGCAACGCTTCGCGCGACGCGGCGCCCACGACGGGGCCGACCGGGGCCTCATCGAGGAGCACGGTGAACCAGAATGTCGACCCTTCGCCCTCACGGCTCACCACGCCGATGTCGCCACCCATGAGGTTAACGAGTTGCCGGGCGATGGTGAGGCCCAGGCCGGTGCCACCGAAACGGCGCGTGCTCGACAGGTCGGCTTGGACGAATGGCTCGAAGATTTGTGCCTGCTTGTCCGGCGCGATGCCTACGCCAGTATCGCTGACCTCGAAGCGCAGGCGCCGCGCGTCGCTTACGTCGCGGCGCAGCGAGATCGTCACGCGACCGGCCGGGGTGAATTTGATGGCGTTGCTGACGAGGTTGATCATCACCTGACGCAGGCGCACAGGATCACCGATCGACAGGCCGGGAAGGTCGGACGCGATATCGAGGCCGAGGTCGAGCTGCTTGGCCTTGGTCTGGGCGCCCATCATATCGGCGATGTCCTCCACCATGCGGCGCACGGAGAAGGGCTGGCGGTCGAGCTCGAGACGGCCGGCGTCGATCTTGGAGAAGTCGAGAATGCCGGCGATCAGGTCGAGCAGCATCATGCCGGATTGGCGGGCGACTTCGACATAGCGCTGCGCGGTTGGCGGCAGGGGGTCAAGCGAGACGAGTTCGAGCATGCCGAGCACGCCATTCATCGGGGTGCGCAGCTCATGGCTCATGTTGGCGAGGAACTGGGATTTCGCTGCGTTGGCGGCCTCGGCTGCTTCCTTCGCGCGGGTCAAATCCTGGATCAGACGGTTCCGCACCCAGGTCAGGAGCCACACCAGCGAGGCCGCCACCCCCATGATGGCGAAGAGCAGTGCGGTCAGCGTCCAATGCAGGGCGCTGAGCTCGCGCTGATCGCTCGCGACGATATCGCCGCTGCGGATGTTGGATGCGGCGGCGAGCTCGGACATGCGGGGGAGCATCGGCTCCACCAGCGCGCGCAGCTTGAAGGCTGCATCGGGCTTCGGCAGTTGGTCAATCAGCGGGTGGGCGGCATCCAGGGTGCGGCGCATCGCCGCCACCGTTTCCTGCAGATCCGGGCGGGTTTCGATGAAGGCGGCGGCCTCGCCCCCGCGGAGGAGGTTGAGGCGGTTCTCCAGCACGTCCGCCCGCAAGTCGACGTCGTCACGGTCGATCTTGCTGCCGGGAACGGCGGCGGCCGAGATGACTTCCGCGAAGCGCAAGGTTTCGCTGACTGCTTGGCTCAAGAGCC
>CAIPLM010000174.1 GCA_903865895.1 uncultured Rhodospirillales bacterium | reverse complement strand
GGGTGTCGCCGAAGCGGTGGCGGTAGGAGTGGATGACGACGTCGACGAAGTCGGGGTTGTCGAAGGCGGGGGCGGTGCGGGCGTAGGTGGCGTCATCGAAGCGCCATTCCGGCGACCAGGGGTTCCAGAGCAGGCGGCAGAAATCGTGCCGGTTGGCCGCCAGCCCGGCGCGGCCGCGTGCGGATTGGAAATAGTGTTGGTACCAGTAGCGGTGTTCTTGCACGGGGTTGACCGGGTTTCGCCCGGCGGCGACGTTCTGGATGTTGTAGCCGCTGCCGCAGCTCACCAGGCCGGCGACGCGATCGGGCCAGATTGCGGTGACGATGCAGGCGGCGCGGCCGCCCCAGTCGTAGCCGGCGAGTGTGGCGCGGGGGATGGCGAGTGCGTCCATCAGGGCCAGAAGGTCGGCGCCGAGGGCGGCCTGTTCGCCGGAGCGCGGGGTGGTGGGGCTCAGGAAGCGGGTTGGGCCGTAGCCGCGGAGGAAGGGGATGATGCAGCGGCGGCCGGCGGTGGCGAGGTGTTCGGCCACGTCGTCGTAGGCATGCACGTCATAGGGAAAGCCGTGCAGCAGGATGACGGGTGGGCCGTCGGCTGGGCCGGTTTCCAGGTAGGCGACGTCGAGTACACCGGCCTGAATACGTTTCATCGGGCGTTCCGCAGGTCCGCCTCGATGCGGGCGAGGGCGATGGTGAGGGCGGCGAGCATGGCCTGGGATTCCGCCTGCGGGCCGGTGGCGGTGAGCGCAGCGGTTTCGGCGTAGCGGCGTTGCAGGACGATGCGCGGGGTGTCGCCGGCGAGCGCGATGACGGTGATGCCGAGGGCGGCATGGGCGATGCGGGCGGCGGGTTCGCTCCAGAGGGCGGAGAGTTCGCCTTCCAGCACGACATCGGGGGTGGCACGGGTGCCGGGGGCGACCACGCCGGCGTAGATGCCGGAGGCGGCGAGCCAGGCGCGCACGGCGTCCTCCACCGCCTGGGCCGGCGGCACCGCCCATTCCTCGTAGAAGCCGGTGCGGATGCTGCCATCGGCATCGAGCGATTGCAGGCCGCGGGCTTCGAGGCCGGGGCCGGCGCGGAAGCCGCGCACTTCCAGCACCTTGCCGCCGGGGCGCGGGGGCAGGGCGGTGGGGCGGGGCGCGATCAGCGGCCATTGCCGGCGCTCGGCATAGGGGCGCTCGGAGAGGCCGCAGCCGGCGAGGAGGAGGGGGAGGAGGAGGGCGCGGCGGTTCATCACGGGGCTCCGGAATTGCGGGGCGGCGGGGCGCCGAGCAGCATCGAGGCGGGGTAGCGGCGCAGGGTTTCGGCGGTTTCGCGCAGGCTGGAGGCGGCGGCACGAGCATCGCGCAGGATCGGCACCATGTCGGCCTGGGCATCGGCGGCACCGGCATTGGCGCGTTTCACGGTGGTTTCGAGTGAGGTGATCAGCCCGGGCAGCTTGGCGGTGGCGGCGGCGAGGCGCTCGGCGGCCTGGGTGGAGGCGGTGATCAGGCCGCGGGTCTCCTTGCTGTCGAGCGTGGTGCGCAGCGTGGTGGTGAGCGCACGGAGTTCACCGGTGAGGCCGGGCAGGTCGGCCTCCTCGGCGTTGCTGCGCAGGGTTTTCGCCAACGCCGCGAGATCGGCCAGCGCGGCGCGGGTGCTGCCGGTGGCGAGTTCGCCGTGCAGGTCATCCAGCACCGCCTGGATGGTGTTGGCGATACGGTTGATGTCGATATCCTGGACCTTCACCGCCAGCGCCTGGGCGGCGTCCTGCACCTGGGTGAGGGTGCTGGGCATCGACGGCAGGTAGATCTCCTTTGGCCTCCAGGGCACTTTCTCGGCGGGGAATTTCACCGGATCGACGAAATCGAGTTCGATATAGGCGAGCCCAGTGATGCCCTGGCTGCCCAGCCGGGCGCGCAGGCCGAGGTCGATGGCGGTGGCCTGATCCGGCACGCGGCCCATCCGCTTGGGGTCGATCAGCCAGCGCACCACCACCAGCCGGGCCTCCGGCCGGCGGGTGTCCACCGACTGGTCGGCCATGTAGGCGGCGGTCACCAGGCCGATTTCGGTGACTTGCCCGAGCGTCACGCCACGGAATTTCACGGGGGCGCCGACATCGAGCCCCTGCACGGATTCGCGGAAATAGGTCTCGTAGCGCACCCCGTCGCTGACCCGGTCGCGCCCGAGGAACATCACCAGGCCGGCGGCGGCGGCGATGCCGGCCAGCAGCAGCAGCCCGACACGGAGCGAGGCGGCCCGATTGCTCATGATGTCGCGTCCTGCATGATTTCGCGCCGGAAGAAGGCGCGCACGGTGGGGTTGGGGCTGATTTCGCCGAGTGTGCGCGGGTCGCCCTCGGCGATCATGCCCTGGGCGGTTTTGTCGAGCATGATGCAGCGATCGGCGATCGCCAGGATCGAGGCGAGTTCGTGGGTGACCACCACGAAGGTGATGCCGAGATCGCGCGTGAGGTCGAGGATGAGCTGGTCGAGGCCAGCTGACGTGATCGGGTCAAGCCCGGCGGAGGGTTCGTCGAGGAAGAGCAGCGGCGGGTCGAGCGCCAGCGCCCGGGCGATGGCGGCGCGCTTGGCCATGCCGCCGGAGATTTCCGCCGGCATCAGCGCCGCGGCGTCACCGAGGCCGACCAGGCCGAGCTTGGTGCGGGCGATGCTCTCCCGCGCTGTAGCGGGGAGGGAGGTGTGCATTTCGAGCGGCAGCATGACGTTCTGGAGCAGCGTCATCGAGCCGAACAGCGCGCCCATCTGGAACATCACGCCGACCTTGGTGCGCAGCTCGGCGCTGGCTTGGGCCATGTCGCCGCCGAGCACGGTGATCTGCCCTTCGCTCGGCGGCAGCAGGCCGACGAGGATGCGCAGCAGCGTGGACTTGCCGCAGCCGGAGCCGCCGAGGATGACGAAGATTTCGCCCTGGCGCACGGTGAAGCTGAGGTCGTGGAAAAGCACCCGTGGCCCGAAGCGGCGGGCGAGGCCGGTGACGGTGATCACATCACTCATACCGGCCCGCCTTTATGTTGACCCATGAAGAATGGGTCAACGCGGGCCGGTATTGAGCCTTTGTCTTGCGCGCGGCCGCCCCACCAGCCCCGCGCGCGATACCGGCCCGCAAAATGCGTGGTAGTGTCACGTATTTTGCGGGCCGGTATCATATTCCAAGCCGGTAGAAGGCGATGGCGAAAATGCCATCGAGCACGATGGCGCTGACGATGCCGCCCACCACGGCCCGGGTGGCAGAGACGCCGACCGCCTCGGGCCCGAGGCCGGTCGCCATGCCCGCGCGGCAGCCGACGGCGGCGATGGTGGCGCCGAAGACGGCGGATTTGGCCAGTGCGCCGTAGAGATCGCCCGGCACGACCCAGGCGGCGATCTGGTTGCCGATCGCGACCGGCGGAATGCCGTCGCCGACGAGCACCAGCGCCATGCCGATCAGCCCGGCGAAATCGAGCACCATCGTCATCGCCGGCATCACCAGGATGGTGGCGAGCAGGCGGGGCAGCACCAGCATGGTCACCGGGTCCAGCCCCATGGTGATCAGGGCGTCG
>CAIPLM010000173.1 GCA_903865895.1 uncultured Rhodospirillales bacterium | reverse complement strand
GCCCGTGTCATTTTTCGCCCAAAACCGCCGCCGACCGTCGGCTGCAAGCCGATGTTGCACCCAGCTCAAGCCCGCGTCAAGCGAAATCTGGCCCAAACAGCCTGCGCAAGATAAACCCCTACCCCGCAAGGAGAATTCGCCACTCTCTGAGCCCGCCAGCCACCGCTAACCTAGCACTATTCGTCCACGTCGACCATTGCGCGGCTACGCCGTCGCGCTCGTCAGGCGGTGGCGGGGTACGCGGGAAAAGCCGGGGAGTGGCGGTTTTGGGGAACCGTCAACAATCGACTGCGGGAAGCCGAGGAGCGCGCGGCGCAGAAGGCGACGGCCCGGGCGGCGCGACGGAAGTGAGGCCGGCGGCGGGGTACGCGGGAAAAGCCGGGGAGCGGCGGTTTTGCGAAGCCGTCAACACATGCGTCAGGCTGGTCGGCCCATGGTTGCAAGGTGCTGCGTACAGGCGGGCGAACGCGCAGCGGGACCAGGTTGGAACAGCTCTCGGCGTCTAGTTGTAGGTCGCGCTGAACATTAGGCCAGCGGCCACCGTGTTCATGTTTGACGCACCCTGCGAGACACCGTTCGAGTTCGGCGGAATCGACGAGAACAGGATCTGCGCGGCAAGGCCGAGGCCCCAGTTGTCGCTGACCCACCACTCTTTGCCGCTGTTCAACGTGAAGCCCCAGCCGGTGTTCGTGTCGGTGTGCTTGCCATCCTGATCCAAAGACATGGCGCTCGCGTGGATACCACCGCCGACGTAAATGTTCGCCGGCATGATGTAGTACGACGCGCCGATGCCGAAGTTGGTGACCTGCAACGTCGCCGTGCTGTCAGCCGACACCGTCGTGCCACCGCTCTTGATCGAGACCGTCGGGTTGATCGCCCGGACTGACGCGAATTCAAGGTGCAGCAGAAGATTGGGGATGATCGCCCAGCCGAGGCCAAACCCGCCCATGCTGCCCGCACCGGAGATGCCGAGTGTATCACCGCCCAAAGACATCGAAGAGCTTGTGTAGCCGAGACCTGTGTTGAGCCGAAGTGAGAAGCCGTCGTGCGTCTCCGCCGCCGCGTAAGCGGAAGAGGCCAGCACGCTGCAAAGGGCCAAACAAACCAGTAGAATGTAATGTCGCATCAAACCTCCCCGGCGCCTCCCCGGCGCTTTATTCTGTCCCCGTTGGCACTCTGCCTCGGTGAATCGTTGTGCCCGAAGAGTCGCCGAAAGCGCTCATAAGTGTCAAGGACACGTCAAGAAGTGTAAGGTCAGACTGCGCCGCTGGTCTCCCTCAACGCCATGGACGACGCTGCGCAGGCGTCCCGCTGGAACAAGATCGCCCTCGGGACGGGCTCGCCCCGATCAAGACTGGTCGTCGGGCGATGTGCTGCCCGAGCGTGGACGAACTGCTCCGAGCGTCAAAACGGCGCAGGCATTACGCCTTGCTGCGCGTAGGAACTGCAAACGCCATCCGCCGTCCATCCGCCACCATCCGCCCCGCCAGTCCGTGCCATTTTCCGCCCAAAACCGCCGCCGACCCTCGGCTGCAGGCCTATC
>CAIPLM010000172.1 GCA_903865895.1 uncultured Rhodospirillales bacterium | reverse complement strand
GCATCAAAATCAACCCGAAGTGCAAGCGGCATGGCGAACCTCCATCGTTCGCCGGATACAGAATCACACCAGCACCGCGTCGCGGAATCCCCCCGGAGTCACACTCTCGGAGCCTTGGTATAAGCTTGGTGTCGACGTAATAGGTGCCGGGCGCCAAGTTGATCTCGACGCCATTGCTGAAATCCCACCCCGAGCAGAAATGCCCGGGCGTCAGCGAGATTTTGGACTGGTTCTTGGCAGTGGCGTTCTGCCCGGTGCAGGCCGGCACGGTGCCGAGGGTCACGTCGGCATAGGGGTCGCTGAAGGCCGCGGCGCCCGATTTCAGGGGCGTTCCCTTCAGCTTTGCGCCATTGGCGAGCGACCAGTTGCCCACCACCGAGACCGGGCCATCGATCAAAGTATTCGGGTCGAGGATCAGCCCGGTACTGCTGCTGGAATTCACTGCGACGCCGCAGGTGGTGCTCAACACCGCGGCGTTGTTGCTGAGCGTCATCGCGCCACTGGCCGAAGGATCCAGAGCGCCGATGCAATACTTGCCCTGACTGCCGACGATCGCCACCGAGCGGGCGCTCACCGTCCAGGCGCCGGCGACGAATATGGCGGCGATCGGCAGGGTCTGCGGCTGCGCGACAACCACCTCCACCGCCGAGGTATTGCCGACATAATTGCCGGCGAGGGGTGGCGAATTCACCGTGACCGTCACACCGCCGGCGCCGTGGACAAAGCCGAGGGATGCGGCAATGGCGCGTGCCTCGGTCGCGGGGCTGGCGGGATGGCCGGTCATCATGGCGGTGGCCCCGCCCATGGCCGCCGCCCCGGCGATCGACTGCATCTGGCGGTGCTTGTAAAGCGCGAAGGTGATGTCGGTGCCAAGGCCGGCAAAACCGAGTAGGGCCAGCAGCACGATCGCGGTGATCACCGCGACGCTGCCGCGTTCCCCGAGACGGGGGGGCAGAGGGGTGGTGGGTGCATCACCCATTGCTGTGCGGCTCGGTGATCAGCGCGGCCGCGATGTCTCCCGGGAGCACTGCATCGCCGAAGGCCGCGCCTTGCAGGGCGGGCTTCCCCGCCAGCATGAGCGCCGCCGCTTCCGCCTCGCTGGATACACCGCCCACGACGAGCTCGATGCCGAGTGCCGCCGCCAGAGCGGCCACCGCGGTGACCAGGACCAAGTCCCGCGCCGCGGCGGCGGAGCTACCGAGGGTCTTGCGGTCGATCTTGATGCGGCTCACCGGATAGTCGCGCAGCATGGCGAGCGGCAGGTGCCCCTCGCCGAACATGTCGACGGCGAAGCCCACGCCGCTTGCGGCGATGGCGGTGAGCGCATCGGCATGTGTACGGGAGACGTCGACGAAGGCCTCCTCCGCGAAGGACAGCACCAACAATTCCGGCGCCACGCCCCATTTCTCCAGGATCTCCGGCAAGCGCGATGAGAGGCAGCCGGACGCCTGATGCGGCGAGCGGCACAGCTTCACCACCACCGGCACCGGGGTAAGGCCGGCGGCCCGCCACTGTGCGATATGGCGGCAGGTGTCCTCCAGCAACCATTCGGTGATTGAGGCAATGGCGCCGCTGCGTTCGGCGAGCGGGAAATACTGCTCCGGCGCCAACATGCCGCGGCGTGGATTATGCCAGATCGCGATCGCCTCGACGGCGACGATGCGCCGCGTGTCGCTCGCCACTTGCGGGGCGAAGCGCAGCTCGAACTGCGTGGTGCCGGTGGCGGCGCGCAGCTCCTCCGATAGTATCTGCCGCTCGCGTACCGCGGAATCGATGTCACGGGCGTAGAAGCAGTAGCGGTTACGGCCGGTCTCTTTGGCCCGGTAGAGCGCGATATCGGCTTGGGCCATCATCTCCTCCGGCCGCTCCGCGGCGCCGGTGCTGAGGGCAATGCCGATGCTCGCGGTGATGGCACGGCGTGCGACGATCAGATCGAATGGCGGGGCGAGCACGGCCTGGAGACGGGCGGCCAGATCGCCGCAATCCGCAGCATCGTGTACGCCGCTCTGCAGGATCGCGAACTCATCGCCGCCCAGACGTGCCAATATGTCGGTGCCGCGCAGGCAGACGCCCAACCGTTCGGCAGCGGCGCACAGCAGCGCGTCGCCGGCGGGGTGGCCAAGGCTGTCATTGACATCGGAGAAGCCGTCGAAATCGAGATAGAACACCGCGAACTGGGCCGGTTGGCGTTGGCGTGCCGCGACATTCGCTCGCAGAGCCGCGAGGAAGGCAGTGCGGTTGGGCAGGCCGGTGAGTGGATCGGTGCGCGCCAGCGCCGCGTTGCGGGCCTCTGCTTCACGGTGCTGGCGGATTTGCGCCGCCTCGGCGAGTGCGCCGCGCACCGCGCTCGCCACCGCGCCCCGGTGCTCGCGGCGCAGATAGGCGCTGGCGCCCGCCTTGATCAGTTCCGTGGCGGCTTCGTCGTCCATTCCATCGCTGATCACGATCACCGGCAGTTCGGCGTAATGCTCGCGGACCATCCGCACGGCCGCCTGCACATCGAGTCCCAAGACCGCATCGTCAATCAGAACGAGATCGGGTGGGATCTGAACGAGTTGATGGCGGAAGCGCGTGAGGTCCTCGGTCCGCTGCGCGCGGACAGCCAGCCCGGCCTCGCGCAGAATTGCCTCGGTCCTTCTCGCATCGGGGACTGTGCCGCCAAGTTGCAACATGCGCAGCGGGCGATTGCTCTCAGCGCTCTGCGGCGAGGGGCGGCCATGTCCGGGAAGGGCGGGTTCGTGATCCACCTTGGGTGCCTATTCGAAGCTGAAACTCAGTTCCTTGAATACGCGCACGCAGGCGGCCACCACCGCGGCATCGAAATGGGTGCCTTGCTTGGCGGAAATCTCATCGAGCGCCGTGTCGATGCCGAGGGCGGCGCGATAGGGACGGCGGGCGGTGATCGCCTCCACCACATCGGCGACCGCGAGAATGCGCGATTCGAGCGGAATCTGGTCGCCCTTGAGCCCGGCGGGGTAGCCGGATCCATCCAGCCGCTCATGGTGCTGTGCCACCATGTCCCCGATCGGCCATGGAAAATCGATGCCCTGGACGATTTCGCGGCCGACTTCGGGATGCATCTTGATCATCTGGAACTCAAGATCGGTGAGCTTGCCGGGCTTGGTGAGGATTTCCGCGGGTACGCGGATTTTGCCGATATCATGCACCAGAGCGCCAAGCTCGATGCCCTGCACGCGATGGGCGTCGAGTCCCATGTCGCGGGCGATGGCGGCGGCAAGGCGGGCGACGTTGCGCTGGTGGCCGGCGGTGTAGGGGTCGCGCTGCTCGATCATCGCGCCCAGGGCGCCGACGGTTGCCACCATCACGTTGTGCAGATGGCTGGTGTCGCGCTCATGTGCCAGGCGGGTGCGGTGGGACGTGATGCCGAAGGCGAGATTGCCCGCCATTTCCTCGAGCATGGCCACTTCGTCCGGCATGAACTCCGCATGGCGGCGCGAATAGATGGTGAAGGAGCCAAAGGTATCCTCGCCCTGCTTCAGCGGCAGACAGATCGAGGAGTTGAAACCCCAGTTCCGTGCGGCCACGCGCCAGGGTTCCAGCCGTGGGTCATTCATGAAGTCCTGCGAGACCTGGGTTCGCCCTGTGCGCACGGCGATCCCGCTCGGGCCCCGGCCACGCGGATTATCAGCGTCCCATGAGACGTTCAGGCCGTTGACGTAGTCGGCACCGACGCCAGCATGGGCGACCGGACGCACCGATTTTTCCGGATTGTGTTCCTTGTAGCCAATCCACGCCATCGCCAGCGTGCCCTCCTCGACCGCAACACGGCACATGTCACGCACCAGTTCCTCCTCGCTGGCAGCGCGGATCAGCACCGAGTTGCAGGCCGAGATGATGCGACGGGTATGGTTGACCTGGTCCAGCCGGCGCGCGGTGGCGCGCAACTCGGTGACGTCGACCAAGAAAATCAGGGAGGCGGGCCTTCCTTCATGGATGAAAGCGCTCGACGTCACCAGGATATCGATCTGCCGGCCGCCGCGCGTATGCACGCGGGTTTCCACCTGCACGAAGGGGCGGCGGCCACGGATTTGGGCGTGCAGGGCCCGGCGCAGCGCCGGCAATTCCTCTGGGGACACGAACTCCGTCGCCAGGCGGCCGATGACGTCCTCGAGCGACACCTCGAGCATCTCAGCGATGCGGCTGTTCGCGAAGGTAACGTGGCCATCGGAGTTCATGATGCAGATGCCGCAGATCTTCTGCTCGACCAGCAACTCGTTGAGGTGCTGGCGCTCGGCGATCTGCGCATCCTGCGCGCGCCGCGCGGTGATATCCTGGGTAACGCCAACCGCGCGCAGAGCGTTCCCCTCATCGTCGCGGAAAATAGTTCCGCGCACCGCCACATGGGAGATCGTGCCGTCACCATCGATCACTGGATGCTCGAATGGGCGGAACTCCACCTGTGCGCGGTCGGCTACGGCCGCCCCCAGCACTTTCACGGGTATACCGGCATAGTCGGGATGGGTGAACAGCTCCACGAACCGGGCGCGGTTGATCGAATAGCCGCCAACCTCATCTGCGGTGCGATGATGCAGCGCGTAAAACATGTCGTTTAGCAGGCTGCTGAAATTGGCGCTCGTTGTGGGGGTGCTTGACGAACGGGTGAGCTTCGAACTGTCGGGCCGGGTCTGCCGCCGCCACTGTCGCGCCGATTTTGGCCTCTGTCGGCCGGATTTAGACAGATTTTGGG
>CAIPLM010000171.1 GCA_903865895.1 uncultured Rhodospirillales bacterium | reverse complement strand
CACCAACCTCAACTCCACGCTCGGCACCGGCTTCATGGTGGAGATCGCCAAGATGCACGGCGGCTCGGAGAAGAACATCGACCCGGCGTTCAAGCAGATCGCCGCGCTGAAGCCCAATCTCGCCGCGGTTGCCGCCAACCCCGGCGCACTCGCCACGCTGTTCCAGCAGGGCCAGGTGGACATTTCGCCCGGCAACTTCAACGCCATCCAGATCCTCAAGGCGCAGGGCGTCCCGGTGGAGTTCGTGGCCCCGAAGGAGGGCGCTATCGCCTTCAAGACCACGTTCCACATCACCAAGAACGCGCCGAACAAGGAGCTCGCCTTCAAGCTGATCGAGGCGGCGATGTCGCCGGAGGTGCAGGCCAAGCTGATGGAGGAGCCCTATCTCGTGGTGCCCACCAACAAGAAGGTCGCGATGAAAGGCGTGATCGCCAAGGTGCTGGCGAAGGACCAGGCGGCGATGATGGCGGGGTTCGTGTTCCAGGATTGGAAAACCATCAACGAGGGCCGCGCGGCGTGGATCGACCGGTTCAACAAGGAAATCGCCACCTGACATGGCCGGCGCCGCCGCCCCGCTGATGGAAGCAGACCGCGCCCATCCGTTCTGGCTGGCGGTGCCGCTCGGGCTGTTCTTCCTGGTGTTCTTCGCCGTCCCCCTCGTGCTGCTGCTCTGGGTGAGTTTGCAGGGCGAGGCGGGGGTCAGCTTGGTGCACTATACGCGGTTCCTGCAGGATGGGCTGGGACCACGCGTGCTCGGCGCCACGCTGCGCATCGGCGCGGAGGTGACGCTGTTTTGCCTGTTGCTGGCCTACCCGCTCGCCATGGTGTTCCGCGCCGCACCGGGCTGGGGCAAGGGGCTGATCACGCTGATCGTGCTGCTGCCGCTGCTGACCTCGGTGGTGGTGCGCACCTTCGCCTGGATCGTCGTGCTGGGCCGACAGGGGGTGGTGAACGCGACCTTGCAATCGCTCGGTCTGATCGATCTGCCGCTGCGGCTGCTCTACACCGAAGGCGGGCTGGTGGCGGCGCTGGTGCAGGTGCAGATGCCGTTGATGTTCCTGCCGCTCGCCACCGCTTTGGGGCGGATCGACCCCAATTTGGAAGATGCCTCGGCGGCGCTGGGGGCCGGGATTTGGCGCACCTTCCTGCGCGTGGTGGTGCCGCTCTCGCTGCCGGGGGCGCTGGCGGGCTGCATCCTCACCTTCGCCGCGGCGGTGACTGCCTTCATCACCCAAAGCCTGGTGGGCGGCGGGCAGCTGCTGCTGATGCCTGGCTTCATCTACCAGCAGGCGATCACGCTGCAGAACTGGCCCTTCGCCGCGGCGATCTCCATCGTCTTCCTCGCGGCCGTGCTGGCGGTGCTCGCGGCCATCGGCGCGCTGGCCCGGCTGGCGCGGGGAGCGGCCTATGGCTGAGGCGCCACGCCCTGCCGCCTTGCAGGTCGCGCTGTCGACGCGCCTGTTCCAATGGAGTGGCGGCGGGCTGGCCGCCATCGCGCTGATCCTGCTGGCAGCACCGACGCTGATCGTGGTGATCGTCTCCTTCACCAGCGGATTGTCGCTCCGCTTTCCGCCGCCGGGCTACTCGCTGCGTTGGTATTACGCCCTGGCCGAGGCATGGCAGTTGCATTTCGCCGCTGGGAATTCGCTGGTGGTCGCCTGTCTTTCCACCGGGATTTCGCTGTTGCTCGGCGTCTCCGCAGCGCTGGCAATCGGCCGCAGCCGCCGACCGGTGGCGCGAGTGCTGGACCAGGTGTTCCTCTCGCCCTTGATCCTCCCCGGCCTCGCCTTCGGGCTCGCCAGCCTGATCTTCTTCACCGCGATCGGCCTGCCGGTCTCGCCGGCGACGCTGGTGCTCGGACACACCGTGATCTGCGTGCCCTACGTGGTGCGCAACACCATCGCCGCGCTGGCGCAGCTGGACCCGGCGCTGATCGACAGTTCGCTGAGCCTTGGCGCTTCGCGGCTGACCACCTTCCGGCGCATCACCCTGCCCTTGCTCGCGCCCGGCATCGCCTCGGGCGGGTTCATCTGCTTCATGGCGAGTTTCGACAACATCCCGGTCTCGCTGTTCCTGCGCGATGCCGCGACCGACATGCTGCCCATCCGCATGTGGCAGGACCTTGAGGGGAAGCTCGACGTCACCATCGCCGCCGCATCGACGGTGCTGATCCTCGCCACCATCGCCCTGGCCATTGCCATGGAGCGCATCGCCGGCATTTCTCGCCGACTGGGATGACCATGATTACGCTCGATATCCTGAACGAAACCACCCCCGACGCATTCGCCGCCGCGCTCGATGGCGTGTTCGAACATGCCCCATGGGTGCCGCTCGCCGCTGCCCCGGCACGGCCGTTCGCCACGGTGGAGGCGCTGCATGCCGGGCTGATGGATGTGGTGCGCAGCGCCGATGCCGAGACCCAGCGGCGCTTTCTGCGCGGCCATCCCCCGCTCTCCGCCACGGCGATATCCACGGCGCTGACCGCAGATTCGCAGGCCGAGCAGGCCGGGCTGGGCCTCGCCGGGTTGGGTTCCACAGCGAGTGACTTTGCTGCGAAGTCTGAAGCTTATGCCGAAGAGTTCCAATTCCCCTTCATCATCTGCGCCCGCCGCCATACGCCAAGCTCGGTGCTGCGGATGCTCGGGCGCCGGCTCGGCTCCACCGAGGAGGCCGAGCGCGCCGCCGCCTTGCAGGAGGTGTTCTACATCACCCGGCTTCGTCTGGTCGCCCGGGTGACCGGCCCCGGGGTGCCGCGCACCACCGGGCATCTCTCCACCCATGTGCTCGATACCGGCCGCGGTCGCCCGGCGGAGGGGGTGCGCATCCAGCTGTTCCGCGATGGAGCGCTGCTGCGCGAGGGGGTGACCAACCGGGATGGGCGGACACCCACGCCGTTCATCGAGGGCGAGCCCTTACGGATCGGCCCGCATGAGCTGCGCTTCCACGTCGGCCCCTATTTCGCCGACTGGTCCCCGCCGGTATCGGATCCGCCGTGGTACGACGTGATCCCGGTGCCCTTCTTCGTCACCGAACCTGAGGGGCACTATCATACGCCGCTGCTGGTGGCGCCCTGGCAATATTCGACCTACCGGGGGAGCTGAGCGGCGCTTGAGCCTTGGGGCGGAAGGTTTGGGTGCGCCCTGGCACTGGCAGCTGCTTGCGCCATGTCCATACTCCGCCTCCACACGCCGAAACCCACCTCCGGCCTGCTCGTCCGGCGGCGGGGGTTTGCGCTCGGCGCGATGGTCGTCGCGTCCGAGTTGGACAGCTCGGCGCTCAAGGGTGGCATGCGGGGGCGCCGATGATAGGTGCAGACGCCCCATGCAACGGCCCTAGTCGTGATAGCGATCGGACACATAGAGCTCGGGCGGCAGAGTGGCGCGCTCGTACTCGGGGTTGAAGACGCGCTCGGGCAGCGACACAGGATCGTGCGGCACCTCGCTGTACTCGATCTGATCGAGCAGATGGGCGATGCAATTCAACCGGGCCCGCTTCTTGTCATTGCCCTCGACGATGAACCAGGGCGCCTCCGGGATGTTGGTGCGGGCGAACATCTCTTCCTTGGCCTTGGTATACTGCTCCCAGCGCACCCGGGATTGGAGATCCATCGGCGAGAGCTTCCACTGCTTGATGGGATCGTGGATGCGCATCAGGAAGCGGAATTGCTGCTCTTCATCGGTGATGGAGAACCAGTATTTGATCAGGATAATGCCGGACCGGGCGAGCATGCGCTCGAAGGCGGGAACGTCGGAGAAGAATTGTTCAACCTGGCCTTCATTGGCGAAGCCCATCACGCGCTCGACCCCCGCGCGATTGTACCAGCTGCGATCGAACAGGACGATTTCGCCGGCCGCCGGAAGATGCGGCACGTAGCGCTGGAAGTACCACTGCGTCTTCTCGCGATCCGACGGGGCCGGCAGCGCGACGACACGGCAGGACCGCGGATTGATGCGCTGGGTGATCCGCTTGATCACACCGCCCTTGCCGGCACTGTCGCGGCCCTCGAACAGCACGACGACCTTCAGGCCCTTGTAGACCACCCAGTCCTGCAACTTCACCAGCTCGGCCTGCATGCGCATCAGGTCACGGAAATACACGTCCCGCGGAACCGTGCTCTTGGTGCGGTTATGGAGCATTTCGCGCAGCTCGGCGGGCAGCCGGGAGTCGTCGATCTCCTGTTCCAGCTCCTCGTCGAAATCGTCCTCGAGTTCGAGATCGAGCCAGGATTTCTCGGCGTTCTCGCCGGTGTCAGTCGCCATGGTCCCCTCCGTGATGTTCGGCGCCCTGTATCAGGAACGGCGTGACATCCGTATGACAGATTGAAGATGCGAGCGCGGTTCAGCGTGCGAGATAGTCGTGGATGACGCGGCCATAGGGTAATGTGAGGTCGGCGATGAAATGATGCGCGCCGATGACGCGGCGCACCGGCAGATCGGCGACCGGGGCGTTGACATGGGGCACCAGATGCAGCCGGCCCGGGCCGATCCACGAGCCCTTTACGGTGATATCGGTGAGATTATAGGCGACAAGCTGGCAAATCGCCGGCTGCCCGTCGACGCCGGGGATGATCTTGAGGTTCACCTGGGTCTTGGTCAGCATCGCCGTGGTGCGCACGCCGTTGCCGGCCATGCTTTCGTGTTTGTAGCCCATGGTACCCATGGCGACGAGTTGGCTCGCGTAGTGCAGCGTTCCGGTCAGGGTATCCTTGACGATCTCGAGCTTGGGGTGGGCGTATTTTTTCGGGAAGCCCCAGATCTCGCGGCCGGCAACGATTGGCGGATCGTCATCGAGATACATCTGGGCGACGAAGCTCATCTCCTCGCCCTGGAAGCGGCAGGGAATGACCATGCCGGACTCGGTGTAGCTGCCAAAGCCCGAGCTGTCCGGCATGCTGATCCATTCATAATGGACAAGGGGCTGCTCGACCGGCTCAAGCGGCTCGGGGAGTTGCTCCCGGATGATCACGGGGTCGGTTTCGTAGGTGATCAGCATGTATTCGCGGTCGATGAACCGGTAGGGACCGCGCGGGTAGCTCGGGCCGGCGAGCGGCATGGAGGGCAGGGCGAGAATCTCTTCACGGCGCATGGTGCGGCTCCTGCTCAGGGTCAGTGCGCGGTCCAGCCGCCATCGATGGGGATGATGGCGCCGGTGATGGAACCGGCCTGCTCGCCTGCGAGGAAGAGCGTGAGGGCCGCGACTTCCTCCACGGTGACGAAGCGCCGCGTGGGCTGGGCGGCGAGCAGGACGTCCCGAATGACCGCCTCCTCGCTGATGCCCCGCGCGGCGGCCTGTTCGGGGATCTGCTTTTGCACCAGCGGCGTCATCACGTAGCCCGGGCAGACCGCGTTGACGGTGACGCCGTGCTCGGCGGCCTCGAGGGCGACCGTCTTGGTCAGGCCGGCGATGCCGTGCTTGGCCGCGACGTAAGCCGATTTAAACGGCGAGGCGACCAGCGCATGGGCGGATGCGATGTTGATGATGCGGCCGAAGCCGCGCGCCTTCATGCCGGGCAAAGCGTGCTGGGTGGCGTGGAAGGCGGCGCTGAGGTTGATCTGCAGGATCAGGTCCCAACGTGCCGGCGGGAACTCCTCGATCGGGGCGACAAACTGGATGCCGGCGTTGTTCACCAAGACGTCGACGGCGCCGAAGCGGGTGACGGCGGCGGCGACCATCGCGGCGATCGCCTCGGGGTTTGACATATCCGCCTGATCATAGACGACCTCCGCACCGGTTTCGGCAGCGAGGGCCGCGCGAACCTCCTCGATCGCTGCGGCATCGCCGAGGCCGTTGAGCACGACGTTGTAGCCGGCGGCGGCGAATGCGCGGGCGATGCCGAGGCCGATCCCACTGGTCGAACCCGTAATAATAGCGGTGCGATGCGTCATGAAGCCGAACTCCCATCCCGATCTTTCAGACGATGCGCTTACACCGGCGCGGGGGGTGGCGACCCGCGCGCAGCATGTGCATTTATGTGAAGTTTGCGGGAAACGCGCCGCAGACCGTGCACCGAAATGGGTGTCACCACGTCGCAATGAAGTCGTCATCGTCATGACGTTGCGGCGGTCACCCCGTCCTGTTCTCTACCACCGGGCCATATCGGCCACGGCTGCGGCCGAGCGACAACAATAGGAATCATGCCATGGACGAAACGCGCAGCCGCGCCGTTGAACCGACAAGGGCCGATACCTCGGCGCAATCTGCGCATGCGGGGCTGCCAGGCGGGGCGGTGCCGTGGCGGCCCGAGCGCTGCGATCGGGTTGCTCTCATCCTGCAAGGCGGGGGCGCGCTTGGCGCCTACCAGGCCGGCGTTTACGAGGCGCTGCATGACGCCGGCATCGAGCCCGACTGGGTGACCGGCGTGTCGATCGGCGCCATCAACGCCGCCATCATCGCCGGCAACCCGCCGGAGCGCCGCCTGGAGCGGATGCGGATTTTCTGGGAACGCATCACCGAACGGCGCATCTGGGCCTATACGCCGGATGGCGATATTTTCCGCCGCGCCCGCAACGCCACCAGCGCGTTCATGACCATGACGCAGGGCCAACCCGGCTTCTTCAAGCCGCATCAGGTCAACGCCTGGCTCAGCCCGGCCGGCGCCGCCACCGCCACCAGCTTTTACGATACCTCGCCGCTGCGCGAGACACTGCTGGAACTGGTTGATTTTGACCGGATCAACGCGCGGCTCTGCCGGTTTTCCGTCGGCGCGGTGAATGTCCTCAGCGGCAATTTCATCTATTTCGACAACGCCAACCAAACGATCGAGCCCGAGCACATCATGGCCAGCGGCGCCCTGCCGCCGACGCTGCCGATGGTCAAGATCGGCACCGACTATTACTGGGATGGCGGCATCGTCTCCAACACGCCGCTGCAGCACCTGCTCGATCAGGAGGACGGGATGAACAGCCTGGTCTTCCAGGTCGATCTGTTCAGCGCCCGCGGCATGCTGCCGCGCGACATGGAGGACGTGCTGGGGCGGCACAAGGACATCATGTATTCCTCGCGCACTCGCCTGACGACCGACGTGTACCGCCGCCTGCTGACCTGGAAGACGCATCTGCGCCGCGCACTCGACAAGATGCCGGAGGAACTGCTCGACGATGAGCAGCGACGCCTGAAAGCGGAACTCGCACGGCTGCCGGCGATCAACATCGTGCACATGATCTATCAGCAGAAGGCCTATGAGGGGCACGCCAAGGACCACGAGTTCTCCGGCACCTCGATGCGCGAGCACTGGGCGAGCGGCCATGAGGACACGCGGCGGACGCTCGGGCAGCGCCACTGGCTCGAAATCCCGCCGGCCGGCACCGGGGTGACCGTGCATGACGTGCACCAGCTCCGCGACGTCTGAAGCAAGCGCCTGAAACCCCGGGGGAGCGCCCTCCCCCGCTGCTGCGCGACGACCATCGCCCGTTGAGGACCTTCGCCGACCGAAGGACCCCAGCGGGCGATTTCTTGTACCCCGGTTGAGCAAGCGCGCTCAAAAGCAAAGGGCGCCTCCCCGCCTTTCGGCAAGGAGGCGCCCCCTAGAGGCGTGCTGAACCGGCTGCGGCTCAGAGCATGGTGCGGAAGGCATAGTAGAGCCCGCCCGACATCAGCATCGCCGCCGGCAGGGTGAGGACCCAGGCAAGGGCGATGGAGCGCAGAGTGCTCCACTGGAGGCCCGAGCCGTTGGCCGCCATGGTGCCCGCGACGCCGCTGGAGAGCACATGGGTGGTGGAAACCGGCAGGCCGAAGATGTCGGCGGCACCGATCGTGGCCGCGGCCATCAGTTCGGCCGAGGCACCCTGCCCGTAGGTCAGGTGGGTCTTGCCGATCTTCTCGCCGACGGTCACCACGATTCGCTTCCAGCCGACCATGGTACCGAGACCAAGCGCGATGGCGACGGCGACCTTCACCCAGGTCGGGATGTAACGCGTGCCGCGGTCCATCGTCGCCTTGAAGGCGGTGACGGCGGGCATTTCGGCGGCGGTGAATGCGGTCTTGGGCATCAGGCGGACCGCCTCGGAGGTGAGGTACATGTCATTGCGGACGTTCTGCACCGCGGCGGCCGGCACCTTGCGCAGTTCGCCGTTCTCGCTCACCTGGCGGCCGATTTCACCGGCCAGCGCGGCGATGCCGGCATAGACGGTGGAGTCCGCGAAGTCCCGCGTGCGGATCGCGTAGGAGACACGTTCGCGGGCGGCGCCGACGCTGATCGCGCCCGAGAGCGTGTGCGCCTCGAACACCTTGCGGCCCTGTTCAATGCTTTGCAGGAAGGCCGGGGTCTCGTCCGTCGGCATGGCGCGGTTGAGCGCGTAGGCGGTGGGGACGGCGCCGATCAGGATCAGCATGATGAGGCCCATGCCCTTCTGACCGTCATTGGAGCCGTGAAAAAAGGAGACCAGGGTGCAGGTGAAGATCAGCAGGCCGCGGATCCACAGCGGCGGCGGATGGGTGACGTCCGGCGCCTCATAGAGCTTGCGGCTGCGGACGACGAGCTTCATCACCAGAAGCAGCATGGCCGCACCGACGAAGCCGAACAGCGGGCTGATCAGCAAGGCGCGGAAAACGCCGGCGGCCTGGTTCCAGTCAACCCCGGAGGTGCCGCTGCCGGTGAGGTCCATCAGCTGGTTGGCGATACCGACACCGATGATCGACCCGACCAGGGTGTGCGAGGAGCTGGCGGGAATGCCGAGCGCCCAGGTGCCGAGGTTCCATATGATGGCGGCGATCAGGAGGGCGAAAACCATCGCGAAACCCGCATTGCTGCCGACCTGGAGGATCAGTTCGACCGGCAACAGGCTGATGATGCCGTAGGCGACCGCGCCCGATGAACTCAGCACGCCCGCCAGGTTCCATGCGCCCGACCAGATGACCGCGGTCTGCGCAGGCAGGCTGTGAGTGTAGATGACGGTGGCAACCGCATTGGCAGTATCGTGGAAGCCGTTGACGAACTCGAAGCCCAGCGCGATCAGCAGGGCGACCGCGAGCAGGAAGAACACGCCGATGGCGAGCGGGCCCGATCCGGCATCGCTGATGTCGTTCATCAGCCCATAGAGCGTGAACACCAGGCCCACCGCCAGAAGACCGACGAAGACGATGATCGCCGCCATCGGCGGCTTGGAGTCGAGTTTCGGCCGGTGGTGCACCACGTGTCGGTGGTGCCCGGGTTGCTGGATTGCTGCGTCAGACATGATACCCCCTGGGATCGTAGGAGCCGGGAGTATAGTCCGCGAAGGTCATCCTATAGTTGCAGGTAGGTGATAGTTATTTGTCGTTAAAATCTGCGATCGAAATCATCCCGGCAAACCGTCGCCGGCGGCTTGAGCCCTGGGGCGGAAGGGTTCAAGTTGGCCCTGACACTGCCAGCTGATTGCATCGCCCCATGTTCCGCCTTCGCCTGCCGAAAACCGTCGCCGGGCTGCCGCCGCGGCAGGGCGCGGCCTTTCTGGCACTGTTCTTCTTCCCCAGCGTGGCCCAGGCGACCCTGTTGACCGTGCTGCCGCTCGGCGCGCTGCGCCTGCTGGGCACGCCCAGGGCGGTGACGCTGCTGTATGCGGCGACCGGGCTCGCCGCCGTGGTCGGCCGCTTCACCATCCCTTATCTGGTGAGCCTGCTCGGCCGGCGCCGGGTGTTTGCGCTCGGCGCGATGGTGCTCGCCGCCAGCAGCCTGCTCTTCGCGATCGATCTGCTGCCCGCCTTCGCGGTTGCGCTGGTGCTGAATACGGTGGCGATCGGCTGCCTCGACATCACCACGCAGCTCTATCTGCTCGACAACGTGCCGCGCCAGGCACTGAGGCATTTCGAGCCGACGCGGATTTTCGCCGCCGCCGCACCCTGGACCTTCGGGCCCTGGTTCGGCATCCATTTGCAGGAGAACGTCGCATTCATCGCCCCCTTCGTGGTGGTGGCGGTCACCGCGGCGGCGCTGCTGGGGCTGTTCCTCGCGCTGGGGCTCACCGAGAGCGATGCGGCCGCCACGCATGGCTCCACCAACCCGCTGCGCTATCTGCCGCGCTTCTTCGCTCAGCCGCGGCTGGTGCTGGCCTGGACGCTGACCTCCGCGCGCTCCTCCTGGTGGAGCGTGTTCTTCATCTATGCGCCGATCCTGGCGGTGACCTCGGGCCTCAGCCCGGAGACCGGCGGGCTCGTGGTATCGATCGGCACGGGGTGGACCTGGATGGTGCCGCTCTGGGGCTGGGCCGGGCGGCGCTTCGGGTTGCGGGCGCTGATGCGGGTTGCCTATCTCGGGGCGGGCATCTTCAGCCTCGCGGCGGCGACGGCGTCCGGTATGCCGTGGCTCGGGGCCGCGTTCCTGGTTATGGCCTCGTGCTGCTCGGGGATGCTGGATGGCGCGGGCAACCTGCTGTTCTTGCGCGCAGTGCATCCCTATGAGCGGCCGCAGATGACGACGGTGTTCGCGAGTTTCCGCGACGTGACGCAGGTGGCGCCGCCGGTGGTGTGCTCGCTGCTGCTCTCCGTGTTCGCTTTGCCCTCGGTGTTCGTCGCCTCGGGGGTGATGATGCTGGCCTCGGCGGCGCTGGCGACGCGGATTCCGCGGCGGCTTTAGATCCTTGTTATGCCGCGTGATTCACGTTTTCCGACCTGCCGGCCTCAAACGATCACGCTCTAGACTCGCCAGCCAGGCGCGCACGCCGGCGGCGTCGCCGAACACATCCTGCACGCGCCAGCCGAGCCCGCCCAAGGCGCGGGCGGCGCGCATGCCGTCCTCGTCGGTTACGTCATCGCCGATATAGATGGGGCAGCGGCCGGCAAAGGGCGGTCGGGCCATCAGGCTCTGCACTGCGGTTGCCTTGTCGGCGCCGCGCGGCTTCAGCTCCCAGGCCATCAGCGCCGCCAGCACCGCGAAGCGGTCCTCGTGCCCGGCGACAAGGCCGGCCATCACCTCGCGCATCGCCGGTCCGGAATCCGGGGCGAGGCGATAGTGCAGGACGAAGCCGCGGCTTTTACGCTCCAGCAGCACGCCGGGATGCGCGACGGCGGCGCGCTCGGCGGCCTCCAGCCATTCGGGCGGCGGCTCGGCCAGAACGGGCCGCTCGATCGCGCCACCGGGCGCGTGGCGGATCGCGCCGCCATGCTCGCCGGCCACGGCGTAGGGCAGATCGCCCAGCAGCGCGTCAACTTGCTCGATCGGGCGGCCAGTGACGATTGCAACCGCATCGTCAAGTTGGCCACGCAAGCGCTTGAGGCTGCGGCAAAGATCGTCAGGCACCACCACGCTGTCCGGCGTTGCCGCGATGTCGATCAGGGTTCCGTCAAGGTCCAGCAGCAGCGCGGCGCGCGGCGGCAGCGCGGGCATCACGGCCGGCATGCGGCGACGCGGATGTCGTAGACCGGGTGCTCCAGAATGGCCAGCGAGGGCGCCGAGGTGATCATCCAGCCGCGAAATATCGGAGTGGTCGCGCCGCGATCGGTGATTTCCAGGAAGGCGGTGACGTCGGCGGGCTGGTCGGGCGGGCGAACGGCGCAGCCGCGCACCAGGATCGACAGCGTTCCGTAGCGCAGCGTCTCGCCGACCTTGCCGGTGATGGCGGCTGAGCGGGCGGTTACCTTGTCGAGACCGCGCAGTTCGACGGTTTGGCGCGGCTGCCAGTCCCCGGCGAGTGCCGTTGCGGGCAGCGGGGCCGCCACGGTGGGCGGCGCGGCAGGTGCCGGGCGGGCGGGGGGCGCGTAGGCCGGATCGGGCGGGGTGAGCGAGGGGAGCGGCTGCGACTGGACGGGGGCCAGCGGGTCCTGGCCCTGGGTCACGAAGGGTTGGTTCGGTGCCGAGGGTCGCGGAGCTTGCACCGGGCCGAGCGGCGTTAATCCTGGCGGTGTGCGGGGGGCCGGCTGCGCGAGGGCCGCGCCGATCGCCGCGACCACCAGTGGCACGGCGGCAAGCGCCGCGAGCAGCCGCCTCATGCGCCGCCGCGCGGCCGCTTCGGGCTGACCAGCGCCTGGCTCATCGCGGCGAGAATGCCCCGCATCGCCGCCTCATCGACGCCCATCAGCACGGCATCCTCGAAGGCGTCCTGCATCATCTGGGCGAGTTCGGCATGGTTCTCGGCGAGGGTCTTGAGCTTTTCGCGGCAGGACACCGGCGAACCATCGGGCTGCGGCCACGCCTTGGGCGGCGCGATCACTTGGGCGCCTGCTGCAGCTGCTTCTGCACGTTGCCCGCCAAGTCGCTGACACTGAAAATGAATTTCCCCAGCAACTGCTCGAAGCTGACAGCGGATTGGGTGATCGTCACCTCGCCGCCGCTGGCCAGCAATTTGTCATCACCGCCCGGCACCAGCGAGAGGAACTTGCCGCCAAGCAGCCCGTCACTGGTGATCTCGGCGCTGGAATCCTTGGGCAGATGCAGCGCCGATTGCACGGTGAAGGTCACCATGGCCTGGAAGGTCTTGGGATCGATCGCGGCGGAGGTGACGGTGCCGATCTTCACCCCGGCCAAGCGGACATCGGAGCCCACGGCCAGCCCGTCGATGCGGTCAAACTTCGCGTGCAGCGGATAGCCGGAGACCGGGGTGCGCCCGGTATTGGCGACGGCATAGCCGAGGAACCCGGCCGCCACCAGCAGCACCGCGGCGCCGGCCAGCAATTCGGTCAGATTGCGCTGGGCCATTCCTGCTGTTTCAGGACCCGGGGGTCCAGGATTCGTAGTCGCCAGTCGCCTTGTCACGCTTGCCGCCGGCATATTCATGGCCGGGCGGACGATAGCTCTGGGCGGTGCCGGTGGCGTTCGCCTGATGCGGCTTCTGCCAGACGCGCTTGCCGGCGTCGGGGATCGGCGCATCGGTGGTGTAGTGCAGCCAGGCGTGCCATTCGGCCGGTACCTTGGTGGCCTCCGGTTCGCCCGCATAGTCGACCCAGCGCCGGCGATGGGTGCCGGAGCGCTCCTTGCGGTCCTCGTAATAGGTATTGCCGGCCCCGTCGCGGCCGACAACGCGGCCGTTCAGCAGGGTGAAGATGCGTGTTCCGAGGTTCATGACCGTAGATATAGGCAAGCACGGGCGCGCGGTCCAGGGGATCCGGTGCTTTCCGCTTATCCACAGGATTTAGTGGCCGATTGGCAAAACGACCCCAAAATACGCTTCCCGAGTCGCGGCGCTCGCCGTAGCATCGGGGCATGAGCAAGAGCCGCAATATCCGTTCATGGCAAGGCGTCCGGATGCGCCGCACGTCCGCCGCTCCCGATGCGGACAGCCCCGCGCGGGCGATCACCCTGCCGGTGGAGTGGGATGCCGCCGCGGCGGCAGCACTCGCGGCGATCGCGCCGGGCGATGGGCCGGTCACCCTGGCACAGGCGGCGGAGGCGTGGGTGCGCCCGATCGCCGAGCGGGGCAAGCGCGCCGGCATCGAGACGCCGCTGGCCGAGCAGCTGCACGCGCTGCTGCTGGAGCGGCGCGGCGCCCCGATGGCGGCGATCTGGCATGGCGCGGAGCCGGAGACCCCCTCCTTCATCCTCAATCTCGCCAGCTTCGCCGACCCTGAGCATGGCTTCGATGCCGTGGGTTTCGCCACCGCAGTGGAGACCGCGGTGCTGGCGCTGACCTTGGCCAACCCCGCCGCCGAGCGGATCGCGGTGGCGCCAACGGACATGGCCGGGCTGCTCGCCGGGCTCGGGCTCGACTATGACAGCGACGCCGCCCGCCGCATGGCCGCCGCGGTGGCCGGTGCGATGCGCCGCCACGCCGATGCCGCGTCCACCGTGCTGGGCGAGCGATTCGGCGCGCGGGATGCCGGCAAGCGGCATGTCTCCACCACCGCCGTGCTGCCCCCGGCCGAGGCGGATGCCCTGCTGGGCGCCGAGACTGGCGGCATCGCGCCCGCCTTCTCGCCGCTCACCGATACCGGAGCGCTGACCCGTTCGGCGCGCGCGCTGCTGGCCGTGCGTGGTATCCTGCCCGAGACGGCGCTGGCGCTCACGTTGGCCGGCCAAAGCCCGTTCCGTCCGGTCTCCGCCGCCGCGCACGCCGCCATGCATGACGCGGTCGCGCCCCACATCGAGGCGATGCCGCGGCGGCCCGATCTGCCGGCGCCGGAGGCCACCGAGGACCGCCGCAGCCTGCCGGCGCGGCGCTCCGGCTACACCCAAAAGGCCGCCGTCGGCGGGCACAAGCTCTTCCTGCGCACCGGGGAATATGAGAGCGGCCAGCTCGGCGAGATCTTCATCGGGCTGCACAAGGAGGGGGCGGCCTTCCGTGGCCTGATGGACAACTTCGCGGTTTCCGTCAGTCTTGGCCTGCAGCACGGCGTGCCGCTCGAGGCCTTTGTGGAGGCCTTCACCTTCACCCGCTTCGGGCCGTCTGGCGTGGTCGAGGGCGATCCGGCGGTGGAACGCGCGACCTCGATGCTCGACTATGTGTTCCGCAACCTCGCGGTGAACTATCTCGGCCAGACCGATCTGCCGGCCGCCGATATCGACGACGAGGCGGAGGATACCGTAGGCGAAGGCGCGCGGGACCGTGCCCCCTTGCTGCCGCTCGACCTGCCGCGCGAAGATGGCCCGAGGCAACGCCGCCGCAGCCTGCGGCTGGTGGCCAAGTAGGAAGGACCCCGCCCCATGGCCGGAAAAATTGACGCCAAGCTCGCCGAACTCGGCATCACCCTGCCGACCCCGATGGCGCCGATCGCCAATTACGTGCCCTTCGTCATCACCGGCAATCTGGTGGTGATCTCCGGCCAGGTGCCGGCGGTGGATGGCAAGATCGTGCTGACCGGCAAGGTCGGGCCCGGTGGCCTGTCGATCGAGCAGGGCCAGGCGCAGGCCCGGCAGTGCTTCATCAACCTGCTGACCCATTTGAAGAACGCCTGCGGCGGCGACCTCGATCGCGTGGAGCAGGTGATCCGCCTCGGTGGCTTTATCGCCGCCCCCGCCGAGTTCAGCCAGCACGCCCAGGTGATGAATGGCGCCTCCGATCTTGCGGTCGCGGTGTTCGGCGATGCCGGGCGCCATGCCCGCACCACCGTCGGCGTGCCCTCACTGCCCGCTGATGTGCCGGTCGAGGTCGAAGGCATGTTCCGCATCGCCTGATGGCCAAGCGCGACGCCGCCGCGCTGACACTCACGCTCCACCCCGCGATCGCCGAGATCGAGGCGGAGGCGTGGGACGCCTGCGCCGGCGGCGGCAACCCCTTCGTCAGCCACGCCTTCCTGTCCGCGGTCGAGGATAGCGGATCCGCCGGGTCGCGCACGGGATGGCTGCCGCAGCATGCCGTGCTGCGCGATGCCGATGGGCGCGTGGTGGCGGCGGTGCCGATGTACGCGAAATCGCACAGCTACGGCGAATACGTGTTCGACCATGGCTGGGCCAATGCGCTGGAACGGGCGGGCGGGCAGTACTACCCGAAGCTGCAAGTCGCCTCGCCGTTCAGCCCGGTGCCAGGCCCGCGCCTGCTGATCCGCCCGGACTCCGGGGTGCCTGCCTCGGCGTTGGCCGGCGCGCTGGAGCAGGCGTGCCGCGAGTTGAAGCTCTCCTCCGTCCATATCACCTTCTGCACCGAGGGGGAGTGGGATGCACTCGGCGAGGCCGGCTGGCTGCAACGCCTCGGCATGCAGTTCCACTGGCACAATGCCGGGTACGCCAGCTTCGATGATTTCCTCGGCGCCCTCTCATCGCGCAAGCGCAAGGGGCTCAGGCGCGAGCGGCGGGATGCCAATGCGGCGGGGCTCGAATTCGTCACCCTGCGCGGGCCGGAGACCACCCGGGCGCATTGGGATGCGTTCTACGGGTTCTACACCTCGACCGTCGATCGCAAATGGGGCAGCGCCTACCTCACCCGCCGGTTCTTCCATTTGCTGGCGGAGCGCCTGGGCGATCGGGTGGTGCTGATGCTGGCAATGCAAAATGGCACTCCGGTGGCGGGCGCGCTCAACCTGATGGGCGAGGACACGCTCTACGGCCGCAACTGGGGCTGCGCGGGGGATTTCCCCTTCCTGCATTTCGAGCTTTGCTACTACCGCGCCATCGACTTCGCGATCGAACACGGCCTCGCCCGCGTCGAGGCCGGGGCGCAAGGCGAGCATAAGATCCAGCGCGGCTACCTGCCCAAGGCGACCTATTCCGCCCACTGGATCGCCCATGGCGGGCTGCGCCGGGCGGTGGCGGATTTCCTGGTGGAGGAGCGCGCCGAGCGCATCCAGTCCATGGCCGCGCTCGCCGAGTTCTCGCCCTATCGCCGCGACGGCGAGGAAGGCTGACCCCCTACAGGAAATTCGCCGCCGACAGCCCGGTGACGCCCTGAAGGATGATGTGGGTGCCATCCGAGAGCGTGAGCGTCTCGGTTCCCGCCGAGGTGCTCTGCCCCGCCAGCGCCGCCGCCATTTCGCCGGCGGGGAAGCCGGAGAGGGAGAGGTAGTCGAAGGTCAGCGAGTAGTTCTGGATCGTCACCGTCGGGTGGTTGCCCTTGACGAAGGTGACGAGATCGATCGCGCTGCCCGAGACGATGGTGGTGGCGCCGGTGCTGGTCAGGATGTTGGTGCTGCCGGTACCGGTTTTGATGAGATCCGGCCCGGTGCCGGCATAGATCTTGTCCGCCCCGTGCGAGCCGGCGGCGTTGATGGTTTCCGCCCCGGCGCCGGCGACGATGGCATCCCCTGCCCCGGTGCCGGCGGTCAGCACGTCACCCGCGCCGCCACCCAGGATGATCGACTGGCCGGCGCCGCCGGTGATGGAGTTGCCGCCGGCGGGGCCGCCGAGGAACACGCCGCCACCACTGCCGGCCTGCACGGTGATGGCGCCGCCGAAGCTCGCGATGGTGTCGCTGCCGGTGCCGCCGATGAAGCGGGTGGCGTGGTAGCTGAGGTCGATCATCGACCCGGAGCCACCATGCAGCGTGGCACTGCCGGTCTGACTGCCGAGAATGGTGGAGGCACCGCTGCCGCCATTCATCACCAGCGCGCCGGCGCCGGCGAAGACGAAGGCATTGCCCGTAGTAGCATTCACCGTCGCCGCCCCGGCGCCGCCAATAATGGTGTCGGCACCGGCGGTGTTCACGAGGTCCTGACCGGAGCCGAGCCAGATCTGGGTGCCGCCCTGGCCGTTGATGGTGGATTGCCCGAAGGTGCTGACCACGGTGGCATTGCCGCTGCCGCCGTTGAACACGGTCTTGCCCGGCCCGAAGAACGCCACGGGGTTGTTGGCGAAGGCGTTGATGGTGACGTTGCCGATATCCCCGGCGGAGATCAGGTCCGTGCCGGTAGAGTTGATGACGCTGTTGCCTTTGCCGGTGAGGATCTGGTTGGCGCCGAGGCCGGCATTCACCGTGTCATCGCCGGCGAGCACTACAATGGTATCATCGCCGCCGCCGGTCTGGATCAACTGGTTGCCAGCGCCGGGATAGACGCTGATCAGGTTGTTGCCACCAGCGGCGAACACCGATCCCGCGCCAAGCCCGGCGTTGAAGGCGAGGCCACCGCGGCCGGCGAGGATGACCTGCCCGGCGGTGGAGCCGCCGCTCACCGTCACCGGCGTGGACGAATCGATCGCCATCGCGGAATAGCCGGCGGGCAGCGCAACTACGCCGCCGGTGTGCATCAGCAGCAGCCCCTCGTTGCCACCGGTCACGGCTGGAATGGCGGCGCCGGCGGTGTAGGTGAAGGGCGAGGCGTAGCCGCCGTTCACAGCCGCATCGATCGCCTGGGCGAGGGCCTGGGGGGCCGCGGCGGATGGCGCATCATCGAAGGCGATGATGACACTGTCCCCAGCCGCGCCGGGAACGGTAATACCGAGCGGATCGCCAACGATGGGGGGGGCGCCGTAGAGTGCCTGGACGCCGGCGATATCGCTGGCATTGAGCGCCTGGTTCTGCGTGCCCAGGGCGGTTGCGTACATCACCGCCGTATCGTCCGAGGAGTGGCCGAGCCCGAGGGCGTGGCCGATCTCATGGGTCAGGATTTCATAAAAAGTCGAGGAGAATCCGGTGTATTGCAGGCCACCGGTCACGCTCGGGTTGTCTATCAGCGCGTTGAATGCGGGGTCTTCGAGCCGCAGGATGGTGCCGGGAACGAAGGCGGAGCCGAGCGCCTGATAGGCGGCCTGCCCGATCTCGCCGCCGAGGCCCAGCAGATCGCCCCAGCCGACCCGGATATCGGGAGCGGCGGCGGGATCGCTGCTGTCGGCCACCTGGACGAAGGTAACCCCGGCCACTGCGGCCCAGGAGTCGAACGCCAGCTGGATGGCCGCCACTTCGGCTGCCTGGGTGACAGGGTCGATCGTGTGGCTGAACGGGTGGGCCACATCGAAACTCGATGAATAATTGAACTGCCCCAGGCTCCAAGTGATGGTGCGATCGGTCCAGTACGGGCCCTCAAAGGTGAAATCCCGCGGATTGACGCCGGAGACGGTGATCTTCCGGCCGCCCGCGCCGTCGGACGCCGAGCTGAGGGCGGCATTAGAGTAGTCCCCGACCAATTGTAGCGAGTCGACGAGGTTGGCACCGTTCAGCACGTTGATCGTATTGCCCGACAGCGAGACGCTTGTGGCCGCCAGCCCGACGAGATCGATGGTATCGCCGGCGCCGAAGCCGACGATCTGCCCGCCGAAGCCCGCGGGGTTCTCGATTTTCAGCACAGCGCCAGAGCCGTTGAACGCGACATCACCGACTACGGCAGTTGCCAGATCGAGCGTCGTCGCCGCGCCGGACGCCGCGCCGTTGATGAAATAGCCACCGCTTCCCGTCACAGCACCGGAGAGCCGCAGCGTGCCGGACTGCACGGCGATGGTGCCGTCATTGCTGATCGCCTGCGTCAAGGTGCCGCGAAAATTCAGCGTCGCGCCGGCGTCGACTTGGATCGACGTCGTCGCGGAGAGGCCGGAGAGCGTTAGCGTGCCGAGTTGCGCCTCGACAAGGCCAGTACCGAGCACGGCGGGCGCCACCGTGCCGAAGCCGACGAGGATACCAAAATCCCCCTGCGTGATCGCAGGCGCGCTCAGCGTGCCACCGCCCAGCGAGATCACCCCATCATTGCGCAAGGCGTGGCTCGCGGTGAAATCGCCGCCGCCGATCACTTCCAGCGTGCCGGCCAGATCGTTGGTGACCAGGGTATCCTGCAAATTCAGGTAGCCGCCCTGATTCGGGCCAAGGGCATCCGGATCGAAGCCGAAAATGCCGCTGCCCGCCCCATTGATGATAATCGTGGCATCATTGACGGCAACGGTCGCCAGGGCGAAGCGGCCGGTGTTGAAATCGAAGGGGCCGGTCGCGAAGTCGATCGCCGAATTCCCGTCTACCTCATAGACGCCGCCGGTCAGCACCGAGCCGGAGAGATTGGCGAAGTTGCTGGATGTCAGGAACAGGATCGCGCTGTTCGCAGCGTCCATCACCCCATTATTCACCAGGTTGGCGATGTCGATCTGCAAGGTGCCGCTGGGCGTGTCGGCCAGGATAACGCCGTTATTCACCAGGGTGCTGGAGGCATCGACGCCGGCGATCACCCCCTGCGGGTTCAGTGTGTTGACGCTGCCGCCATTCAGCGTTGCCGCGACGTCGATCGTCGCGGCACCCTGGACCGTGAGGTCACCGACCACACTGAGCGTGCCGGCACTCTGGTAGAGGCTGCCAACCGCGCGCAAGTCGCCATCGGGGATCGTGATGGCATAGGACCCGTCAACGGTGATCTGGACGCTGTCCGCCGAGCCCGGAACGGCACGGCCGCTCCACAGCGAGGCCGTGCCCCAAAGGCCCGAGACCGCCGAGTTCCAGGTGATGACTGCCACAGCGTACTCCTCAAGGTCAGACGTGCCGAACGCGCCTTTCTGCGGTGGTGCAGTGTGTTGCGTCAACGCTGACGACTACGCATTTCCCACGTTTAATTGTTCGGATCATGGCAAGCTGCGGCGAACCGATGGAGAGTGCCCGGGATGCGGGTGGATTCGTTCCTGGCGCGTGACCCGGCCGAGTTGATCGGCACCCTCGCCACCGCCGACGCACGGCGGTTCCGCCACAATGAGCCGCAGCAGATCCGCGCTTGGGAGATCAGCCTCGCCTGCCTGCGGGCGGCCTTGCAGGGCTGGGAGGCAGCGGCTTCGTGGGAAATCGTGCTGGAGTTCGAGATGCTCCGCCTCGGCCGGCGGATCGATGCGGTGCTGCTGATGCCCCGTGGCATCGTGGTGCTGGAGTTCAAGGCGGGCGCCACCCGCTTCCACCCCGATGATCGCCGCCAGGTCGAGGACTACGCGCTCGACCTGCGGGACTTCCATTCCGCCAGCCGCGGCGTACCGATCATTCCCATCCTCGTCGCCACCGCGGCGCGCCCTCAGCCCGCCGGATGGCCCTTGCTGCTGGACGGCGATGTGACCCCGGTGCGCGAGGCGAGCATGGAAACCCTGGGCGAGCTTCTGCGGGAATTGTGGCGCCGTCTGCCCGAGCCGGGCCATCCGCTCGTGCCGCCACACTGGCCGGCGGCGCCCTATCGCCCGGTGCCCGGCATCGTCGAGGCGGCCCGAATGCTCTACAGCCGCCATGGCGTGGAGGAGATTCGCGCCGCACGGGCCGAGGCGCGCAACCTCTCGCAGACGACCGCGTCCATCCTGAGCCGCATCGCCGCCACGAAGGCCAATGGGGGCCATTGCGTGATATTCATCACCGGCATCCCCGGCGCCGGCAAAACGTTGTGCGGCCTCAATGCCGTATTCGGCACCGAGCGGGCGGACAACCCGGTCTTCCTCACCGGCAACCCGACGCTGGTGCATGTGCTGCGCGAGGCCCTCGCCCGCGACGATGCGGCGGGGCAATCCGGCCGCCTGCGCAAGGCCCGCCATGACATGACCGGCACCATCCAGGCCCTGCCCAAATTCCGCGACCTCTATGTCGGCAACGGCGCTGCTCCGCCCGACCGGGTGATCGTGATCGATGAAGGCCAGCGCGTCTGGTCGGCCAGCCATGCCATCCGCAAGAGCAGCGATCGCCCGGTGCAGCTCAGCGATTCCGAACCCGGCCACCTCCTCGATATCATGGCCCGCCATGCCGACTGGGCGGTGATCGTTTGCCTTGTCGGCGGCGGGCAGGAAATCCACGACGGCGAGGGCGGCCTCGCCGAATGGGGCGCGGCTCTCGCTGCACGCCCGGGCTGGAGCATCGCCAGCGCGCCGGAAACCCTCGCCGCCCCCGATCCACGGCAGCGCCTGCCCCGCCTCCCCAGCCTCGCGGTCGATCCGGCTTTGCATCTTGACGTCGCGATGCGCAGCCTGCGCAACCCATCGGCGGCCCTCTGGGTGGATGCCGTGCTGGCGGACGATCGCGCCGAGGCCCGCCGCATCGCCGATACCGCCCCCCTGCCCTTCCGCCTCACCCGCGATCTCGCCACGCTCCGCCATCATCTCCGTCACGCCGCCCGCGGCTGGCGGCGCGCCGGGCTGGTCGCCTCCTCCGGCGCCAAGCGCCTGCGTGCCGATGGCCTGGGCGCCGAACTCCCGCACATGGATGCCGCCGCCGTCGCCCACTGGTTCCTTGATCGCTGGCCCGAGGACGTACGAGCCTCCGATGCGCTCGAAACCCTGGCCACCGAATTCTCCTGCCAGGGGCTGGAGCTCGATCACGTCGGCCTCTGCTGGGGCGGCGATCTCGTCCACGGCCGCGCCTGGCGCGCCCGCAATTTCGTCGGCACCGAATGGCAGGTCGCCCGTCAGCCCGACAAAATCGCCAACCGCATCAACACCTACCGCGTCCTCCTCACCCGCGCCCGCTACGAAACCGTCATCTGGGTCCCCCAAGGCGACATCGCCGACCGCACCCGCGACCCCGCGGAGTTCGACGCCATCGCCGATTTCCTCCTGGCCTGCGGCGCCCGGCCCCTGGAAAGCGAAACGGCACCGGGCCTCCCCGATGCCGCGCCGCAGACAAGCCTGTTCTAGCCCCTACTTCCAGGTCGAGAGATAGAAGCGCGGCATCTCATCCGCCCAGGTCTGGAAGTTCAGCTGCTTCGAAACGCCATAGGTCGTCGTGAAGGTGCCGATCGGCAGCATATAGGCCTGCTCGGTGATCCGCTTGATCGCCTTGGCATAGGCCGCCTTGCGCACCTGCGGATCGTTCGACGACCCACCCGCCACCAGCGCCGCCTTCACCTCGGCATCCTGGCTCATGTCATCCGTCGAGCCGGTGAAGAAATACGGCATGATCGCCGAAACGTCGTTCACCGAGTAGCTGCCCCAGGAGGACATGTAGATCGGCGCATCCCCCTTCTGCGCCCGCTGAATGCCGGCAACCGCCTGCAACGTCGTCACCTTCGCCTTGATGCCAACCCCGCCGAGATAGCCCTGGATGGCCCCCGTCCAGGAGGACAGCAGGTTCCCGTTCACCAGCTCCGTCTCGAACCCATCGGGATACCCCGCCTCCGCCAGCAGCTTCTTCGCCTTGGCGGGATCATAGTCGTACTTGGCCGCCGCGCCCTGGTCGCAGCCGAACTGCGTGAAATAGCAGGGCGCATCCGGCACGCGGGAGCCGCCCTGGATCAGCTTCTCGGCAAACGTCTTGCGGTCGATCGCATGCGCCATCGCCTGGCGCACCCGCACATCCTGCAGCGGGCTCTTCTGCCCGTTGCGCCCGGCGCTCTCGAAATACAGGAACAGGATGCGGAACGCCTCCTGCCGCATCGCCTGCAAGGTCGGCACCGCGGCGATCTTGTCGAACTGGTCCGGATTATACTGCCAGATCCAATCGGCCTGATTGCCCAGCAGCCCGGTGATTTCCGCCGTCGCGTCGGTCACCTGCTTGATGATCAGCTTCTTGATCGCCGGCTTCTTCTTCGCGCTGTCGTTCGGATACGCCTCGAAGCGCTCCAGATCGATCTGGCTCACGCCATCAACCCGGGTGATCCGATACGGCCCGGAGCCCACCGGCTCCTTCTTATAGACATCGCGGCCCACCTTCTCGCGATAGGCGGCCGGATAGATCGGCGTCACGAAGGCAAGATATTCCAGCGCCGCCGGAAAGGCCGACTTGGTCTTGAGGCGCACATGCGTGGCATCGATCTGCTCGGCGCCAGCCACCCAAGAATAGTTGGAGGGCACCACAATCCCGCTCTTGGGGTCGGTCAACACGCCGATCGTGTAGACCACGTCGGCCGCCGTCAGCTTGTCGCCGTTGTGGAAGGTGATGTCGGAGCGCAGCTCGAATTCCAGCGTCGTCGCATCCGTCCATTTCCAGGACTTGGCGATCAGCGGCTTCATCACATAGCCGTCGGGGTCACGATACACCAACCCGTCCCAGGCATGGTGCGCCACCACCAGCCCGGTGCGCAGCGAGTTGTAATAGGGATCGACGTCATTGATCTGGTCGCGCCAGTAGACGCGCAGCGTATCCGCCGATTTCTGCGCCTGCGCCGGCGCGGTGGACATCAGGCCGAGCGCCGCAAGCGCCGCCGCGCCGAGTTTCGCGAAACCACGCATCGTCAGTCTCCCCTTGGATTGTGACGAGACGCTATGACCCCGCGCGGCCGCCCGCAATGGGAATTATGGGGAGAACGGCCCCTCTCACCGCCAAGGCGCGCGTCAACGCCCGCGCATCGCCGCTTGGCCATGCCGGTTGCACGATATTCAAATTTTCCGCCGCGCAGAGGTGGCCCATGCAGCAGCGCACCCGGCCGGTCGAAACGCGCCGGCACCTGATGCGGCGGCACAACCGCGTGCCAGGGGCGCAGCAGGCGCCTATTGCGCCAGGGCGCCGGCACGGCAACCCATTCCACATAGGGCTCCAGCGTCATATCCGCATCCGCCGCCGCCCGCAGCACGCCGGCCATCACCCCCTCCAACTCACCGGGCTCCGCGACGCGGCACGGCGCGCCACGCGCACCACCACGGCCCGCCCCCAGCAGGGCGGCCAGCAGCGCGAACAGCAACTCGCCGATCAAGGCGGCGATGCGGCGCGCGTCGTCCGGGGACAGGGTGGTCGGTCGGCTCATGTGGTTTCGGTCACTCCTTATATCGAGCAAAACTTATAATTTAACTCATCGGCATGACGCAAGAGAAATTTATCCGTCCAAGCGATATTTCTTCTCCCCTTCCGCACTCGCGGGCTTGAGCCGCGAAGCGGATCAAGATTGGGGGAGCGTGGCGCCATCCGGAGACTATAACCGGCGCAGAGCGCCCCCTACAGCATCACCCCGAGATAGGACCGGTCATCCGCCCAATTCCCCCCCACCGAACCGCGCGGCGAGAGATACACCGCCACCTTCGCCGCATCCTCCGCCTCGGCCGCGTGGAACGCCGCCTCCCATTCCGCCACGCCAAACCCGTCGCCAGGCCGGAAATACCCGTCGGTGAACAGCTCGATGCTCCGCACCTCCGCCCTCGGCAGGGTGAGGTAGCGGATGAACCGGTCGGGGATGGCGAACCCATCGAGGCAGGAATAGCCAAGCGGCGAGTCCGCGTTGTTCTGATGTCCGCCCTGACCGCCCACAATGCCGCGCGCCACCACATTGCCGATCGCCGCTGCCGGCAGTCCGGGCAGCGCGGCCCGGCACTCCGCATTGGCCACCTCGGCAATCCCGGCCAAGTCGACCGCATTCAACCAAGGCGCCACCGAAGCCGCATCCTGACCGGCGCCATGGAACGCCACCTGCCGCGACACGGTCTCCCACACCGCGGGATCGTCGCTGCGCGCTTTCACCGCCCGCCACGCCGCCCGCCGCAGCAGCGCGGTGATGCGGTCGATGTCCTTATCCTCCCGCACGATCTCCCCGCAATTGATGCGCACCCCGCTATCCCCCACCAGCACAATGCGCACCGCCGCATCGTCCACCAGCGCCAGCGCCAAGGTGGTGGCGATCTTGCCGCTCCAATCCGTCCGCACCCGCGCGCGCACGCCGAAGCGCCCATAGGCGGCGTCGATCGCGGCGGTCAGCTCATCCACCACCCCGCGCGGGGTCCATTCCTGGCGGCCGCCCAGCATCTCCTCCAACCGCCGCCGCACCAGCGTCGAGGCGAAGCGGCCGGCCAGCACGCCCTCGTACCGCGTGCCGTCCCGGTCGCTCACCCCATCAATCGCCGCATAAGCGCGGCCCGGCAGGATCAGCAGCGCATCCTCGTTGGCCTCCGGCGCCCGCGGATTCTTCGCCTCCGAAAACGCCTCGATCCGCATCAGCGTGCCGAGGCCATATCCTTCCAGCGGGCGATCCAGGCGTTGCGCTGCGGCGCGATGACGCGAATGTCGTAATTCACCAGCTTCACCTCGGCGATCGGCTTGGCCCCGCCGCCGCTCGCCACGTCGGTGCGGATGGGCCGGCGCCCCATGCGCTGCACCACCATCTCCTGCGCTGTCTTGGTTTGCAGCCAGTCGATGAACGTCTTGCCGTTCTCCGCGTTCGGCGCCCCCTTGGCCAGCGCCATGCCGTCGGCCACCGTCGATGTGCCGTCCTCCGGATACACCACCGCCACCGGCCCGCCGCCCTTCACATAATCCAGCGCGTCATCCTCCAGCACGATGCCCACCTTGGCCTCACCGTCATTCACCAGGCGCGAGACGAGGCCCGAGCTTTCCGCCAACTGCATATTGGCGAGGATGCGCTTGTAGACATCCCATCCCCCGCCCGCCTCGGCCTTGTCGCCAGAGGCGGTGATCACGGTGGCATATTGCTGGAAGGCCGAGCCCGAACTGTCCGCCCGCGCCGAGGCGATCTGCCCCTTCCACTTCGCGTCCGTCAGGTCCTTCCAGCTTTTCGGATAATCGGCGGGCTTCAGCGATTTCGTGTTGACCGCGAAGGCCGCGAGAATGCCGCTGAACGGCGTCCATTCCGGGCTGATCTTATAGGCGCCGAGAATCACGTCATTGGCGGCCGGGGTGAACGGCGCCAGCAGGTCCTTATTGGCCTCTAGCACCTCGCCGCCGATCGACCAGATCACGTCCACCTTCGGCGCCCCAGCCTCGGCGCGCACCCGGCGAATGAGATCCGACGAACCGCCGGAAATCACCTCCACCTTGATACCGGTCTCCTTGCTGAACAGCGTCGTCATCTCATCGACCAGCGACTGCTTGGCGGCAGTATAGACCACCACCTTCTGCGCGAAGGCCTGGCCCGGCAGCACGAAGGCCGCAGATAACAGGGCAGCGATCATCAAACGGCGCATGTGCGTTTCTCCCATCCGGCTGGGATGACAGTGGCGCCGCGCGGCGCCATTGTGAAGCCCTCGCCAGCCCGGAGCCACGCCCTGTCGGACCTCGTCATCGCCTCGGTCACCAAGAGCTACACCGCCGGCACCCGCGTGCTCGACGGGATCGACCTTACCATCGCCGCCGGCGCCTTTTTCACCCTGCTCGGCCCCTCCGGCTGCGGCAAAACCACCCTGCTGCGCTGCATCGCCGGCTTCCTGCAACCCGATTCCGGCCGCATCGCCATCGGCGCCGACCGCATCGACACCCTGCCCGCCCACCGCCGCGATATCGGCATGGTGTTCCAGGACTACGCGGTCTTCCCGCATCTCACCGTCGCCGAAAATGTCGGTTTCGGCCTCAAGGCTCGCCGCATGGAGCGCGGCGAGATCGCGCGGCGCGTGCAGGAAAGCCTCGCCACCGTCCGCCTCGCCGACTACGCGGACCGCCTGCCCGGCGCGCTCTCCGGCGGCCAGCAGCAGCGCGTCGGCCTCGCCCGCGCCATGGCCATCCGCCCCCGCCTGCTGCTGATGGACGAACCGCTCTCCAACCTCGATGCCAAACTCCGCCTCGAGCTGCGCGAGGACATCCGCGACATCCAGCAACGCCTTGGCATTACAACAATCTACGTCACCCATGACCAGGAGGAGGCCCTCGCCGTCTCCGACCGCATCTGCGTCATGCACGCCGGCCGCATCGAGCAGAACGCCACCCCCTTCGAGCTCTACCGCGCCCCGGCCACCCGCTTCGCCGCCACCTTCGTCGGCGAGATGAACTTCTTCCCCGCCGCACCCGACTTCGCTCCACCCGGCGCCGCCGAGGTCGCCATCCGCCCGGAGGACGTGGTGATCGGCCCGCACGACGCCGCCATCGGCCTCGATGGCGTGGTGCGGAAGGTCACCTTCCTCGGCCGCGAGGCGCAAGTGCTGATCGCAACCCCGCTCGGCAACCTGCTGCAACGCGACTCGCGGCCCAGCGCCGAAACCCTGCACAGCGCCGGCCAGCCCGTCCGCGTCAGCCTGCCGCGCGCCCGGCTGGCGTTCTTCGACGCCCACGGCATCCGCCTGCCATGAGGCTCCGCGGCTTCGACCCCTGGCGCGTCGCCCTCTGGGCCGTCTGGGCGGTGCTCGCCGTGCTGCTGATCTGGCCACTGGCGACCATCCTGAAAGCCAGCCTGATCGGCGCCAATGGCGAGCCCAGTCTCGCCAACTACGCCGAACTCCTCGCCCGCCCCCGCTACGCCCGCGCGCTCGGCAACACCCTCATCGCCGGCGCCGGCGGCGCGCTCGGCGCCCTGCTGCTCGGCACCACGCTGGCCTTCCTGCTCACCCGCTTCCGCCTGCGCGGCCGCGTGATCATCCAGACGCTCGCGGTGATGGCCCTGGTCTCGCCCCCCTTCATCGGCGCCTATGCCTGGATCGTCCTGTTCGGCGCCAACGGCCTGGTGCGCCGCTTCGTGGTCGATCTCGGGATCGACATGCCGCCGATCTACGGCGCCACCGGGGTGATACTGGTCTTCGCCTTCAAATTCTTCCCCAACGTCTTCCTCATCACCTCAGCCGCGCTCTCCCAGGTCAACCGCTCGCTGGAGGAGGCGGCGGAGGGCCTCGGCCTGGCGCCCTGGCGCCGCCTCACCGCCGTCACCCTGCCCTTAGTGCTGCCCGCCATCTCCGCCGGCGCCCTGCTCGCCTTCGTGCTCTCCATCGCCGATTTCGGCACGCCCCGCCTGATCGGGCGCAATTTCGACGTCCTGGCGACCGAGGCCTTCTCCCTCTACACCGCCGATCTCGGCGCCAATCCCGGCCTCGCCTCGGCGCTCAGCCTGGTGCTGGTCGGCATCTCCATGCTGCTGGTCCTGCTGCAACGCCGCCTGCTCCGCCGCGATATTTTTCACGGCAACACGCTGCGCCGCCCCTACGTGACGGTGCTGCGCGGCTGGCGCTCCTGGGTGGCCCACGTCCTCGCCTACCTCATCGTCGGCATCGGCATCCTGCCCGCCGTGGTCGTGGTCGCCTTCTCCTTCCGCCGCACCCGGGGCCCGGTGTTCCAGGACGGCTTCGGCCTGCAAAGCTATGAGCGGATGTTCCACGCGGTGATGGACCCGGTGGTGAACACCATCCTGTTCTCGTCCACCGCCACCATCGCCATCGTCATCATCGGCACCCTCGTCGGCTACCTCGTCACCCGCCGCCCCTCGCGCAGCACCGCCGCCCTCGATGCCATCCTGATGATCCCCTACGTGGTGCCGGGCGTGGTGATGGGCATCGGCTTCGTCACCGCCTTCAACACGCCCCCCTTCGCGCTCACCGGCGGCGGCCTCGTCATCATCCTCGCCATCTTCATCCGCCGCCTGCCCTACGCCGCGCGCAGCTCCGCCACCGCGCTGAAACAACTCTCCCCAAGCCTGGAGGAAGCCGCGATCAGCCTCGGCTGGAGCCCGGCCCAGGCCTTCCGCCGCGTCACCGTGCCGCTGATCCTGCCCGGCATCATGGCGGGCGGCATGATGAGCTTCGTCACCGCGATGAACGAGCTGTCCTCCTCCCTGGTGCTCTACGTCTCCAGCACCGTCACCATGCCGGTCCGCATCTACCAGGCGGTGATCGGCGGCGACTACGGCACCGCCGCGGCGCTGGCCTCCACCCTGCTGGCGATCACCGCCGCCGCCGTCTACGCCGCATTCCATTTCTCCGGTCGGCGGGATACGTCTTTCCTGTAACCACCCGGACTTGCTAATCTTCCCGCGTTTCAAGGGAGATCGGCACCATGATTTTCAGACAATTATTCGACCAGGTCTCCGGCACCTATTCATACCTCCTCGCCAGCCGCCGCGGCGGCGAGGCCCTTATCATTGATCCGGTGCTGGAAAAGGTAGACCGCTACCTGCAACTGATGCGCGAGCTCGACCTGCGGCTCGTCAAGGCCGTCGACACCCATCTCCACGCCGACCACATCACCGGCCTCGGCGCACTGCGCGACCGCACCCACTGCATCACCGTGATGGGCGAACAAAGCTCGGTCGACGTCGTCTCCATGCGCATCGCCGAGGGCGACAAGCTCACCATCGAAGGCATCAGCCTCGACGTGATGTACACGCCCGGCCACACCGATGACAGCTACAGCTTCCGCATGGAGGATCGCGTCTTCACCGGTGACACCCTGCTGATCCGCGGCACCGGCCGCACCGATTTCCAGCACGGCGATCCGCGCGCCCAGTACGACAGCCTGTTCAACAAGCTGCTCCGCCTGCCCGAGGAAACCCAGGTCTTCCCCGCGCATGACTATAAGGGCGACACCGTCAGCACCATCGGCGAGGAGAAGCGCTACAACCCGCGCCTCCAGGTGAAATCGGTCGACGAATACGTCCATCTCATGACCAACCTCAACCTCGCCAACCCCAAGATGATGGACGTCGCGGTCCCCGCCAACATGCGGCAGGGCCTCGTGCAGGAGGAAATCGCCCGCCGCGGCTGGTCGGTGAGCGCCGCCGAGGCCAAAGACCTGATCGGCCGCGGTGACATCGTGCTGGTCGATCTGCGCGAACGCAGCGAACGCGAGCGCCATGGCGCCATCCCCGGCGCCCTGCATGCCCCCTACCCCGATCTGCAAGCCAATCTCCGCAGCGGCGGCCTGTTGTATGAATTGGTGGTGGCGACCGGCAAGCAGCTCCTGTTCTACTGCGCCTATGGCGAACGCTCGGCGATGGCGGTGCAGGCGGCGCAGGACGCGGGTCTTACCACCGCCCGGCATATCCAGGGCGGCATCAACGCCTGGGACGCCGCCGGCGGCTGATCGCCGCCATGCGAAACGCGAACACGTTTGCGCGATTGGTCAGGGCAGGACGGTGCACCGATCCACCGGATCGGCCACAGGAGTGCCCCTGCCGCGCGTTCGGGCGGGAAATGGGCGAATTTTAGGCAGCTCCATTGCAGTTTGCCGACATTTTATCATTTGTGAAAATTTTTGATGATAATTGCGCAAATCGCCATATCGGCCTAGAACGGTGCAGGAACTTCAGAGTTACTCGCCCTTGCGGGTTCAGCCGTCCAGGATCGTATGAACGCCCCGCTGACAGACAAAACCGGGACAGCCACCCGGATCCTCGACATAGCTCAACGCATCGTCCAGATGCGCGGGTTCAACGCGTTCAGCTACGCTGACGTCGCCGAGGTCATGAACGTTACCAAGGCGAGCCTGCACTACCATTTCCCATCCAAAGCGATCCTCGGTGAAGCCCTGATCCAGCGCTATATCGCCGACTTCCGGGTGGCACTGGCCAGCCTTGAGCGCAATTCACCGTCGACGGCGCAACAGTTATACGGCTATGCATCGATATACCAATCCGTGCTTGCCGATCATCGTTGCTGCTTCTGCTGCATGTTGTCCGCCGATTACATGACGCTGCCTCCGCCGATGCAGGCAGGCGTGCGGATGTTTTTCACCTATAACCGGACCTGGCTGTCCGCTGTATTGGATCGCGGCAAGGCGGACGGTGAGTTGGATTTCGCCGCCCCCACCGAGGATGTGGCGGATTTCATCGTTGCCGCGCTCGAGGGCGCCATGCTGACGTGCTGGGTCGAGGGCGGAGCCCCCCGTTTCGCGCGTATCGCCCAGCGCGTGCTGGCCGCGGTCAGCATTTGCCCGCCGGACGTAACCCACGGAGCAGGACCCGCGGAAGCGGTGGCCTAACCCCCAGTTCGATCATTGCGGTTGACCAGCTCTGCCGCAGGCCGATTGGGTCCGGGCTCAAGCGGCATATCGACGACCGGCACGACGGCGGCACTCAGCGGCAAAGCACTGTCTTGGCTTGCATGCAATTGTGTTTATTTGTGATCATTCACCACGGAATACAAATAATACCCACAATTTAGACGATTGTCCGCGCAACCGTAATATGCGTGACTGTGAAGTGCGGGGGTTGCCTCTGAATTGTGACATTGCCACCACCGTCAGGCATCCCGATGACAGTGGTTGCTATGCGCCTAGACCGGCCGGAGCGATGCAAACGTTCGGCCGCGACTGTATTGAGGGAAGATCAGGTGAGTTTAGTTCGGAATCGTGATACGAAGTGCGCGGGGCATTGCCGTCGCAATGGCATGCCATCGATGAGCTGGAGGCACCATGATTGAGCGTCGTACCAAGGTTCTGATCGTCGAGGATGATGCCGACTTCGCGAGCGCGCTTGCCGAGTATCTGCAGTATCACGGCTTCGATCTGACCGTCTGCAACCAGACCGTGGCGACGCCTGACCTGATCGACACGGTGGAGCCCGATCTCATCCTGCTCGATCAGTTCGTCGGCGGCGACGACATGATGCGCCACCTCCCGCGCATCCGGGCCACCTTCGGCGGGCCGATCCTCTTCCTCTCCGGCAATACCGACACAAGCGACCGTGTGGTCGGTCTCGAGAACGGCGCGGATGACTTCATCCACAAAAGCACCACGCCGCGCGAAATCCTGGCGCGAATCCGCACGAATCTGCGGCGCAGCGGGGTCATCGACGATGGCGCCGTGGTGGCTCCAGCCGGGCAGCCTCCAGCCGTGGTGCCGAATACCGAACGTGAGATCAACCATAAGGGCTGGAGCTTCAACTATCAGACCCGCGTGCTCAACGCGCCGAATGGCAATCGGGTGACGACGACCCCGTCTGAGCGCGACGTGATCTGGTACATGATGGACAACATGGGGAAGGTTCTTTCGCGCGAGGCAATCTACGCCGAGCAGCGGATGCGCCGCCCCGCCGCCGACCCCGGCCGTACTGTCGACTATCTGATCAGCCGCTGCCGCCGCACGGTCGGGCGGATCGGCGGCGCGCTGATCGTCGAGTCCGTCCGCAATCTCGGCTATGTCTGCTACGGGCTGCAGGCACGTGACGGCACCGATGCGGCACCGGTCGAGGATACCGGTGACTCCGCGGCGCGGACCGAGCCTTGCGCATGATGGAACCAGCCGCTGCGCGCCCCGCCCCGCGCCGCGGCCCCGGCCGCTCATCGCGGCCCGCTACCCTCCCCGGCGGCAGGCGCGAGCGCGGCCCTTCAACGGAGATGTCGATGACCGCCGTTTCCATCGCCGGCAGCCAAGCCACAGCAGCGCAGGCAGACCAGACGCCCATCAAGGTGCTCGTGGTGGATGACGATACCAGCATCACCGAAGCCCTGCTCGACTTCCTGACGATGATGGAGATCGAGGCAAGTACCTGCAACAGCGCCGAGGACGGCTTGCGCTGCGTACTCAACGACCCGGACCTTACCGTCGTCGTGTCCGACGTGCGCATGCCCGGCCGTGACGGCATCGGCTTCGCCGCCGACATCGCCGCCGCCCGCGGGGATGAGAGTGCGGTGAGCGTGGTGCTGATTACTGCCTTCACCTCCGCCGCCGTGGCCGCAGTGGTGGACCGCCAGCAGATCTTCGCCTTCCTGCAAAAGCCGTTTCGCCCGCAGGCCCTGCTGGAGATTGTGCGCCTCGCGCATGAAGCGGCGTTGACCCGCCGAGAGCATTCCCGCGACGCCGCTGCCGGCGCCACAGCACCGGCCGCACCGGCGGTACGCATTGGCACCACCCCGGCGGACCTCATCCAGGCCGTGGTCACCGCCATCCCCGCGCCGGTCAAAGCGGCGCGCCGGGTATGCACACTGGCCGACTGCGACGGACATCTCGGTGAGAACCACGAGGAGGTCCAGGATATTCTCGGCCGCATCGTCGAGCAGGTGGCCGGCATCACTCGCAACGGCACCGTGCTCACGCTGTCCGCACTCGTCGCCGGCCCTGGCGTCGAATTCCGCGTCGCGGTCACGCCGACCATGCTCGGGGACCTTCCGGCCAGCGCCGAGTTCCTCGACCTTGATCAGAACATGCCGGGGCTTGCCGCGATCGCCAATGATGTCCGGCGGATCGGCGGACTCTTGACGTTCGCCTCGCATCCCACGGCCGTCTCGCTGAGTTGCAGCCTCACCCTCCGTGGCGGAGTGGAGCTGGGGGGCTAGCCATGGAGGCCGCAGCCGCAGCAGTGGGCATATCCAGCAGGCCGGGCTGGCGTTTCTATGCACTGCTTTTGACCCTTGCCGTGCTTCTGATCGGTGGCCGCGTTCTCGTGGAGCGCCATGGCAAGGACGCCGTCCTGCTTGCCACCGCCAACACGCTCGAGCATTCGCTCAGTCTGGAGGCGAGCTACGTCACCGACGGGTTGCAGGACCGGCTCCGCCACTACGAAGCAATGGCAGCGATGGGCGATTTCGTCACCACCGCTTCGCTTTCGGGCAATACCCAAATCTATCACTCCGCACTCGCACGGCTGACCGCAATCGCCACGCGGCCGGACGATGACATCGTCCAGGTGACGGCAATGGATGCCAAGGGCATCGTCCTGTGGGGCACCAAGGGTGGCGTGGGGATCGACCTGTCAGACCGCGAGCACTACCAGGCCGTCGCTATCGATGGCCAGGAGCGCTATTTCGGCCGTCCCGTGGTCGGGCGGGTCAGCGGGAAGCGCACGATGCAATATTCCCGCGCCATGCGCGAGAATGGTAAACTCGTCGCCATCACCGTCGTCTCCGTCGATCCCGCCGTTATGGTCGCCGCCTTGCGCAGCGATTTATACGGTGAATTGGAGCCCAGCACGCATTTCCACGTGCTGCGCTCAGACGGTATCCCCATCGGCACCAGCAAGGGCGCGCCCTCGCTCATCGGCCTCCCGATCGATGTCATCATGCGTGCGCGAAGCGCCGTGCTGCGGGTAGTGGATATTCGGAGCCAGCCTTTGCTGGTGGCCGCGAATTACGATGCCGGCAACGGGCTCATCGTCGCTGCAACCCTCGCCGCATCCCAGGTGGAACGTGCCGCGATGCCGGCGCTGACCCAGGCTCGAACCATCACCTACATCTTCACCATCGGAGTCGTGGTCCTGTTGCTTGCCGCCGGGCTGGCGTGGAGCGTCCATCTGCGCGGCCAGCGCAGCAAGCTCATGGCGGCCGCCGCTGCGGTTGGCTTCGCACGGCTGCGCGAACTGGCGGAACACACCCGCGAGGTGGTGATCGTCTGGCGGGTTGGGCCGGATAATAAGCGGACATTCGAATACGTCTCGCCGCAGTCCATCGTGGAACTCGGAGTAGAGGCTGAGGAACTGCGGCGTAACCCCGCCCTGCTCAAGCCGCATCCGGACGACCGGGACCTGATGCGCAGCCGGATGCGCGAACTGTTGCTGGGCGAGGTATCGCGCGATCTTGAATACCGCATCGTCCTTCCCGGCGGCTCGATCCGCTGGATCGACATCACGTCCCGCCCGATCGGCCGCGTTGTTGAGGGAGGCATGCAATTCCGCCGTTTCATCACCTGCCTGCATAACGTGACCGAGTACCGCCTACTGCAGGAGCGGCTGCTGAACACCAATGCGCGGCTGGAGCAACTCACCACCGACAGCCCCTGCGTGCTTTATCAAATCGTAGTGGCGATGCAGGGCGGCACGCTGCGCGTCCTCTCCATCCCCTATGTCTCACGCAGTATCTTCCGCCATAGCGGTTATACGCCCGAGCAATTCATCGACCCCGGCTCGCTGCACAAGCTGATGTCGCCCGAGGCCGCCGCCGCCCGCATGGAAATGCTGGCCCGGGCCATGCGCGACGACGAAGCCACCACCGATTATCCACTGCGGCGCGCCGACGGACGGCTGATCTGGGTGCGTGACATGGTGCGCGTGAGCAAGCGCCGCGTGGGCTCCTGCTTCCTGACCGGATTCGCCATCGACGTAACGCGGGAGAAGCAGTTCAGCGACGTGCTGGACGAGACCTCCAAGCTCGCCTCACTCGGCGAAATGGCCGCCGGCATCGCACATGAGTTGCACCAGCCCCTGGCCGCCATTTCCCTCAACGTCGAGCTGATCGCGCTCGACCTGCCGGCCGATGCGCCGCGCAGCGCGCGCATCCATGACCGGCTGGGCAAGATCATGGCACTGGTGGACCGCAGCGCCAACGTGATCCGCCACATCCGCGATTTCAGCCGCAGCGAGGGGGAGCAGCCGGTCGCCATTGATCTGCGCAGGGCGGTCGAGGCGGTGGCGGAGATCATGGCGCCACGCGTCCGCCACGGCGGCTGCGCCATTGAAATTGCCATGCCGAGCCGTGATGAGGAGGCCGTGCTGGATGTGCTCGGCCATATCGGCCCCTTCGAACAGGTGATGATCAACCTTATCGGCAACGCGGTGGATGCCTATTCCAGCCAGCCGGCGGGGGATGAAGCGGTGCGCATCATCGAGATCGAGGTGCGGGTAAACCTCGCCGAGATCGAGATCGCCATATCGGACCATGCCGGGGGCGTTCCCGCAGTGGCGCTGCCGCGGATTTTCGAGCCGTTTTTCACCACCAAGGATGTCGGCAAGGGCACCGGGCTCGGCCTATCTATTTGCCGGCGCATCGTCAACGAGATGGGCGGACGGCTCGACGCCGCCAATCACGATGGCGGCGCAGTATTCACCATCCGCCTGCCACGCGTGGAGGCCGCCGCGTCATCTGCCCCGACACTCACGAACCCCGAGGCCGCAGCCCCCTAGGCCTCGACGCAGCTGAAATCAGCCCGGCGGTGCGGCGGGCCAGCTGCTCCAGGTCATCGCGTCGGAGACCAGGCGTTCGCCCATATGGTCCTCCACGCTTTTGACGCCCGGGATGTTCATCGCCGCCACCGTCATCGCCTTGCGCACCTCAGGCGAACGCACCGCGCCCCAAAGATGCACCACGCCCTTGTCGACGATCACGTTGCCCTCGTCAGGCAGCTCGGCCCAGGCCTGGGCACGGATCTCGGCGAGGTAGGCGTTGCGGATGCGGCTATCCTCGTCGCCATCGCCGCGCGCCGGCTTCTGCGCGCGAGCGACCAGCGCGTGCAACAGGTTGGAGCGGCTGACGATGCCGACCACATGTCCGCCGATATCCACCACCGGCACCCGCTTGATCCGCTTGCCCTCCAGCAGATCGACGATATCGCTCACCGCGGTATCCTCCATCACCGAGATCACCTCGCGCGTCATGATCTGGCTGGCGGTGCGGGCATGGGAGTGGATGTATTCGGCGGCGAGCGTGTCCGCCGAGAAGAACAGCTCCATCCATTTCGGCTGGCGCGGCGCGCCCGGCTCGGCCTGGCGCAGCAGGTCTCCCTCGCTGACAATGCCGACCGGCCGGCCGTTCTCGATCACCGGCACGGCGCTGATGCGCTTCTCCAGCAAAATGCGCGCGATCTCGACGACGGTGGTGTCCGGAGTAACGGTCACCACGTTCTTGGTCATGATGTCGGCTGCGATCATTGCCATATCCTCCTGTAGTATGGTGCGATCATGCCTTGGCGGTGCGGTTTATGCCTTGACCTGGGTCAAGTTTGCCGCTGCCCTCCTGTCCGACCGAAGGAACCGAGCATGCCGAAACGTGCCACCATCGACGGCATCCTGAACGAGGCCCTGCGCGATGTGCCCGGCATTGTCGCCATGGCGACCAACGCCGCCGGCACGCTCTACGAGGGCGCCGCCGGCACGCGCGGCACCGCGGCGATGACGCCCGATACCATCTTCGGCCTCGCCTCGATGACCAAGGCGATCGTCTCCACCGCCGCGATGCGACAGGTGGATGCCGGGCGTCTATCGCTCGACGCGCCGCTGGCCGATGTGCTTCCTGCACTGGCGGCGCCGCAGGTGCTGGACGGTTTCGCACCCGACGGCACGCCGCGCCTGCGCCCGGCGACGCGGACCATCACCCTGCGCCACGTGCTGACCCATTCCGCGGGCTTCGGCTACGATACCTGGAATGCCGACATCAGCCGCTGGCTCAAATGGGCCGGCCTGCCCCGCCTGCCCGCCGATGCCGCCCAGCTTGCTCGTACGCCGCTGCTGTTCGAGCCGGGCACGGCGTGGAACTACGGCATCTCCACCGATGTCGTCGGCCTCGCCGTGGAAGCGGTGAGCGGCGAGCGGCTCGACCGCCATTTGGCCGGCGGCTTGCTGGCCGATCTCGGCATAGTGGATACCGCGATCGTGCTGACCGAGGCGCAGCGCGCCCGCCGCGTGACCACGATGCGCCGGCAGCCCGACGACAGTTTCGCCGCTCTCGGCTTCACCATGGATCGGGCACCGCAGTACTGCATGGGCGGCGGCTTCCTGCACGGCACCGGGCGGGACTATCTGCGATTTATCCGCCTCATCCTCAACGGCGGCATGCATGAGGGCAAGCGGCTGCTCTCGCCCGCCGCCATCACGGCGCTCACCACCAACCAGCTGGAACCCGGCGTGCGGGTGCGCCGGATGATCTCCGGCGATCCCCTGCGCTCCCATGACGCCGAGTTCTTCCCGGGCATGCTCAAGCAGTGGAGCGCCGGCTTCATGATCACCACTGAGGACGCGCCGACCGGGCGCCGTGCCGGCAGCCTCGCCTGGGCCGGCATCGCCAACACCTATTGTTGGATCGACCCCGCATTAGGCCTCGGCGGCGTATTCATGACCCAGACTCTGCCCTTCGCCGACCCCAGGACGCTGGCCGCCTTCGCCCGGTTCGAGCGCGCGATTTACGACATGGCGGGGTAGCCGCAACCGCCGGTTAAGCTTTGCAGGCCATGCTCGGGCCATGCAAACCGATACGCTGGACCGTCCCGCCCCCCGCGCCCCCACCCCGGATT
>CAIPLM010000170.1 GCA_903865895.1 uncultured Rhodospirillales bacterium | reverse complement strand
GAGCTGTTGTTGGCTGATGAACCCACCACCGCGCTCGACGTCACCATCCAGGATCAGATCCTGAAGCTCATGCTGCGTCTCGTCGCGGAACTCGGGATGAGCATGGTGCTGGTGACGCATGATCTCGGCGTGATCGCCGAGACCTGTGACCGGGTGGCAGTGATGTATGCCGGGCGGCTGTGCGAAACCGGGGGCGTGGCGGAGGTGTTCGAGCGGCCGCTGCACGCCTATACGCGCGCGCTGCTGCAATCCATGCCCGGTGAGGGCGCGGCGCGGGCCCAACTCATTCCCATCCCCGGCCAGCCGCCGCGGATCGACAAACCGGTGCAGGGATGCGCCTTCGCGCCACGCTGCACACTGGTCGAAGCGCGCTGCGCCACCGAGCGCCCGCTGCTGCGCGAACTCGCGCCCGCCCATGCCACCGCCTGCCACGCCGGAGAACGCCTTTTGGCGGAGGCCGCCGCATGACTCTCCTCTCGGTCACCGGCCTGTCGAAGCGCTTCCCGTCCCGCCGCGGCCTCGTCGACGTCTTGCGCCGCATGCCGCGACAGGCGGTCCATGCGGTCGAGCAGGTCAGCCTCGATGTAATGCGCGGCGAAACGCTGGGCATCGTCGGCGAATCCGGCTGCGGCAAGTCCACCCTCGCGCGCTGCCTGGTCCGCCTGCATGAACCCGACGGCGGCAGCGTGAGCTTCGATGGGACTGACGTGCTGGCGCTCGAAGGCGACGCGCGGCGGCGGTTCAACCGGCAAGTGCAGATGGTCTTCCAGGACCCCTACGGCTCGCTCAACCCGCGCATGACCGTCGGCGACACACTGGGTGAGGCGCTCGCGGTGCACCGCGTGGTGCCGGCGGCCGAGATCTCGGCGCGGGTGCGCTCGCTGCTCGATCTTGTACACCTGCCGCAGGACGCGGCACTGCGCTACCCCCATGAATTCTCTGGCGGCCAGCGCCAGCGCATCGGCATCGCCCGCGCGCTGGCGGTGGAGCCTTCGCTGATCATCGCCGACGAACCTGTCTCGGCGCTCGACGTCTCAGTGCAGGCCTCGATCGTCAACCTGTTCATGGAATTGCAGGACCGGCTCGGCCTCACGCTGATGTTCATCACGCATGATCTGCGGCTTGTGAAGCATATGACCCACCGGGTGGCGGTGATGTATCTCGGCCGCATCGTGGAAATCGGGCCGACCGCTGAGCTCTTCGCCCGGCCGCAGCACCCCTATACCCAGGCGCTGATCCGCGCCGTGCCGCTGGTGAAGGCGCGGCGGCGGGATGGCGAGGCGGCCGTCATGGGCGAATTGCCGAGCCCGCTCAACCCGCCCTCCGGCTGCGCCTTCCACCCGCGCTGCCCGCGCGCGGAGCCGGCATGCGCCGAGGCAGTGCCCGATCTGACCGACCGCGGCGCCGGCTGGCAGGTCGCCTGCCGGCGGGCGTGACGCTCACGCCTCAGATTTTTGGAAGCGCGTCCCCGATATAGGGCGGCAGCGCGAAGGCGGCGGCGTGCACCTCGGGGGACCAGTAACGGGTCTTGCCGAGGATGCCCGCCGTGGCCGCGCGGGCGCGGATGGTCTCGACGCTGGCGTTGTCGAAATTCGCCGCCTTGGTGGCGAAGCCCAGCGTCATGAAGCCGCCGACATAGGTCGGCACCGCCGCGACATAGGCGCCGACGCGGGGGAAGAACTTGGCACGGCGGATGCTGGTGTCACGCAGTTCGTCCGACTGCATGGAGGGCACGCCGCACTGATTTACGATCACGCCGGAGGCGGTGAGGATGCGGGCGGCGTTGGCGTAGAACTCATCGGTGAACAGCACCTCGCCGACGCCGATCGGGTCGGTCGAGTCGACGATGATGG
>CAIPLM010000169.1 GCA_903865895.1 uncultured Rhodospirillales bacterium | reverse complement strand
TGGCGCAACGGGCGCTTGCTGCCGCGGAGGCACGAGCCGCGCCGCACTGCGGTGGCGCGCCGCCACGGCGTGCGGCTGATCGTGCGTGGGCGGGGGCCGCCTGGGCGGGCTCGGTATCTCGGGGGTTGGGAACCGGCATGGCCTGAGGGCGATGCGCGGGGGTTTTCGCGTGCGCGGTGCGTTGCTCTTTGACAAGCGAAGCGGGTGGAGCGGGCAGCGGCCCGGCGGACGGCGCCGTGCGTGGCCCTGACGGGCGGGCGGTGGTGTCCGGACATGCAAAGGCCGGGCGCCACCGTGTCGGTGACTCCCGGCCCCATCCCCCCGCGCGGGGGGCGGTTATCGTGCTGGGATTACTGGCCGCGGCCGGTGACCATCACCATGACGGTGCGGAACATGATGCCGACATCGGTGGCGAACCATTCGGCCAGAGAGCTCAGCCGCATGCCATAGGCGTGGTCGAAGCCGACTTTGCTGCGGACGTCATCGATGCAGGTGTCGTAGCCCTGGCGGACCTGGGCGAAGCCGGTGATGCCCGGACGCAGGCCGATGGTGCGATCGGCGAAGAAGGGGATCTGGCGCTCGAGCTTGCCATAGAAGCCGGGCCGCTCCGGCCGGGGGCCGACGATGGACATGTCGCCCTTCACCACGTTGACCAGTTGGGGCAGCTCGTCGAGCCGGGTCTTGCGGAGGAACCAGCCCACGCGGGTGACCCGCGGGTCACGCTTGGCGGCCCACACGGCGCCGCTCGCCTTCTCGGCATCGGCGCGCATGGAGCGGAATTTCCACATCTCGAACAGCTCGGTGCGCTGGGTGCCGGCGCGGCCGACGCGGAGCTGGCGGAAGATCACCGGGCCGGGGCTTTCGATGGCGATCGCGAGTGCGATCAGCGGCCAGAGCGGCAGGGTCAGCAGGATGCCGACCAGGGCGACGGCGACATCAAAGGCGCGCTTGGCGGTGGCGACCTCGGCGGGGATGGCGGTATCGAAGCCCATCGGCTCCGCGGCGCCGGCGAGGCCGGCATCGAACATGGTGTCGGACATGTGTCGGTTTCCTTGGGGTTTGAGTCAGGAGGCCAGGGCACGGCGCCAGGGCGCGCGGTGGCCGCCGGCGCAGTAGCGCAGGACCCCCTGGGCGCTGGCGAGGTGGCCGGCGAGGATGTAGCGGGCGACCGCGAGCAGTCGCGGCGCGGCGCCGCCGAGGGCCATGCCGAGCACGGCGGTGGTGAGGCCGATCAGCTGGGCGGCGGCGAGGGTAAGGAACAGCGCCGAGCCGGGCGCCAGGGCGACGCTGCCGAGCACGCCCATGGCGATCAGGAAGGGGGCGATCACCCGCAGCCCCTTGCCGGAGGCGAAGGCGAGCGCGACGGCGCCGAAGCGGGGGTTCAGCAGCCAGGAGAGGCGGGCGACCTGCTGGGCGTTGCCGGCGGCGATCCGCTTGCGGCGGCGGGCATCCAGCGCCTCGTCGGCCTGCTCGACCTCGATGGCGATGATCGCCGGGTCATAGGCGACGCGCCAGCCGCGGCCGAAGATCTCGAGCGGGGCGATGAAGTCGTCGTTGATGGTATCGGCCGGCAGCGGGCGCCAGGCGGCGCGGCGCAGGCAGTAGAAGGCGCCATGCAGGCCGAGGGGGGCGCCGAGGGCGGCCTCGCCGCGCTTCACGGCGAGCTGGTACTGCCAGTATTTCGCCTCGCCGGCCGAGCCCGGCCGGTCGATCCGGTAGGTGCCGCCGACGGCGCCGAGCTTGGGGTCAGCGAAGTGGGCGGCGGCGCGGCGGAGCGCGTCGGGGGGCAGCATGGCGGAGACGTCGGTCAGTGCCACCACCTCGGTGGTGAGCATGGCCATCGCGCCGTTCAGCACCGCGACCTTGCCGCGGTTGCGCTTGTATTCGACGACGATGCCCTGGAGGCCGGCGCAATGGGGTTCGGCGAGCACGGCGCGGGCGATCTCGGCGGTGCGGTCGGTGCAGCCGTCGCAGGCGATCAGCACGGTCAGCAGCTCGCGCGGATAGTCGAGGCGGGCGAGGTTGTAGAGCTTGGCGGCGATGTGGTCGGCCTCGTTATAGGCGGGCATCAGCACGGTGATGGCCGGGAGGGCCTCGCCGGCGAGCGGGGCGGGGGAGGTGGTGGCGCCACGGGAGAGCAGCTTCAGCGCCACCGGCCAGCCGGCATGGTGCCAGGCGTTGAGCGCCAGCGATCCAACGGTGGCGGCCGAGAGGGCGGTTTCGATCAGGGTATTCACGGCGTCACTCCAAGCATCAGGTTCGTGTAGGCCGCCTCCATCGCCGCCAGGCTCGCCGTCCGCATCACGAAGCCGCGGGGGTCGCCGAGGGACTGGCCGGAGGTGGCCGTCTTGCTGAGGCAGGAGAGCAACCCGCGTGCCAGAGCATCGGGATTTTCGGGCTCGACGAGGATTCCGCTCTGCGGATCGAGCGCGGCAGGCACGCCGCCGACGCGGCTGGCCACCACCGGACGGCCACAGGCCTGCGCCTCCAGCAGGGCAAGCGGCAGGCCCTCGGCGCGCGAGGGAAGGCAGACGATATCGGCGGCGCGATAGAGGGTGGCGGTGTCATCGACATGGCCGAGCCAGGAGACGCGTGAGGAAATGCCAAGGTTTTCCATAAGGTTGTGCAAATTTGCACGCTCGCTGCCGGAGCCGCCGATGGCCAGCCGGGCGCCGGGGACTGCGGCCATGGCGCGCAGCGCGACGTCCACCCCCTTCACCTGTTCCAGCCGCGCGGCGATGGCGATCACCGGGCCGGACTCCGGCAGGCCGAGCGCCGCACGGGCCGCTGGCTGGTCGCCGGGGGCGAAGCGGTCAGTGTCCACGCCGTTCAGAATCACCTGCGGGCGGGCGCCGCCGAGGGCCTTCACCACCGCGTCCGCGACGTGGGGCGCATCTGCAACCAGAGCGGGATTTGCGATCTTCAATGCAATTTGCGCGAGAAGCCGGCGTTTGGCGTTCTGCAAATGCCAAGCGTCATGTTCTGTGTGAATGCGTCGCAAATTGCGAACCCCGCGCGCCGCCAGCCCCGCATACAGCAACGGGCCGATGTGGTGGGTATGGACGCCCACCGCGCGAACCTGGCGCAGCAGCCGGGTGAGGCGGGGGACCAGCAGCGGGTCGAGCCCCGGCCGCTTGCCCATGTAGAGGATGGGCGTGGTTTCGCGCGCCAGCCGCGGCCAGGCGGCCCGCGCGCTCGCTGCGTCACCCTCGAGGCTGATGACGAGCACCGGATGATGCGCCGACTGGGCGCGGGCGAGTTCCAGCACCATCACCTCGAGCCCGCCGGGCACCAGATGCTGCACGACGTGGACGATCGGCCGTTCGGGAAGTTCCATGATGGGTGCTCCAGGTATTTGCCT
>CAIPLM010000168.1 GCA_903865895.1 uncultured Rhodospirillales bacterium | reverse complement strand
CAACCTCATGCCGCACCGCCCTGGGCATCGATCGCCCACAGCAGGATGGCCAGGGCATCGGCCTCGTTGTCGTCGGTCGGGTGGAAGCCGCGGGCCTTGATGGCGGCGATGACGGCGTCCTTGCCGGCATTGCCCTTGCCCGTGGCGAAGCGCTTGATCGTGCCGACCGGAACGCCCTCGTAAGGCAGTTCCCGTTCCTCGCACCACGCGGTGAGATGGGCCAGGAAGCCCCCATAGATGTGGGCCGCGTCGGTGCCGGCATGGGCGCGGACTTCTTCGAAGACGACGCGATCGATGCCGCGGGCGAGGTGCGAGATTTCCGAGAGCCAGGCGCGGAAGCGGAGATAGCGCATCCCGCCACCCTCGAACCGGCTGGGGCGGAACGTCATGGTGCCGGAGGTGATGATGCCGTCGCGGCTGCGCAGGGCCCAGCCGGTGGTGGAGCCGAGATCGAGGGCGAGAATGACGGGCAGTGCGAGCAGCACGGGCGCCGATGTGATCGGTGCGACGGGAGCACTTGCGCAGGGCGCGAGCGCGTTCAGAGTCGTGGAAGCCATGATGATCTCCTGAGAGGGGGAGCAACGTGGTCAGGGCGACGGCGGCATGGTTCTTGGCGGAGCTTGCCGGCGTCGCCCGCCTGGTGGTGGGGCGGGTCGTTCGGAGGGGGATCACGAGCCCGACCTACGGCACCAAGGGTGCGGTGTGCGCGCGTCTGTTGGACGCGCACGCACACCCCCCGTAGGGGGGTGGATGCAACACCTAACTCCTCCGACCTCGTTAGCGCGTTGAATTCATGCGGGAATTGAGGAGTTCGGAGGAGTTCGGGAGGAGTTAGGTGCCTCACTCCTCCAATTTCACAAGCCATTGAATTCATGGCGAAGTTTTCCTGGAGGAGTGAGGAGTTAGGCCTAACTCCTCAGGAGTGAGGTCATCCAGGACGCCCTCCGGGTAGACCCAGATCGAGGGGTTCTCGACCTCCAGGCAGTTGCCCGTCTGGGGGCATTTGAAGTGGCTGGGGAGCACCGGGCGGGGCAGGTAGGTGACCTCCCCGGTGGCGGCATCGACGTTCTCGACGCCATCGCCAAATGTCATGCCCTCGACGCAGAGGTAGCCGAACCGCGACCGGACGGTGGGGAGGTCGAAGTCGGTGCCATCGCGTCGGAACTTCACGAACCCCTTCGTTGCCAGGACGCTGAGGCGTTCGCGGATAGTGTGCTTGCTGCCGAGGCCCACCTTGTTTTCGAACGCTTCCGCGAACTGCATCGTCGAATAGAGGCGGCTCGCAGCGGCCTCGTCGAGCAGCGTGCCGAGAATGACATCGTGCTTGCGAAGACGTTCGGCATCGAGCTTACGGCCGATGTCCTGCCGCACGAGGCGCTCGCCGCGGGCATCGAGCTCGATCCAGCGGCCATTGCGCTTGTCGATCACCATGGTGTCCAGCGCCGGACCATTGCGCAGTTCGATCTCGAGGCGCCGTTCCGGCTGATCTTCCTCTGGCCGGTACATGATCATGCCGGAGGTGTAGAAGCTGCGGAGCGCACTGGCGCCCGACAGCGCCATGAAGGGGTCTTCGCCCAGCGCCTTCTTCGCGACCTTCTTGGTGTGGTGGCAGAGGATCAGCCCGGCGTCGGGCGCCACGGCCTCGCGCACGCCCTCGACCCGGCTTTGCAGGAAGAACAGCATGGCGGTGTTGTCGTTCTCGCCATCGCCGTCTGGCCCGCCATCGAACAAGTTGCGAATGGGGTCGAGGCAGATGATGTCGGGCGGATCGGTCGGGAAGTGGGCCTGGATGGCGCCGATGGTGAGGGCGACGCCGTTCCCATCGAGCAGCATGCGCAGCTTTGGGGTGGCGACCAGATTGTCCCGGGCCAGATGCAGCGTGGCGGGATCGAGCCGCAGGGTCTGCAGACGCTCGCGGAGATAGTGGTACTGGATCTCGGCCTGGAGGTAGAACACGCGCAGCGGCCGCGGCGGGGTGAAGCGCAGGAACGGCACGCCGGCGGCGGCGTGGACCAGCAGGTTGATGAGGAAGTCGGATTTGCCGACCTTGGGCGCGCCGCCGAGCACCAGCATGCCGCCCGGCGTGAGCAGGCGCGGGCCGATGATGTCGTCGGGCATCGGGCTGGTGTCGTCGAGCAGCGCACCGAGGGTGAAGGCCGGCATGGACGTCATCGGGGCGGTGGCGGCGACGCGTTCGAGCGCCGGGCCGTTGCGCGTGACATGCAGCGCCCAAATGGCGTCGGCCTCGGTCTTGAGCCGATCTTCCGGCCAGGGCGGCTGGAGGCAGGCGGCATTGTAGCCGCGGATGGCCGCCCAGCCTTCGTCGGCGGTCAGTCGCCCCTCATGCACCTGGCGGACGTAGTATCCGATGGCGGTGCTGGCGCCCTCGAAGCGGGTCCAGGCATCCTGGGCGCCGGCCCGGACCGGCGTGGTGAGCATGCTGTCGAGGCTAGCCGCCTTCGCCTGCCTGGGCGATGCGGCGGCTTCCTGGCCGGGCATGGCGGGCATCACGCCGACGGCCTCGGCCAGGGAGGTGAGATCGACCTCGCGCCGCGGGTTGTGGGTGCGAATGGTGACGACGCGTTCAACGCCACCTTTGCGATAGATGGTGCCAGGCACCCGGATCGGTTGGTGCGCCGACCGGAAGTGCGGATCGCCGCCGACCTTGGCGGCGATGTCGCCGCGCAGGTGGCAGAGCAAGTTCAGGTCCGCCCCGGTTGCCGGCTCGCTGAGCCGCCACCAGGCGTGCAGTTTGGTCTGCCCCTCGGCGGTGCGGCCGCCGCTTTCCACGACCAGGGTGGGCTCGCCGAGATGGCACGAGAGGTGGGTCAGCTTGGCCTCGACGTCGCCGCTGTCGAGGTCGACCAGCGCGGTCTGCATCTGCTGCACATGCTCGGCGCGGGCATGGCCGTGCTCGGCGACCGTGCCGGGGATGACGTAGACGGCGCTGCCCTCCTTCGCCGCCCAGGCGGCGTAGGTGGCGAGGAGGCCGGCGGCGCTGGCGTCGGCGGTGATCCAGATATTGTGCGGGCGGGTGGTATGGCCCTGGCCAACATCGACGAAGCCGCGGACGGGGATGAACCCGTCGCAGTAGCCGAACACCACGTCAAGGAAGGTGGCCAGGGCGCCGTGATTGAGGCTGGTGGCGCCGGGCTCCTCCCAAGGAAGGTCAGTCGCATCGTTGAAATCGCGCCATGCGTTCATCCCGGCAGGCTCCAGCACCGCTGCGCCCACGGGCACATCCGGCATTCGAAATGGTCGGACTGCTGGGCGATGCGCGGCAACAATTCGCCGGCGTCGGTGGCCTGAAGGATGCGGACGGCCCGGTCGGACATGCGTTGCGCTAGGGCGGCGTCGAACGGCACCAGTTCGTGATGGAGCTCGGCGGTGTCCTTGTTGATGGCGGTGAACAGCGCCGGATGGCCGGCGATGCCCGGCACCGAGCCGTCCATGTAGGCCTGGTAGACCGCGATCTGCGCCGCATAGACCGGCTTGGACGCGGTCACGCCCTTGCTGGCGGTCTCGCGCCACGACTTCGCGTTCATGGTCTTGCATTCCCATAGCGCCGGGAAGCCAAGGCCGGGAATTGGAGGCCCGTCGGCGAGAATGCCGTCGACGTGGCCGCGGATGCGTCCACCGGCGACGGCGAAGCCGAACTGCTCGCCGTCGGCGCGGCCGCCCTTGCGGGTGTAGATATCGAAGCCGGCGGCGCGGAGCCACGCCACGGCGAGGTCTTCCAGGGCGTGGCCGATCCCGAAGATGCGCAGCAGCCGGCCGGAGAAGTCGGCCCCCTCGTCCTTCGGGGCATGGGTGAACTCGAACTGTAGGGCCCGCTCGCAGGCATGGCCGAGGCGGGAGCCGCCGAGATAATCCCGCGGCTGTGATGCCGCGTTAGCCGCCTGCAAAGCGGTGTCGATCGCCGCGTTGACGGCCTCGGCGGCGCGGGAGGTGCTGTTGTAATCCAGCATCAGAACGGGATCTCCGATTCTTGGATCTGGGCGGTGGCGTGCATGGCGTCCTGGAACCCGGTCACCGCGACCTCGATCAGGGTGAGCACTTGGTGCTCGGTGAGGTCGCAGAACCGGGCCTGCCAGCCGATCTCGCCGATGATCTCGGCGACCGGTTTCATCGCCGCCGCGATGGCGGCGCGCTCCTGCGGGGTGAGATCAACCATGCCGGCCGACCTGCGCGCCAAGCGCGCCCAGAAGCCCTGGCAGGACATGGAGCAGAACCAGCGCGGCGATGATCGCAGCCTCGACGGCAGCGGGGGTGACCAGCCAAAGCCATGGGCCGGCCGCCGGCAGACGGCGCAGAGGTGATATCGCGGATGCCAGAGCCGATTCCGGTCGGCGGCCGAGACGGGGACGTTCATGGCGGCTCATGCGGCCTCCCGAATGCTGTCGGGCGCCGCCGCCGTGACCAATTGGCGGATCCCCGTCCGGTTGAACTTGAAGGTGAGAAGGGCCGAGGCCTGGTACCGGGTCATCCCGAAATCCGCCCGTGCCTCGGGAGGCAACAGCGCGAGTTGCTTGTCGGTCGGCGCCTGCTGCAGCCAGGACTTGCTCTTGTGGGCGCTTTGGTCGGTCTCGTGCTCGTTCAGCCAGTCATCCGCGGCGGCCAGGCAGATCAGCCGCTCGCCGATGGCCAGCAGGCGTGGCCGCGCTGCTTTCGCGCCCCCGACGGCATGCCAGCGTCCGTTGAGGAAGAAGATGCCGCTCCAGCCGTTGAACCCGTTGGCGATGAGCGCGGCGTCGTCGCCGAACAGATCGCACCACTGGAAGCTCGACCGCTTCAGCAGGTCGATCTCGGTCATCACGAAGTCGGAGAGTGGCGCCGTGTCCTTCTCGCCCGGGGGGAACGCGTAGCCGCAGATCGGACACTCGCGCACCGATATCGGCACGACCGCCTCACAGGCCGGGCAGGTCTT
>CAIPLM010000167.1 GCA_903865895.1 uncultured Rhodospirillales bacterium | reverse complement strand
GCTGCGCAAGCAGGATCCACGGACCGTCGAGGCCACCTGGCGATCCATCGGCACAGTGCTCGAACGCTTTACCCAAAACGAGTGTCAACAATACCTCGAACACGCCGGATACAAGTCAACTTGAAACAATCTTGCTCTAAGGAACGCTGCTGAAAGAGAGAGGGGGCCGACTCGGTGGATGCAACCACGGAGCAGGCCCCCTCTCTCTTTCAGCAGCCTCTTCAACGGATGCGGGTCTGGGGGCTCCAGCCCCCAGCGGGGTCCAGGGGCAGCGCCCCTGGCCTTCCTTCGCTGCCCTCCCGCTCACACCACCGGCGACATGCCGCCGTCGACGTTGATGGCGGTGCCGGTGATGTAGCCGCCTTGGTCGGAGGCGAGGAAGCAGGCGAGGTTGGCGAATTCTTCTGATGTGCCCATGCGGCCCATGGGGACGGGTTTGCCGGTATTGGCGATGTGTTCCTCGAGGGTGACGTTGCCGCCGCGCAGCACGTGCCACTTCTTCACCTGTTCGGTGATGATGAGGCCGACGAGCATGGCGTTGACGAGGATGTTGTTGGGGGCGCCTTCGCCGGCCAGCACTTTCGTGAGGGCCATGCCGGCGGCGCGGCTGATGGTGGTGGGGGCGGAGCCGGCGCGGGGGGCTTTGGCGCCGATGTTGAGCACGTTGATCACGCGCCCCCAGTTGCGTTCCTTCATTTGCGGCCAGGCGAGGCGGGTGAGGCGAATGGCGGCGAAGAGTTTGAGGTCGAGGTCTTCCTGCCAGATTTCGTCGGTGACGGTTTCGAAGGCGCCGGTGCGCGAGGTGCCGGCGTTGTTGACGACGATATCGATGTGGCCGAGGCGCTTCATCACCGCCTCGTAGGCGCGGGCGATCTCGTCGGCCTTGGAGACGTCGCAGGCGATGGCGACGATTTTGCCTTTGGCGGTGGGGGTGAGTTCGGCCTGGGCGGCATCGAGCCCTTCCTGCCCGCGGGCGAGGATGGCGACGTCGGCGCCGGACATCGAGAAGCGCTTGGCCATTGCGAGGCCGAGGCCTTTGCTGCCGCCGGTGATGATGGCGGCGCGGCCGGCGAGGGAGATTTCCATGGGCGTGTTCCTTCTTTCTATTGCTTGATGCCGGCGAGCCAGACCGCGCGGCTGCGCGGCCGTTCGGCGATGGCTTCCGCGAGGCTTTCGGCTGGGAGGGCGACGAAGCTGGCCGGCGCGCCGACGGTGATGCCGTGGGCGGGCAGGCCGAGGATTTTGGCGCCTTCGGTGGAGCAGACGTCGTAGGCCAAAGCCAGGTCTTCGTCGCTGCGGAAGCCTTGTTTCTGCGCGATCATCCAGGCGCGCTCCAGCATGTCGCCGTTTCCGTAGGGGGACCAGAGGTCGCGGATATTGTCGTTGCCGCCGTAGATGGTGACGCCGCGGGCGCGCAGCGGTTTCACCGGGGGCATGGTGGTCGGGCCGGGGGCGGAGGTGAGGATGGCGACACCGCCCTTGGCGAGCGCGTCGGCGGTGGCGGCGAAGTCGTTTTCGTCATCGGTGCCGAGGCTGAAGGCGTGGCTGACGGTGACGTGGCCTTGCATGCCGGCCGCCAGGCTGCGGGCGGCGATGTCGCGGAGTTGCGCGTTGCCGCCGGCGTCGCGGTCGTGCAGGTGGATATCGATGCCTTTGCCGTGTTTGGCGGCGAGGCGGAACACGATGTCGAGGTGCCCCTTCTGGTCGCCGTCGATGGTGACGGGATCGAGCCCGCCAACGAGGTCGGCGCCTTCGGACAGGGCGGCGTCGAGCAGGTCCGCGACACCGGGGCGGGTGGTGATGCCGGATTGCGGGAAGGCGACGATCTGGATCGGCAGTTTGGCGCGGTATTCCTGCACCACCTCCAGCACCGCGTGGAAATTGGCGAGGCCGTAGGCGTCATCGATATCGGTATGGGTGCGCACGGCCACAGTGCCGGCGGCGATCATGCGGTCCATCAAGGCACGGGCGCGGGGCTGCACCGGGCCGATTCCGCCGCGATGGGTGCGCTCATATTCGATCCGGCCGCGCACGCTGGGGGCGGGGGCGTTGGGGCGCCAGGGCAGGCCCATCAGGGTCTTGTCGAGATGGACATGGCCTTCCACCAGACCGGGCAGCAGCAGGGCACCGGCCAGATGCGTCTCCCCCGCCCGTCCAGCATGCGCGGAGATGGCCGCGACCCGCCCGTCCGCCACCGTGATATCGACGCGGCGCCCATCCCCGAGCAGGGCGTCCGTGATCATCATGCGCTGCGCCACGTCGCGTTGGGCCGCGGCTGTGGCTTGCGGGAGAAGAGGCGGTGGATGGCGGGGATGAAGGCTTCGAGCGGCAGGATGTCCTCGTCGGGCTCCATGGCGTCCTGGTCGAATTTGGCGACGTATTCGGCGGTCCAGGCGAAGTGCTCATGGCCGCGCCATTGGTCGCGGGCATTGGGGTCGACGCCGGGGTAGTGGGGGGCGTGCACGTCCTGGAAGATCTGGTGGTGCTCCAGCATCCAGTGGTTGCGCGGCGAGATATAGGGCTGCATCAGCGCGGCGGCGAAATCGCCGTGGGTGGAGGGGCAGGCGTCGAAGCCGATGTCGTGCAGCACGGCGACGGCCACCGTCTCCTCGTCATGCCCCGCCCGCAGCACGCGGGTGGCGGATTGCAGGCAGTGGCGGAAATTGCTGATGCGGTAGCCGAAGGAGGGCACGTTGGAGGTCGCCCGCAGCATGGCGATCACCAGGTCGGCCTGGTGATTGCGGGTGAAGATGGCGCGCTGGGCGTTCATCACCGCCCAATCGGCCGCGGTGAAATCCTCCATCGAGCTATGCTCGATATACTGCCAGGCAGGGTCGGCGAGGGGGGAGCGGTTGGACATTGCGGCACTCATGCGGGGGGTGGCGAAGCACACCATGGCTTGGATGCGGTGCCAAGCGGCGCTAGCGTGAGTGCAGGGAGAAAACCATGATGATCTATCAGCACCACGTGCTTGCCACCCTGCCGCGCGATGCCGCCCGCGTCGCCGGGCTGGCCGCCAAGGCCGACGCCACCGCCCGCGCCGCCGGCGGCCGCGTGTTCGCCGCCTTCACGCCGATGATCGGGCTCAGCAACAACCACGCGGTGCTGCTGAGCGAATTTCCTGACGAAGCCACCGCCCGGGCCTGCGACCTGCTGGCCGGCATCCCCTGCGGTATCGAGCGCCACGAATTCTGGGAACCCGCCCCCCGCCCGGCGGCGGGGGAGACCATCCCGGAGATCGAGGGCGTATTCTCGCATCGCTGGTTTGATTGCGCGGACGGTGATTGGCCGCGCCTCCAGGAGCTCTCCGTCTCCGCCTGGGACAATTTCGAGGGCGTGCATGATACCCGCGTGATCGGCTTCTGGCGCAGCCGCACCCCGCCCGCCGCCGGCCTCACGCGGGTTTGGCTGATGGCGTGGTACCGCAATCTCGGCGCGTGGGAGGGCTCGCGCTGGTTCCTCGGCAATAAGGGGGAGGAGGCGGCGCAGGCCTATGAGCGGTTCCGGGCCCGCAGCCTGCTGACGGTGGACAGCGCCGTCTCCCTGCTGCGCCGGGTGGTGTGATGCGGCTCGCCCGGCGGCCGCTGGTCGGCGGCGCGTTGATGGCGGCGCTGGCGCGGCCGGGCCATGCCCAAACCGGCGGCACGCTGAACTTCGTGCCGGTCGCCGACGTGACGGTGCTCGACCCCTACTACTCCGGCACCGATGTGTCCGTTGAGCACGGCTACATGGTGTTCGACACGCTCTACGCGATGGACGCGGGGTTGCAGCCGCGGCCGCAAATGTTGGAAGGCCATGAGAGTTCCCCGGATGGGCTGCGCTGGCGGCTCACCTTGCGCGAGGGGCTGCGCTTCCATGATGGTGCGCCGGTGCTGGCGGAGGATGCGGTGGCGAGTATCCGCCGCTGGGCCGGGATCGACGTGTTCGGCATGAGCCTGATGGCGGCCACTGACAGGCTCGATGTGGTCTCCGATCGGGTGTTCGAATTTCGCCTCAAGCGGCCCTTTCCGCTGCTGCCCAATGCGCTGGGCAAGCCGGCCACCTATACGCCCTTCATCATGCCGCGCCGCCTGCTGGAGGGTGTCGGCAAGGGGCAGATCAAGGAGATCATCGGCAGCGGCCCATATCGCTACAGCGCTGGCGAGCGGGTGGTGGGTGCGCAGGTGGTGTATCGCCGCTTCGAGGGCTACCTGCCGCGGCCGGAGCCATCGAGCTGGCTGGCCGGCGGCAAGCGCGCCGCCTTCGAGCGTGTGGTGTGGCGCATCATCCCCGATGCCGCCACCGCCGCCGCGAGCCTGCAAAAGGGTGAGGTGGATTGGTGGGCCGACGTGCCGCCCGACCTCGCGCCCGCGTTGCGGCGGGACCCGGCATTGCGCGTGCAGATCAACGACGCCATCGGCGGCGAGGTGATCATGCGCTTCAACGGCCTCAATCCGCCCTTCGACAACCCCGCCGTGCGGCGCGCCATCCTGCCGGCGATCCGTCAGGCCGATTTCATGACGGCGATCGCGGGGGATGACCACGACGTGTGGCGCGATCGCGTGGGGGTATGGAGCGTCGGCAAGCCGATGAGCACCGAGGCCGGGATTGAGGTGATGGCGGGGGATGTCGCCAAGGCGCGGCAGCTTCTCGCGGCCTCCGGCTACAAGGGCGAGCGGGTGGTGGTGATGGCGGCGGCCGATTATGCGAGCCTGTTCGCCGTCGCCCAGGTCGGCGCCGATTTGCTGCGGCGCATCGGCTTCAACGTCGATCTGCAAACCATGGATTACGGCACCCAGGTGCAGCGCCGCGGCAATCGGGCGGCGGTGGAACAGGGCGGGTGGAGCATTTTCTTCACCTGGTTCAACGGCTTCAACCGCTACGACCCGGCCGCCCATCTCGGCATCACCGATAACTGGTTCGGCTGGATCAAGCTCCCCGAGATCGCCGCCCTGCGCGAGCGCTGGTTTGACGCGCCGGACCTCGCCACACGGCAGGCGATCGCGCGGGAGATCCAGCAGCGTGTGTGGCAGGAGGTGCCGTATATTCCGCTCGGCACCTACTACCCGATCACCGCCTATCGGCGGGAACTGACCGGCGTGCCGAAAGGTGGCTGGACAGTGTTCAATCTGCGTCGCATGTGAGCGACAGCCACGACGGGAGGACAGCATGCCGCACGCGATCGCCGATGATGGGGTGAAGCTCTATTACGAGCAGACCGGCGCCGGGATGCCGGTGATTTTCGTGCATGAGTTCGCCGGCGATCATCGGAGCTGGGAGCCGCAGATGCGGCATTTCGGCCAGCGCTACCGGGCGATCAGCTTCAATGCGCGCGGCTTTCCGCCGTCGGACGTGCCGGAGGACGTGTCGTTCTACTCGCAGAACCGGGCCGCCGATGATATCGCCGCCGTGCTGGACCAGCTGAATATCGGCCAGGCGCATATCGTCGGGCTGTCGATGGGCGGTTTCGCGACGCTGCATTACGGCTTCCGCCATGCCTCGCGGGCGCGCTCGTTGACGGTGGCGGGCTGCGGCTATGGGGCGGACCCGGCGACGCGCGATGGGTTTCGCGCCGAGGGGGCGAATACGGTGGAGTTCATCCGCGAGAAGGGGATGCAGGCCTTCGCCGATCGCTACGCCTTCGGCCCCACCCGTGTGCAGTTCCAGAACAAGGACCCGCGGGGGTTTGCCGAATTCCAGCGGCAATTGGCGGAGCATTCGGCGGTGGGTTCGGCCAATACGCAGCTCGGCGTGCAGCGCGAGCGGCCGTCGCTGTGGGATTTGCAGGCGGAGATGCAGGGGCTGCGTGTGCCGACCCTGATCCTGACCGGTGATGAGGATTGGCCGTGCCTGGCGCCGGGGGTGCTGATGAAGCAGACGATTCCGTCCTCGGCGCTGGCGGTGATGCCGAATTGCGGCCATGGCATCAACCTTGAGGACCCCGACCAGTTCAACCGTATCGTCGGGGATTTCATCGCCCAGGTGGATGCCGGGCGCTGGCCGATGCGCGACCCCCGCGCCATGGCCGCCTCCATCACCGGCATGCGCTAGGGCGCGATCGCAACTGGTAGGCGTTCCGATCGCGCCCTAGCTCTTTGTTTTGTCGCGTGATTCACGTTTTCTGACCTGTCGGCCTCAAACGATCACGCTCCAGGAGACCCCCATGAACGAACTCGCCCTCCATCCCGTGCTGAGCAAACCCGGCCCGACCTCCGATCTCGCGGGTTTCCTCGCGGCGCTGCGGCTCGATCAGGTGGATGATTTCGCCCGCCATGCCGCGCGGCGGCATTTGATCGATACGCTCGCCGCGGTGATCGCGGGCGCGACGCAGGAAGTCACCGGCATCGCCGAGCGGGTGTTGGGGCGTGTGCATGGCACGGGCGACGTTCCGGTGCCTGGATTTGCTACGCGCTACGACATGCTGACGGCGGCGTACCTCGGCGGCACGTCGGGGCATGGGTTGGAGTTGGATGACGGCTATCGCTCCGGCTCGGTGCATCCCGGCACGGTGGTTGTGCCGGCCGCTTGGTCGATGGCCGCCGCGCGGGGAGCGAGTGGGGCGGAACTTCTGCTGGCGGTGATCGCGGGTTACGAGGCGGTGTGCCGCATCGCGGCGGCTGGGCATCCGGCCTCGCGGCTGCGCGGTTTCCACAATACCGGGATTGCAGGGGTGTTCGGCAGTGCGGCGGCCGCGGGGAGCCTGCTCGGCTTCGATGCCGACGCGATGGAGCAGGCGATCGGCACCGCGGCTTCCTCGGCCGCCGGGCTGTTCAGCTTCCTCGCCGGCGGTGACGTGAAGCGCATCCATCCCGGCCATGCCGCGCGCGAGGGGCTGCTTTCGGCGTTGCTGACGGCGGAGGGGCTGCCGGCGCCGCGTGGGGTGCTGGAGTTCGGGGACGGCTACTTCAATGCGTTTTCTGGTGGCCATCGGGACCCCGAGCGCATCGACATCATGGGCTCCGGTGACAACAACGCGAAGTCCGCCTTCGCGATCGCCAATTGCTACATGAAGCCCTACGCCTGCTGCCGCCACATCCATTCGGCGATCGACGGCGTGCTGCACATCCTCGGCGAGCAGGACCTCGCGCCCGAGCAGGTGGCGCGGATGGAGTTCGGCACCTATGCGGTGGCGGCCTCGCACGCCGCGGTTGGGTGGTCGGAGATGACGACGGCACAGATGTCCTTCCCCTTCGTGATCGCCGCCACCTTGGTGCGCCGCCAGGCCAGCCTGCACGAATTCGGCGCCGCCGAGCGCGCGGATGCGCGGATTCTCGCGCAGACGGCCAAGGTGCATGTGCATGTCGATGCGCAATGCGAGGCCGATTATCCGCGCAAGCGCGCCGCCAAGACGCGCATCGAGACCACGGATGGGCGGGTGTTCGAGCATTATATGCCCGAGCCCTATGGTGCCGCCTCCAACCCCCTGACGGATGCGGCACTGGAGGAGAAGTTCCTCGGGCTGGCCGAGCCGGTGCTGGGCGCGGCGCGGGCGCGGGCGGCGTTGGATGCGCTGTGGCAGATCGACAGCGCGACCAACGTCGCAGCGGTGGCGGCGCTGCTGGTGCCTTGACAGACGCCGCCCGCGCCGTACGGTCACCACCACGCAACAACACGGCGGGCGCGTCCGCCAGGGAGAGCATATGATCGGGAAGACGTTCGGGCGCCGCGCACTGGCCGCCCTCGTGATGGCTGGCAGCCTCGGCGCCGCCGCGCAGGCTGGCGAGGTCACGTTCTGGACCTGGCGGCAGG
>CAIPLM010000166.1 GCA_903865895.1 uncultured Rhodospirillales bacterium | reverse complement strand
GCCGACCGGGAATGACGTTCAGTTCAAAGTCACTCGCGGCGTCACCCGCCCGGTGTGGGAGCCGGACGCCAAGGTGCTGGCGCTGCACGCCCATGCCGAACGCATCGCCAAGGGGCTCGGCCATGCCCTGCCCCACCAAAGCTCCGGCGGCGGCTCGGACGGTAATTTCACCGGCGCGATGGGCATCGCGACGTTGGACGGACTCGGCGTGCAGGGCGGCGGCGGGCATACGCTCGAGGAGTTCATCCTGATCGACAGCCTGCTGTGGCGCGGCCGGCTGATGGCTGGGCTGCTCGCAACGCTGGAGTAGCCGCCGCGCACGGCGAACATGCCACGATTCCGCCATCGCAGCGCGCCAGATCAGTCACGAAGCGCATGCAATGTGCCAAAATCGATCTCGGGCGATCGACCGGGCGAGTGCCACACAACGTTACATTTCAAAACCTTGGCGCGCCCGTTCACTTTGTCGTAACACCCCGCTGCGCAGGATGTCCTTACCCACGATGCACATGTCGGACGCCATTTTGAGACACACCCGAAGCGGGAGCCGGTTCGCCGGTCTCGCATGAGCGCTGTTGTCTCACAGGCTGGACGGCCGCACTCCCGCCCCTATCCCGGCTTCGGCCGCGATGCGATCGCGCTTGCGTTGCTGATCATCGTGGCCGCCGTGGTGCTCACCACCGCCATACGCTCCCCGCTGAAGGATGACGTCGCCTGGCTGCTCTATGTCGCGCGCCGCTGGCTCGAGGGGCAGCGCCTCTATGAGGACCTCGTGGAGGTCAATCCGCCGCTGGTGATCTGGATCTACGCGGTGCCCGCCTGGATCGCCGCCGCGCTCGGCGCCGCGCCCAAGCTGATCGCCGCCCCGTTCTTCGCGCTCCTGCTTCTCGGCTCCGCCGCCTGGTCGGCGCAACTGCTGCGTGGGCGGGCCAACGTGTTTGCCAGCCCAGTTCCGGTGTTCGCCGCCATCTCCATCGTGTTGCTCGCGGTGCCCGGCATCGAGTTCGGCCAGCGCGAGCATCTGCTGATCGCCGCCGTGCTGCCCTATCTCTGCCTCTACGCACGTGAGTTGGATGGCGAGGCGGAGCCGCGGCTCGTCGGCGCCCTCGCCGGGATCACCGCCGGGCTAGGCTGCGCACTGAAGCCCTCCTATATCCTCGCGATCATCGCCATCGAGATCATGGCGGCGATCCGCGGCCATCGCATGATGCGCGCGGCGCCGATCGCGGCGGTGATCAGCATGGTCACCTACGGGCTCGGCGTGCTGGTATTCTGCCCCGCCTTCCTGGAGAAGGCGGTACCGCTGGCACTCGCGCTCTATGGCGGCACCGATACGCCTTCCATCGACATCCTGCTGCAAAGCTCGCGCCTGCTGTTCGGTCAGGCAGTAATCGTGATGCTGTGCTGGTCAAGCCACACCACGCTGGCCCGCCGCTCGCCCTTCAAGCGCCATCTGCTGCTGACGCTCACCGCCTTCGCCATCGGCGCCACCGTGGTGTTCGTGCTGCAGGGCAAGAACTGGTTCTACCACCGCCTGCCGGCCACCATCTCCACGCTGCTGGCGCTGTTCCTGTGGCTCGCCGCCGTTATGCCGCCGCGCCCGGCCGAGGCGTTCCGCGACGTGTTGCGTGGCCTCAACCGCGCCCATCTCAAACGCCTCGCCCCGGTTCCGCTGGTGCTAGGTGCCCTGGTGCTGTTCGGCATCGCCGATTACGAGCGGTTGCGCCCTTGGGTGGAAAGTGCGGTAGAGCCGACGCTGTCGACCGAGGTGAAGCTGGAGCGCCTGATCCGCAAGGAACATGCGCGCACCTACATCGCCTTCTCGGAGTGGATCGCGCTCGGCTTCCCGGTGGTGAACAACACCGGCGTGACCTGGGCGAGCCGGTTTGACAGCATGTGGGCGCTCAAGGGCGAGATCTGGCGAGCCAAGCAGGATGGCGCGGCGCCGAAGGAATGGCCGATCCGCCGCTGGGTGGCGAAGGATTTCATCGCCAATTGCCCGGATCTCGCGGTGGTCGATACCCGCGAAGGCATCAACTACGTCTCGGTGCTGATCGCCTCAGACCCCGAATTCGCCGCCGCCTGGTCGCGCTATCACCAGATCGCTGCCTTCGACGGGCTGCGCGTGCTGAAGCGCGACGCCGCAGGCTGCGCGCCAGAAAAGCCGCGGCGCCTGCGCATGCCGCAGATTTCCGATGCCGGGAGCCTGATGCCCTAACCCTTCGCGCCCCACTTCTATCGCGGGCGATCCTGGTCTAGGCCCATACATCAGCGCAGCATGGCGCGATGGAGGACATGAAATGGACGAAGATCGCGTCACACTGGCGGCTCACCTCGCGGCCCGATTTGGCGACGCGCCGCCGCTGCCCGAGGCGTTGCCGGGCGCGGAGAGCCTGGCGCGCATGGCCAATCACCGGACCATCCGCGCCTATGCCGATCGCCCCGTCGGATCCGATCTGCTGCGCGTGCTCGCCGCCGTCGCGCTCTCGGCGCCGACCAAGAGCGATCTGCAACAGGCCGATATCGTGCTGGTGGCCGATGCCGGACAGCGCGCCGCCCTCGCTGCCCTGCTGCCGGATAATCCTTGGGCCGCCAAGGCGCCGGCATTCGCGGTGTTCTGCGGCAATAATCGCCGCCAGCGCCGGGTGCACGCGCTGCGCGGCCATGAATTCGTCAATGACCATCTCGACGCCTTCTTCAATGCCGCGGTGGACGCCGCCATCGTGCTCTCCGCCTTCATCGCCGCCGCCGAGGCCGTGGGGCTGACCACGACGCCGATCAGCGCCATTCGTAACCACGCCCAGGCGGTGTCCGAGGTGCTGGCCCTGCCGGAACATGTGTTTCCGGTTGCTGGCCTGTGCATTGGCTGGCCCGCCCATGGCGGCTCGATCAGCCCGCGCCTGCCGCTCGCCGCCACCGTGCATGTCGACCGGCATGATGACGCGGCGCTGGACTCGCATATCGCCGAGTATGACGCGCGGCGGAACCTGACCCGGCCCTACCGGGAGCGCCGTCGCGATGATGTGTTCGGCGCGGAGGCGTCATATTCCTGGTCAGAGGACAAAGCACGGCAATATGCTCAGCCCGAGCGCGCGACGTGGGGCGCCTATGTCCGAGCGAGGGGCTTCAGGTTGGACTAGACCCGGCAAGAGGTCATCAAAAAATCTTATGACCTTGTTAATTTCGGGAAAAATTAAGAAGATCTTAACAAAGTTTGCGCAAAATGAGGCAATCAGGACGCGGACACGGCACGCATAGGTTGCACGCACGTGTCATCAACAGGGAGACTCACCATGG
>CAIPLM010000165.1 GCA_903865895.1 uncultured Rhodospirillales bacterium | reverse complement strand
GTCGATCTGAAGTTGCTGCATGCAAAGATCGGGGAGCTGACGCTGGAGAAGGATTTTTTATCCGGCGCGCGCAGCAAGGCCGGCCTGCTGAGCGCAAAGCGATGATCGACCGCGGCAATGTCCTGCCCCTGACGCGACAGGCGTCGCTGCTGCGGCTGAGCCGGAGCAGCCTCTATGCGCTGCCGCGGCCGGTGCCGGCGGCGCGGCTGGCGATCATGCATCGGATCGACGCGCTGCATCTGGAGCACCCCTTCGCCGGCAGCCGGATGCTGCGCGACATACTGCGCGCGGAGGGCATCATAATCGGCCGCCTGGCCGTGGCAACGCTGATGCGGCGGATGGGCATCGAGGCGCTGTATCGCCGGCCGAACACCTCCAAACCGGCGCCTGGGCACAAGATCTACCCGTATCTGCTGCGCAACCTGGTGGTGGATCGGCCCAACCAGGTCTGGGCGATGGACATCACCTACGTGCCGATGGCGCGGGGTTTTGTCTATTTGGCGGCGGTGGTGGATTGGTTCAGCCGGCGGGTGCTGGCGTGGAAGTTGTCGATCACGCTGGAGGTCGAGTTCTGCCTCGACGCGGTGAATGAAGCGCTGGCGCGCCACGGCAGGCCTGGGATTTTCAACACGGATCAGGGCAGCCAGTTCACCAGCGCGGGGTTCACCGGATTGCTGCAGGCCAACGCGATCGCCATCAGCATGGATGGCCGCGGTGCCTGGCGCGACAACGTCTTTGTCGAGCGGCTATGGCGTTCGGTGAAGTACGAGGAAGTCTATCTGCGGGCCTATGAGAGCGTGAGCGATGCGCGCGGCTCGCTGGGCCGGTATCTGGATTTCTACAACTGCCGGCGGCCGCATTCGAGTCTTGGCGCGCGGACGCCGGAGCAGGCCTACCTCGACCACCTGCCGCAGAGCATGGCAGCATGAGGATGACGCTGCTGCCGTGGCCTAACTCCGGTCGGGCTACGCCCTCCCTGCGTGAGGCCACGGCAGCGGCAACACCTGCGTATCAACCGGCAGGGGATCCAGTTATCGGAACCGAAACGCTGTAGCGAGAAACCGAGCCACCTCTGGTATTGCCGTTGACGGTCAGCGCATCCACCCCGGCGGTGGCGCAGGGGGCGATGATCGGCGCCAGGCGCTCCGGGCGGATGCGGTCCTCGGCATCCATGGGCGTGACCAGGATGCCGGATATGCCGGTGAGGGCGCTGCGGGTGGCTTCGGGCGTCATGGCCATGGCGGCGGGTTCCTGCTTGCCGAACTGCCTTAGCAGAAACTGCTATAGCAGTTCAACGCCCCCACCACCCTGGCCTATGAGTTTACTTCTCCCAGGGAATCGGCACGCCGCCCGGGGCTGGGATGCGGAAGGTGTTCAGCTGCATCGCCAGCAGGCTGTAGTACCCTACCAGCCCGGTCAGCTCGACCGCGCCCTTGTTGCCCAGCAGCGCCTGCACCGGAGCGAAGATGGCGTCCGGCACCCGGCCCTCGCGCAGCAGCACCCGGACAAAGTCATGCACGGTCTTGTCGGCATCACTGTCGAAGGGCGGCGTGGCGCCTTCGCCG